>JAPPGC010000081.1 GCA_028875125.1 Bacteroidota bacterium | reverse complement strand
GAACTCGAGCTAATGTAGCTCAACCAGCCGGGAAAGCCCTACTATAAGATCTAAACCAAGCTACCCTCTATTTTCTGTGCAAGCGCCAATTAGTCCAGAATGGGCAGACCTTGATCGTCTGGGTTCGGGTCTGTATCCTACGATATTGTTCTCAACAATCTGGTTTGACTCAGGGTTTTACAGTTTACTCAGGACTCGATATAAAGCCATACCGGATCCCTCCTGCCTCGGGGTGAACGTCAACAATTTCCGAAACCCAAACATTTCACTGGTGTAACATCCCCCAATCTTGCACTAATCCAAGGGGATTTTCATTCATGAACTGTCCAGCGTGTCGCTTACTTGTTTTGTTCGGTTTTTTCAGTCTGATCCCCTTTAGCTTACCACAGGAAGCGGGGACTGTCCAAAATGCTGCGGTGCAGCCGGTAGTTGCGGCTCAGCCGCTAAATCCGGAGGATATGCGTGCGATGGCCGTGGCGTTTCTTGGCTCACTTGATAATGAGCAGTTGTCTGAGACTCAATTTGAGTTCTCAGACATGGACGCCCGTACACGGTGGAGCAACCTGCCCAGTATTTTTTATGAGCGTGGAGGGTTGCGTGCCGGGGACATGACCGTCACTCAGCGTCATCATCTTCATGACCTGATCAGGGCATCCACCAGCAGTCAGGGATACTTGAAAATTGCAGGTGTGATGTGGCTTGATGATGTACTCAGTGAGGCGGCTGCGGAGCGTGGTGCGTCCGGTAGAATGGCTGAGCTGATTGAGAGCTGGACGACAGAGAATTACTGGGTATCTGTTTTCGGAAACCCTGAGACGGATGAGCAATGGGGTTGGCTTCTGACAGGGCATCACCTTTCTGCCAGCTTTACCATAGTTGGGGATAATGTTGCGTTCACTCCTTTATTCTTGGGTGCGGAACCGTATATCGTTGAATCAGGCCCCTATGCGGGTTGGCGGATCCTTTCTCACGAACGGGAACGAGGGTTCAGGCTCATGCAGACGCTCACCAATGGGCAGCGCGCGATTGCTGTACTGGGGGAAGCTGTACCAAATGACATTTTCGAAGGTCCGGGACAGCGTAATAGGCTTGAATCAATTGAGGGCATACAAGCTTCTGCCTTAGACGAAGCCCAACAGGTATTGCTGTGGGAGTTGATTGAGGAGTATGTCCGTAATGCGGATCATCGAGCTGCAAACGCACAATTGGCCAAAATTCGCTCGGACGGCCTGGAAGCGTTAAGCTTTGCGTGGATCGGACCTACAGAGCATATGGAGCGTCGATACTACTATCGGGTACATGGTCCGTCCGTCTTGATCGAATATGTGCGTGAACGAGGAGTTGGCGGAGATGAGAACGGAAGCAATCATATTCATACGATTGTCAGGGATCCCAGTAACGATTACGGAGAAGATTGGCTGGAAACCCATTATGAGGAGCATCATAGGTGATGCTGGTTTCCTCCCATCTCTTGACAAAAAACAATCTTAACCGATGCCCATAACTGACTTGCGTGGACAGGCCAGGATACGGACAGGTGAAGACCTAGTTGCTCATCTGAATTCGTTTGATCTCACTCTCAGGTTTTCTGCAGGTATCTGGTTTTTTTCACCAGCGGATTCAAGGTTTCATGCCAAGTACAAGCCAGATGAATCAATTGAGGCCAGACTCGAGATTGCCGCATCTTTGAAAGATTACGGTCTGGATGCCTTGGAAGCACATTATCCGAACGAGATAAATGAGGATAATCTTCCACTCTGGAAAGCCTTTACCCAGAGTACCGGCATCCGTTTGTTGACAGTCATTCCATTACTTTTTTACGATGCGGAGTTCGAATTTGGCTCGCTTTCAAACCCCGACGACAAGGTTCGTCAGATGGCGATTGATCGAACGGCACGCTCGCTGAGTCTGGCCCGGGAGCTTGAGTGTGATTTTTCAGTCGTGTGGCCAGGGATTGATGGCTATGAGAATCCGTTTGGGATGAATATGGCCCATATGCGTCAGCGATTTGCTGCGGGGTTGGCGGAAGCGTTGGACGTAGCTCCAGGGATGCGTATAGCTTTTGAACCCAAGCCTTATGAGCCCAGAGGGCGCATTCTTTACAGTCTGACTCCGGAGGGCGTGCTCCTTGGGCAGCAGGTTGAGGAAATGTTACAGCATGACAAAAATCGAACCCTGCTTGCGGAAGGCCATAAACTGGTTTGTATGAATCCCGAAATCGGACACCTGCTTATGGGCTTTGAAGACACTGCTTATGCCCTGAGCTGGCCTTTGTCGGAGGGGCGTCTGGCGCATACGCATTGGAATAGTCAACCGCTGGGTAATTACGATCAGGACCTTAACGCAGGCCTAGTATCACCGGAGCAAATGGAGGCGGGACTTTATGTGCTCAAAATGCACGGGTACGATGCCTGGTATGGTCTGGACATAAATCCAGAGCGCATGCCGGTGGATATAGCGCTTAAGATTTCGATGGATGCCATACGTGCTGCGTGCGATCGTATCAACTCAATCAATCACGAGCGGATAGTTGAAGCAGCCGAAGCTCCAGGTAAGCACAGGGGATTTCTGGAGGCGTATATGGTACGGGCGCGTGCCCCCCAGTCAACGGTTTTACCTCCTATCAGCCATACACTATCAACGCATGTTGCTTAACTTGTTGTGGTTGCAGGGTGATTTGGATGTCGTTGAGTGTGATTGCTTTAGTTACTCGCCCTGCGAAGTGGGACAAAATGGTCTTTTCGTGGTTATCCTCTAATGTCTGCAGAGTACAACGTATGCCGCGGCAGTGATTTTTACCGGGCCTGCCAGGGTTGCTTGTTGCGAGTTCCTAATTTCTTGATCTCTTGATGTTGCCGTGTGCTGAATTTGGCCACGCTACGATTGGCTTGGAACATGAACAGGATTTGTAGTACCGGTAGATTACTACTGAAAACGCTTATTTGCGGATAAATGCTGTCTGCTTTGGACGCGTTACAGGGATATCACGACATGCCAAAGAGCAAGCTATCGCAACGAATTGGTATATTCTGTGCTGGAGTCTGAATATTTAGGTTAGCTCATGGAGAGCCTCCCCGTAAGTACTGTTGCTGCCACGAAATCCGTGGAGTCACTCAACGAAGTCACCGTGCTTTTTGCGGGAGATTCAGGTGATGGTATGCAGTTAACCGGGTCTCAGTTTACGCTGGCGACTGCCTTTGCCCAGAACGATCTGGCAACCCTGCCAGATTTCCCGGCGGAAATCCGTGCACCTGCAGGGACGACTTACGGTGTAAGTGGTTTCCAGCTGCACTTCGGATCCGTGAACGTTCGGACGCCGGGGGACGAGGTTGATTTACTGGTGGCCATGAACCCGGCTGCGCTTAAGGTCAATCTGGAGCGTGTTCGACGGGGTGGGGCAATCATCGTTAACGTGAATGCCTTTAAGCCTCACAGCTTAAAACTGGCAGGTTATAAAGACGGCAATCCGTTGGAGGAAGGAGAATTGAAGGACTACCGGGTCTTTGAGGTTGAGCTGTCTCGGATGACCGAGGAAGCGCTCAAGGGCTTTGGGCTCGACAAGAAAGCAGTCGATCGCAGCAAGAATATGTTTGCGCTGGGATTGACACTTTGGCTTTATTCGCGTCCACTGAAGCCTGCGATTGCGTGGTTGTCGAAGAAATTTGCCAAACGCCCTGAGCTTGTGAAGGCGAATATTCATTTACTGAAGAAGGGATACCATTTCGGTGAAACGACGGAAGATTTTGTTGTGCAGTATGAGGTCGCTCCGGCACGACTTTCACCTGGTACATATCGGGCGATTCGCGGAGTGGAGGCACTTGCTCTTGGCTTGGTTGCCGCCAGCAGCAAGAGTGGTCTAGACCTTTTCTATGGCAGCTATCCAATCACCCCTGCCTCGGATCTGCTCCATCATTTGAGCAGGTACAAAAATTTTGGCGTAAAGACTTTTCAGGCAGAAGATGAAATTGCGGCAATTGGGGCAGCTATCGGAGCCAGCTTCGGGGGGAATCTAGGGGTTTGCGCAACCAGCGGTCCAGGGTTGACACTGAAAGCGGAAAGCACTGGACTTGCGGTTATGATGGAGTTGCCCGTGGTGATTATCGGTGTGCAACGTGGAGGGCCCTCTACGGGGCTGCCAACCAAGACCGAGCAAAGTGACTTGCTACAGGCCATGTATGGCCGCAATGGTGAAGCACCCTTGCCAGTGCTTTCGGCTTCAACCCCGGGAGATTGCTTCTATGCGGCATATGAGGCCTGCATGGTAGCGATTCGCCACATGACGCCGGTCATTTTGTTAGCGGACGGATATGTAGCCAACGGTGCTGAGCCTTGGCGTATTCCATCGTCCAGCGAACTCGGAGGTTTTGATGTCAACTTCGCAGGAAAGACGAATCGGAAGGTGGATGGTAAAGATGTGTTTCTTCCTTACGTGCGAGATCCATCTACGCTGGCTCGGCCTTGGGCAAAGCCCGGGACGCCGGGCCTAGAGCATCGTTTGGGGGGTCTGGAGAAGCAACACGAGACAGGAGATGTTTCTTACGATCCAGAGAATCACGAATTCATGACGAATCTCCGGGCGAGCAAAGTTGAGCGGGTAGGACAGTTCATTGAACGCACAGAGATATACGGTCATGAAGAAGGAGATTTACTCATAGTTGGTTGGGGATCAACTGACGGGGTAATCAAAACCGCCGTCGATCGACTGCACAACCGTGGATTGAAAATAGGAACGATTCAGTTGCGTTACATTAATCCGCTACCGTCAGATCTAGGTGCTATTCTGGGCCGCTTTAATGGTTATTTGGTACCTGAGATGAACAAGGGGCAACTGGTTCGTATTCTCCGGGACCGATTCCTACTACCATTTACCGCGCTTAACAAAATTCAGGGGCAACCATTCAAGGCCAGTGAAATTATTGAGGCTGCCATCAATCATTGCGAAGAGATCAATTAAATGCCTACGCTCCCTCCTTCCAGGAAACCTGTACGACCCCCAGGTCGTGGACCGCGCAGAGCTGGCCCACCGAAGGCCCGGACAAGCCGCAAAGAGTATGCCAGTGATCAGGATGTACGATGGTGCCCGGGTTGTGGAGACTACGCGATTCTCGCGAGCGTGCAGCGGCTAATGCCGCAACTGGGAGTGAAGCGGGAAAATGTAGTGTTTGTCAGTGGTATAGGCTGCTCAAGCCGGTTTCCGTATTACATGAATACGTACGGGATGCACTCCATCCATGGACGCGCCCCTACAATGGCTACAGGGCTCAAAGCCTCGAGGCCGGACCTTGATGTTTGGGTGGTAACAGGGGACGGGGATGCATTGTCTATTGGGGGGAATCACTTGATTCATCTGCTGCGTCGGAATGTGAACCTGCAACTCCTGTTGTTCAATAATCAGATCTATGGGCTAACCAAGGGGCAGTTCAGCCCAACAAGTGAAATCGGCAAAGTGACCAAGAGTAGTCCATTTGGCTCAATTACGCCTCCGTTTAATCCTATTTCACTTTCGCTCGGCGCTTCGGCATCATTTGTGGCGCGCACTGCCGATCGTGATACGAAGCACCTTACCAAGGTGCTTAAGCGTGCACATACCCATCCAGGCAGCGCGTTTGTTGAGGTCTATCAGAACTGCAATATCTACAACGACGGCGCTTTTTTTGACTTTACCGAGAGAGCCACGAAGGCTGATCGGACGGTTTACCTGGAGCACGGCAAGCCTATGCTTTTTGCGAATGGCAAACGAGGCGTCAGGCTGGATGGATTCAAGACAAGCGTTTTCGATATTGAAGGGCGGGATTTCTCGGTGAACGATGCCATTGTTTACGACGAAACATCTTTGGAGCTTGCCGGGATTGTGAGCCGGATGTCGCAACGACCGGATATGCCTAGACCGTTTGGGGTATTTTTCTGCGAAGAACGCCCAACTTACGAACATTTGCTATGGGAGCAGATTGCGGCAATCACAGAAAGACAGGGTCAGGGAGATCTAGATGCGTTGCTGTACGCGGCTGATACCTGGACCATCCAGTAGCCTCCTGGTGTGCTGTGAAACAGTCCAGATTTAAACTGGGGACATCCTCCCTCACTGTAGCTGCTTTCGTAGGCCCCGGTACGGTGTTGACCTGTGCCACTGCGGGCATTGACTTCGGCTATGCGTTGGGTTGGGTACTATTGTTCTCTGTCGGAGCCACGTTTGTGCTACAATCATTTACGGCCGGAGCGGGGATTTGGTCTAGGCTCGGCATGGGGGAAGCTCTGCGCGTGTACACCGAGCGGTCGCCGACCCGGTGGATTGTGAGCGCGTTGGTAATTCTGGGACTTTGGGCAGGTACTGCGGCATTCGAAACGGGTAACATTGCCGGTGCTGTGGCTGGAGTCAGCAGTCTCACTGGCGGCTTGCTTCCGCGAAGCGTACTGGTTTTGCTCATCGGTCTGTTTGCGGCGACTGCACTCTCTCTGCAGCTGCAAATGGTAATAAAGCTGCTGGCTGGGCTTGTTACACTTATGAGTACAGTATTTCTGGTCACGGTGATTCTTGCACCGGTAGATTGGCAGGCCGCAATTCAGGGGCTAATGATCCCTCGAATTCCTGACGGTAGTTTGGTGCGTACAATTGCGCTGGTAGGTACTACCGTTGTAACCTATAATCTATTCTTACACGGAAGTGCAGCCAAGAAGTATTGGGCCCACGAGGATCCCCAGTTCGCATGGCGGCGTGAGCTTACCGGTATGGCCATTTTTTTGCCCCTTGGGGGGATCATTTCTGTTGCCATCCTTCTCGCCGGTGCAACTCTGGAGGTTGAGGCAGTCGAATCGGTGGCTGCAATTGCCCCGGTGATTCGTCCAGCTGGAGGACCTTTTGCGGAGATACTTTTTGGGGTGGGACTGTTTGCGGCCGGAATTACCTCAGCAGTAACCGCCCCTTTGGCAGCCGCTTGTGGCGTACGGGAAATATTTGGATGGCCAGATAATACAAAGCATCCAGGGTTTCGGGTTGTCTGGATATCTGTTCTGCTTACTGGAATGGTGTTTGCACTGTTTGGGCGGAACCCTTTGGAGATTATTATTGCTGCCCAGGCGGCGAATGGATTACTTTTGCCGTTTATAGCCGTGTTTGTGCTATTCCTAGCCGTGCGGCAAAAGACCATAACGCTACCGCACTGGTACTTGGGGCTTGGAATCCTGGTGACACTTATATGCGCCGGGCTTGGTGGTCGAACGCTTATTTGGGTTTGGGGGCAGCTGAGTTAAGGTGCATCCCCAAAAGCTTTATTCAGCTCACGAATTCGATTACGCTCCACCCAGGTAGCCACGTGTATTGAGCCTTCGTAAAGCAGGTACAACGGTATGGCGGCTGCGAACATGGAGAAAGGGTCGGCAGGAGTAACGAGGGCGCCAAGCACGAAAACGGCCAGAAACGCATACTTGCGAAAGGCACGTAGTCGCTCTGGTGTAGCAAGACCCAGCTTTGCAAGAAAATAGATTATAACAGGGAGTTCAAAGAGTATACCGGAGCCAAAAGCCCACCAGGTCACACTGCTGAAATAGCGTGTGATGTCAAACTCATTCCGGATAATGTCAGAAATACTGAAGTTGTTGAAAAAATTCAATGCTAACGGCGTGATCACAAAGTATCCGAACAGGATGCCTATCATAAAAAAGATGGTTGCAAAGGCAGCAATGAATCGCATGCCGGCTTTTTCTTTCGGATATAGACCAGGCTCTATAAATTTCCAGATGGAGTAAATGAGGAAGGGGGAGCCGGCTACAAGTCCTACGGCCATAACAATGCCCATGAGTGCAAAGAACTGGCCAGGCACCGTACGGTTTTGCAGATGTAAATCCTCAAAGTCGAATCCCAGGAGTTGGTATGTGATGAAGTCCGATTTTGCGGGGCCCATGAGGACTACATCAACCACCCAATTATGGAATATTGCTGCGACGATAGTCATAATGACAACGCCACTGATTCCCCTTATAATTGTCCAGCGTAGATCTTCCAGATGGTCAAGGAAGGACATCTCGCCGCCTTCCGGCAACAAATCCTCGCGTGGCTCGGCAAGGGCCTGCGTATCTGCTGCCTGAACCCCACTGGACGTTTCTGACTTGAGAGCACGCTTAAACGCTTTTCTCCAATTGAAAGCCATTCTCTCTAGGCATGTGTAGCCGAATCGGAACTGCCCGCATTTTCCTGACCTAATGTTAGTTCCATCAACGCATCAACCCATAACCCTTCCTGCTCAAGTGCCGTTCGGCCATCCCCCCATGAGAATTCGAAAATGGTCAGGTATCCTTCAACAGTAAATCCTTCTCTTCTGAGCTCTTTGAGAACACGCTTGGCAGTTCCTCCGCTATTGAGCAGATCGTCAAGAATTACCACCGGAATCGTGGGATCCAGTGGCCCTTCAATCAGGCGGCGACGTCCATAGGGTTTGGGCTGAAGTCTGACGAGTCCTCCCCGGAGGGGCGGTGAGCCAGACGCATTAATTGTTGCGCAGACCATGGCGCTGGCGCCAATGCCGGAACCGGCGACTTGTCTGATTCCAATCATGCGTAATCGGTTGGCAACCAGTTTACCAATCTCACGGGACATTTTGCCATCCAGGAGAGGGAGACGCATATCCAGGAGCCACTCAACGAGCCTGCCTTCAGGGTCAAGAAGTGTTTCGCGACTGCCCGACACCAAGGCCTTGTCATAAATCTTTTGGGACAGACCAGATTGGTGCAGGTAGGGCCAATAATCTATCTTCTCTTGTGTCATCTGACGTATCCGCGTAAAACACGCCCAGAGTATACCAAGCGTAAGATGCTCGGTTCAGGTGGGATATAATCAAGATGCGTCGAGTCTGAACCGCTCAAAGGGTGGATTCTACACCTCTCGGCAACGAAAACCGTACTCGGAGTCATCTACGATAAGTCATGAATTTAGCGGGTTATACAGAGCCCACCGCTACTCCCTGGACCATGTTATGTAATCAATTGGGGGTGCGCACGCCGGTCATTTAGGCGATCACGAAATCGTACAGTGGGTGAGCGGTGCAGAGCGAGTGAACTTCCTTCCTTATCTCATGCCGAACGGATTCGTCATTCGGTGCACTCAACGCATGGTCAATCAGCGCAACCGTGTGTTCTATGTCTGCTTCTTTGAATCCTCTCGTAGTGACCGCGGCGGTTCCGAGGCGAATCCCACTTGTGACGAAGGGGCTCTTATCATCAAAGGGGACCATGTTTTTATTGACCGTGATGTCTGCTGCCTGCAATATGCGCTCTGCATCCTTGCCCGTGAAATTTTTGCTTCGAAGGTCAACTAAAACAAGATGATTGTCAGTCCCGCCGCTTACGACATCATATCCACGCGACAAAAATGAGTTTGCCATTGCAACTGCATTGCGCTGCACTTGCCGCGAGTACGCAACAAATTCGGGTTGCAGCGCTTCCTCAAAGGCGACGGCCTTGGCTGCGATCACATGCACGAGCGGTCCCCCCTGCATACCGGGAAACACAGCCGAGTCCAGCAGTTCGCTCATATTGCGTACACGGCCGCTTTTCCGTGCGACTTTGCCAAATGGATTTTCAAAGTCACGTCCGACAAGGATCATTCCGCCACGTGGTCCGCGAAGCGTTTTATGGGTTGTTGTTGTAACGATGTGAGCGTATGGCAGCGGGTCATTAAGCAGTCCTGCAGCAATCAGCCCGGCAGGGTGCGCCATATCCATCCACAGGAGTGCCCCCACCTCATCAGCGATAGCACGAAAGGCCTCATAGTCGAAGTCACGGGAGTATGCGCTGGCTCCGATTGAGATGAGTTTTGGGCGGGCAGCTTTTGCTTTCTCCCGGACGCGGTTCATGTCAATATGACCATCCTGTTCAACGCCATAATAGGTTGCCTTGAACCATATTCCTGAGAAATTCACAGGACTTCCGTGTGTTAGATGACCGCCGTGAGCAAGATCCAGGCCGAGAAATGTATCACCGGGATTCAAGCAGCTCAGGTATACGGCCGCGTTGGCGGATGCGCCGGAGTGTGGCTGAACGTTAACCCAGTCGCATTTAAAGAGCTTTTTGGCGCGTTCGCGAGCCAAATCTTCCGCAGAATCTGCGAACTCGCAGCCTCCATAGTAGCGTCGTCCAGGTAATCCTTCCGCATACTTATTGGTGAACACAGAGCCCATAGCCTGCATGACGCTTCGGGATACAAAGTTTTCCGAGGCAATCAGCTCCAGTCCATTGTTCTGCCGATGTACTTCACGTTCAATGGCGGCAAAGATTTTGGGATCTTGCGACGCGAGATGATTCATGTTTAGTTTTCAGTTATGTGGACTGGTGCCCGTCAGAGCAAATACCAGGATATTCGTTCCCATCTGCAGGGCAGGTTCCCGGACGTCCAGTGGAAGATCGTGCACTGATTCCGGTTCCCAGCCATCTCCCAGATCACTCTCGTAGCTGTAGAATACACACAGACGCCCATGCTGGTCAAACAGTCCAAATCCTTGGGGCGGTTTGCCATCATGTTCATGAATTTTTGGGAGACCGTTGGGGAATGAGAAGTGCGAATGGTAAATGGGGTGATCAAACGGGAGTTCTACGAATTCCTGTTCCGGGAATACGCGGGCCATTTCACGGCGGATGGCAAGGTCTAGGCCGTAGTTGTCGTCTATGTGCAGGAAACCTCCGTGCTCCAGGTATTGTCGCAGGCGAATGATTTCCTGTTCCGTGAAGACAGCGTTCCCGTGTCCTGTCAAGTACAGATAGGGGAAGGTATACAGCCGATCAGTCGAAAGTTCGACGATATCCGGTCTGGGGTTCACATTTACCAGCGTTTCGTTTCGGACGTAGGAAAGGAGTTCAGGTAGCGACTGTTCGTCGCTGTACCAATCTCCTCCCCCGCTATATTTAACACGTGCGATTGACAGGGCATACTCCTGCGCCACGCAGGGAGTGGCAAACATCAGACAGACAAAGAGCAGTGATCTAGTCACAGCAGATACAATCGTTTATCGGTGGCGAGTTGTACGATGTACGAAAGAACTTGATTATCAGGGAAGAGATCGCATCTGCCCGGCGTCACTTACATTTTTCATCAGCGATATTCAAAGTTTCTCCACAGGGCCAAGGTTGATCTCACTGTAGCGGTGTGGACCATATACAGCAGGATCCGTCATTTATTGATTGAAGAATTGAACCGGGACTGCATCAGCGGTACGCTGGATGCGCGAATGATTTGGAGTCCCTCCGAAAGGTGGTCATTTGAGTAATCACTGCTTTACCGCATACTTGCCCTGGCGCCTTCGGACCAGTCTTGACAGAGTTTTGTTGAGTCTATCAATGTCGAGATTACTTCTAAGAGGACGTTATGCCATGCTGTAATTCACCTACAAACCTCGGCCAATAAAGTATTGTCGGCGATGCGGGGGCGTCCTATAACCGGGTAAATGGGGTACACACCGGTCTGCGGTCTTATTGAGCATACTCGCCCGTACCTGACACAGGCAAAGCCTCATCCAATGCACTCTCAGCGCTGTATTTGGAGGGGCATTTCATGAGGATATGTTCGGCCTCAAATATTCCTCCATCTAGGTATCCCTCCACGACGATTTTTTCGGCATCTTCAAAGCTCGCCGGCTTTGGGTCCCGGTAATGCACTTCGCGCACGGCCCCTTCGTTGTCACGCAGATGGAATCTGAAAAGATTTTTTTCAGGGTCATAGTGCGTAGTTTCGGACTCCACCCAGTTGCCAACGACATGAGCGCGTGTCCCGGAAGCCTCGGCTTCGGCAAAATGCATGTACACCCCCACCTGGTCTCCAAAACTGAACAGTAGAAGGGAGGCAAAGACTACCAGGGCTATAAAACTGATAATAGTGCGAGGTTTACGCATGGCTGAGTCCGGTTAACTACGATCAATCGGTGGTTCTTCCTCACTGCGCAGGGCCTTTACCAATGATTCCAGTCGATCAATCTTTCGATCTGTGGAATAAATGAAGATCATGATTCCTATCCATATAATAAGTACAACGGCAAGAACGACCAATAGTTTGTCATTGTCCAACATGACAGTTTCAATGTTTCGGGCTGCCTGAATCAATAGGAGTATCATACTCATGTTTAAAAATGGTTGTCTTCCTCTATGCTCCGCAGCGTCATTAAAGCACAGGCCAGTCTGACACGTTGAGTGTAGAGTAGCCAACCAACACCTATGAATCCAAGGACTGCGGGATAAAAGACTGCTCGCATGATTGGATCCGTGATGTCGCTGAAGGCAGGGTTGCCTTCTGCGCCAGGATGCAGGCTCTCTAATTGACGCGGAAGTACATAGAGCAGGAAGGGCACAGTTGCAAAGGCAAACAAATTGTAAACGGCGGCGATGCGAGCCCGCTTGCGGGGATCGTCCAGCGCACTCCTAAGGGCAAAATACGCGCAATAAATCAAGACCTGAACAGCCGCCATTGATTGCTTAGGGTCAAAATTCCACCATATGTTTGTGCCCTCATACCAAGTATAATGTGCCCAGACACTACCTGTGGCAAGACCCAGTATGCCGAATGTTACCGCAATCAGTGCCGCGGTACGGGATCTAATGTCGCTAACAGGACTATTTGTCCGGAGGCACTGGATAGCATGCACTGCCGAAAGGGCAGTCAACGCCATCATGGTGAACCACATAGGAACATGGAAATACAGATTCCGGGCCGTATGCTCCAGCATAGCCACTTTTGGAATATTCAGCCAAGTTCCGCCAAAGGAAAATGCCCCCAACAGCACGAGTGTCATCCAGATGATAATTACAAGGCGTACGGTCTTGTATTTATGGCGCATTCGGGGGAAGACTCGTTAATCCTGCCACACGTAGTCAAACAACAGAACAGATGCAACGATAACCACGCTCGAGAAACTAGTTATCGTGAGTAAGGATCCAAGGGATGCAGCCCACCCTCCCTCGGCGAAAGACTGACCGACGAAACTGTAGAATGTAGACTCAACGGCTGCGAGCAGAAGGGGGATCAGAAGCGGAAACATCAACACAGGTAAGAGTATCCCGCTTCGTGTTGTTCTCGCAATAATGGCGGCTAACAGTGTCGTTGCTCCGGCGAGCCCCAGCGTCCCCAGGATGAGAGTCAGTATAAATAAGCCCGGCAGAGTCACTTCCACGCCCAGCAGCAGCAGGAAAATGCATGCTGAAACGACATTCGCGCAGAGGATCGTAAGAAAACTGTAGCACAGTTTTCCGACGTAGACCATGAGAGGCTGCGTATGTATCCGCAAAAAAAGTCTGGTTTTTTGCTCTTTCTCAGACAGGAACGCCCGTCCAAGGCCCAAGGCTGCTGTGAAGAAGATTACAATCCAGAGCAGCGCCGCCTCAGTTCGCGGTTCAAGGTCGCCTCTACCTGCTGAAACCAGGATTAGGAACATTGTGTTTAGGACAAAAACAATCAGCGTACCTAGGACTGATTTGTTACGTAGCTCCAATTGGAGATCTTTCCGTAGCACTCCTACGGCTCCGTTGGCCCAACTTGAGGATTTTCTGGAAGCCATCATGTTGCTCGGCGTGCAGCCAACTCTTCGGCTGTAATTAAGCCCGGCGGACGGGGGACAAACACGGGGGATCCACTGGTCGGTGGATCAAATTCACCGATAAAATCAATTTCAGTTTCCAGATAGTAGCCTGTCTGCGCAGCCACTTCTTTCTGAATGTAGGCTACCAGCGCCTGAACATCTGCCGCGGTTCCTCCTCCCTGATTGACCATGATGTTAGCATGGCGATGCGTAACTACTATGCCTCCAAAACTGGCGCCTTTAAGTCCACACTCGTCAATCAGACGCCCGGCTCCGATGCCCTGAATCTTTTTGAAGATAGACCCAACGCTAGGTTCGGTATCCAATGGAGGGTGCCTCAGGGCACGCCAAGCAAGGTTCTCGGCCATTATTTTGCGTAAATCCGGCTCCTGTGCGGGTGTAAGCCGGAAGGTCGCCCGAAGTACAATGTCATCTCTGCGATGCAGGATGGAGTAATCGTATCCAAACTCAAAGTAATCTACATCCACACGACGAAGGTCATTCTCTTCGGTTATGAGATCTGCATGTTCCAGAACCTCCTCAATAAACATGGTTCGCTCGCGAGCGGGAGCCGGAGAAAGAAAGTGAAGGTTCTGCCAAAGTGCCCCTCCCACGGTTGAGGGGATGCCAACGTAATGTTCCAGGCCGGACAGTGACCTGGTGACAGATGCTTCAATCAGGTCAGGATACACAATAGCACCACTTTCCGCAGTCACTCGGTTACCGCGGAAGTCAATGTTTTGACCAGCATTACGGATAACAACACCGCGAAAACCGGCGTCTCCTACGACTACGTTGGCCCCATAACCTAACAGGAAGTAGGGCAGGTCAAGTTCACGCACGGTTTTGACTGCGTGTGCGAGTGCATCGGCAGTTGTAACCTCGACAAAGAGGTCTGCGGGGCCTCCCAGTTGCATCGTTGTGTACGGCGCCAGTACTACATTCTCGCGAATGCAGTCTTTACCAAGAAGATTTTCAAGCGCTCGTTTCATTTGAGGTAACAAAGTAATAGAGCGGGTACTCTGCAACAAAGCATACCGTTGATTGTACCCACGTCATGGGAAACGTCATCCCACCAAACTGTAAACTTATTGCTTGCACAAGAACAAGAAAATGAACAACCGACCAAATTTTTCGAACCCGACGCGTTTGTTGACCAGAGGGGCTATACTACTTGCCTTGATTCTGGTTGTTGGTTCATTAGCCGCTGGTTGTATGACTACGACCATGGACTCGGGGCAGGCTGGAGTGCGCTATTCTCGCTTCGGGGGAACAGATACCAGTAAAGTATACGGTGAAGGACTCAACTTTCACGCCCCGTGGGTGAGAGTGATTAAATACGATGTACGAGTGCAGGAGAAACTGGAAAATATGGAGGCCCTCTCCTCAAATGGATTGTCTATTGGTACAGATATCTCCGTACGCTGGAGGCCAAGATCGGAAACCGTATCGATGCTACATAAGAACTATGGGGTTGATTATTTCAGGAAGCTGATTGGCCCAGAGCTCCGCAGCGTAGTGCGTGAGGTAATTGGTCAGTTCACACCCGAAGAACTCTATTCTAGTCGAAGGACCGAATTACAGGATCAGATTTTTTCCCGTGTAAAGGGGAATGTAGAGAGTGAGGATGTTATTGTTGAGGCCATCCTTATTAGGGATGTACGGCTTCCCGAGCAAATCAAAGTCGCTATTGAGAACAAGTTAAAAGAGGAGCAGGAGGCGGAGCGATACGAGTTCACTATTCAGAAAGAACGCCTCGAGGCCGAACGTAAACGCATCGAGGCGGAGGGTGAAGCGGCCTACCAGCAGATCATCACCGCAAGCCTCTCGTCTCAATTCCTTCGCTTCAAGGGCATTGAAGCCACGCAGCAACTGGCAAATTCCCCGAATACAAAGACCGTAATTGTGGGCAGCGGCAGTGATGGATTGCCATTGATTCTGGGCGGCCAGTAGTACATTGGGCAACTTGAGTTTACGCCCATATGTCAGGCAACCCCTATCTGTTCGGGGACACACGGTGTACACCCTGATTAAAGAGGCGTTGTTGTTTATTGCAATAATTCTTAACCTAAGAAGTCCACGGGTCATGTGATCTGTTGGACCCCTTCTCCTTCATACTAATCCACTCACTGAGCAAAAACATGGGAAGACTTATGAAAACGCTTTCTTTGGCAGCAGCGTTGTTATGTGCGCTGCTTTTACCAGGGTTGGTGAACGCACAGAGTGTAATCTCTGGAACGGTTACCGATGAAACAGGCGAGCCGCTCATTGGAGCGAATGTGCTCATTCAGTCGCTGACCATAGGTGCGTCCACCGACCTAGATGGAAACTACACCTTCCAGGTGCCTGCTGCAAATCTCGGACAGACATTGGAGTTGACCGCTGTCTACATTGGTTTTACAGATCAAGTTCGAACCGTCACGATCAGCGAAGGCATTATGACAGAAGATTTTGTCCTGTCTGCTGATCTGTTGCAGCTGGACGAGTTCGTAGTTACCGGTGTCGCCGAAGCTACGCCCAGGAAGAAACTGGCCTTCACCGTGAGCCAGGTAGGCTCCGAGGAGATTACATTGGCGCCGGCGTCAAACCCCGTTGCTTCAATCCAGGGTAAGGTTGCCGGTGTGGCTGTTCAGGCACGCACTGGTTCGCCGGGGGACGGGATTTCCGTACGCCTGCGAGGAGCCACCAGCATTACCGGGAATAACCAACCGCTTTACATTGTTGACGGAGTAGTCCTCGGGGCTAACCAGGTCGACATTGATGCGCTTGATATAGCAAATGTAGAAATCGTAAAGGGGGCAGCAGCCTCTTCACTATATGGATCACGGGCCCAGAATGGTGTCATCAATATCACAACGCAGCGGGGCGGAGCCGTTCCCCTCAACCAGACCCGTGTGACGGTTCGTAACGAGTATGGTGTGAGTGGTGTGGTCAAGTCATTCCAGGCCAATACGTCTCACGATCTGAGGGTAGACGGATCTGGGAATTTCCTGGATGATTCAGGAGCAAAAAATGAGTGTGCTACTTGTTTGAGCAATGGGTACGGCCCAGGTACGCTCCAGGATACGAACCCACATGGAGCTGCTTTCTACGACAACCCTTATCAAGGCACGCTCTATAACGCGTTTGACCAATTTTTTAATCCTGGGAATACATGGACCAACTATGTCGGTGTAAGTCAGAACAGTTCCAAGACAAATTTCCTGGCTTCGTTTACGAATGTTGTCGAGCAGGGGGCTATTCAGGGTCTGAAAGGTCTCCAGCGCAGGAACGTCAGGGTTAACTTGGATCACCGGATTCGGCCTACCCTAACCCTTTCAACTTCGGGATTCTATTCTCAGTCAAAGAATGATGCGGTGAGGTCATCTTTGGCTAATAATTCAAACATCAATCCGTTCTTTGGTTTGATGTTCACTAACCCACTGGTCAACCTTTCAGCAACGGATGATGGTGGTGGGCTCAAGATTCAGGCAGATCCATTGGCGGTAGAGGAAAATCCGCTGTACGTGATTGAGAATGCTGATATGAATCAGGATCGCTCGCGCGTTCTTGGAAATTTCCGGGCACGGTGGAGTCTGCTTGACTGGATGGATCTGGAAAGCAATTTCAGCTATGACCGTTCCGACAGGGAT
Source organism: Bacteroidota bacterium (assembly GCA_028875125.1). Taxonomy (GTDB): domain Bacteria; phylum Bacteroidota; class Rhodothermia; order Rhodothermales; family Bin80; genus Bin80. The sequence continues at coordinate 25,858 of JAPPGC010000081.1, read as the reverse complement.
AAACTGGAGTTTTACGACATCGGATTCGAAACGATTGATCCCTCTTCGCTAAATGATGGCCGCATTGAACGTCGTAATTCGGTCAGTGAGGCGATCAATTATGATATTACGGCTTCTTTCCGCAAGCGGTTTGGATCCTTCACCACTCGTGCGCAGCTCAAGGCGCAGGTGGAAGATTTTGATTCATTCTCAGAATTTGTACTGGGGACCGATATCGTGACCCTGGGTATCTCGGACCTCTCCAATGTGGAGACTGAAGGCGAGAAATTACTTGGCAATGGCTCCTCAACGGTCCGGTCTGAAGGCTACTATGCAACAGCCGGGATGGACTACGCGGACAAGTATATTGTGGATGTATTCTTCCGTCGGGACGGAAGTTCATTGTTCGGTGCAGAAGAGCGTTGGCAATCTTACTATCGTGGCAGTGCTGCATGGCGTGTATCGGAAGAGGACTTCTGGCCGGCCAACAGTCCAGTAACCGAGTTGAAGCTGCGTGCCTCGGTCGGGACAGCCGGCGGTCGCCCTGAATTCCAGGCACAATATGAGACACTCTCACTCAATAATGGTACGCTTTCAAAGGCGACCCTGGGGAATGCGTTTCTGAAGCCGGAATTGCAGACGGAAACAGAAATTGGATTGGATGTAGGGGTCCTGGATCGCATATTTGTTGAGTTGGTGTATGCGGATACCGAAGTGGAGGATCTCCTTCTGCGAGTTCCACTTGCGGGATACTATGGATTCAGTACACAGTGGCGCAATGCCGGTAACCTGGCATCAAATACGGTAGAGGCCAGTGTGAATGCGAATGTCTACAATTCTCGCGATATGGATTTTGAGGTCGGCGTCATCTTTGACCGAACGCGTCAGGAGATCACCGAATTTCACTCCAATCCATATCTAGGTGGACCGCGGGACCTGTTCTTCTATCGGGAAGGCGAAATTCTGGGTTCAATGTACGGCAATAGGTTTATTACAGATTTGTCGGAGCTGCCCACCGGTGTAGATGCGAGCTACTTTGATGTGAACGACGATGGCTATGTCGTAGCGGTTGGTCAGGGGAACAGCTATACAAGTGGTCCGGGTGCAGATGGCGTCTTGGGTGGGGAGGATGATCTATGGGGTACCAGGGTTTCTGCGGGCGACAACAGTTATCGCTGGGGAATCCCGATCAAGTACTACGACGAGGCCAATGAGACGGACCAGGTTCAGATCGCTGATGCTCTCCCAGATTTCAGCATTGGATTGAACTCTACGTTCCGGTACAAGGGATTAACTTTGTACATGCTGTGGGGCGCTCAAATTGGCGGCGATGTTTATAATTTCACAAAGCAGTGGAGCTATCGCGATGGTCGCAACACCGACCAGGACCAGGGGAGTAAACAAGAAGACATGAAGAAGTCCACCACGTATTACGAAGTACTCTACGATGCTACTGCTAGGAACAGTCACTTTGTAGAAGATGCCACATACATAAAGCTGCGTGAGCTCTCGGTGGGATATACATTGAACCGCCAGCAACTCTCACGGATCTTTGGGAATGTACTGCATTCCGTTTCAGCAAGCATCATCGGACGCAATCTACTGACATTCTCTGATTACTCAGGGTTTGATCCCGAAGTAGGCTCAGGATCAGATGCGACGTTATACCGTGTGGACGACTTCAATTATCCACCCTTTCGCACGATTCGGGCGAAGCTGGAATTCCAGTTTTAGTTTGGTGAGTGAACATGAAACTTGAAAACGTAAATCAAATGAAGCGAATCGCTTTTTATGCACTGGTCGGCATACTGTCGTTGAGTGCTGTCGGCTGCCAGGATTTGGCCGTTGAAAACAATAATGCTCCAGACCGGACGATAGCTTTTGCGCAGCCCGGAGATGTTGTGAACCTAGTCAAAGGTACGTTTGCTGATTACTGGCTCAGCATCCAGAATTGCAGCAATGGTGCAATGTTCTTTTCGACATTGGCAGATGAGAACTCCTCATCTTGGGCCAACTGGGGAATGAGAGACATGTCAAGTGAGCCTCGCATTGCCTGGGATAACAGTTCAACCTATAGTCGCGCCGCTTCCACGAGGGAACCATGGTTTGATTCCTACCGGGGTATCTCAAATGCGAACGACGCCCTGCAGGCTATCGCGCGTGCTGAAGAAGAAGAAAGTGTGGAGAACAACATTTTCACACGCGAAGGTTTTGACACAGCACGCCTGAAGGCATTTGCAAAAATGAACCAGGGCCTCATGCATGGATCACTCTCCTTGATCTTTGATCAAGCGTTCATTGTTGATGAGACGGTGGACCTGGAGAATGATGCGCTGGAATTGCGTCCGTACATGGAGGTGAACCAGGCGGCCATTGAGATGCTTGAAGAGGCGCGTGCGATTGCGCAGGCAGGCTCATTTTCGTTTACCGCGGCTGAAGATTGGATCTGGGGCTTGGATGTAACTTCAGACGAAATGGTTAAACTGATTAATTCGTTCGTCGCCCGGTTAAATGTTCAGGTCGCTCGTGACGAGTCTGAACGCGCCGCGGTAAACTGGAGCGAAGTTATGAGTCGCGTAGATGCCGGGATTACCGAAGATTTCTCGCCCATTGGTGATGACGACGGCAATACGGAATGGGATTGCCTTAAGTTCTATGGACAAAACGGGACTACCTGGAGCAGAGTTGATTACCGCACGATTGGGCCGGCAGATGAGTCTGGCGGTTACAATGCATGGCTGGCAAAACCTTTGGGCGAACGCTTAGTCTTCGACATTGCCACAGCAGATCGCAGGATCGTTGGAGACGCCACCGACCTAAGTGTCGATGGCTCCGACTTCCAATATCAGGGAAACAATGGGCCATTCCCGGCTGCACGCGGTGTTTATCACTATTCATCGCATAATCATAAGCGTTATCAGTACTACAATCAGGGGAACGCAAATGGCGCAATGCCCCACATGATTATGGCAGAGATGGATATGTACAAAGCCGAGGCCCTTTTGCGTACAAATGGCAGTGCATCCGTGGTTGCTGATCTGATTAACAAAACCCGCGTGAGTCGGGGAATGCTAAATCCGGCCGCTGCTACGGATTCCCCCGGTTCGTCTACAGATGCGCAGAGTCACATGGATTCGGCTAGTCTGTGGGCGAAGCTTAAGCATGAACGGCGCATAGAAACATTCCAGACTTGGGCTGGCCTGGCATATTATGATGATAGGGGACTGGGTGACCTTGTCACAGGTACCCCCATCCATTTCCCTGTGCCAGGCAGGGAACTGGAGACGCTGGGATTACAAAATTATACGTTTGGTGGTGTTGGTAGCACTGGAGGTGCTCCGGTGGCCTATCTACGGGATGATTATCGGCAGGATTCCGACAATGTCCGTCCCCGCTAAACATATATGACAAGAGGCAAGGTCAGGGAGGTCAGTGCGTCGGAAGCGCTGACCTCCCTGTGTGTATATTTGGATAATCATGACTAAATACGGGTAGATTTGATGTATCGTGTAACGATTTTGGCTTTGGGCATCGCATTATTCCTGGGGGCCTGCTCCGGTCCCGGTTCTGAGGGTGACCATGCCCCCAGTAGTACGCTGAGGTTCAACCTAGGGACCTCAGCGCGGAATCATATCGTCACAACCGCTGAAAATGCGCTGCTGACACGGTACGGATATCGATTAGATCGACGCGTAGACACGGCTGAGGATGTACGCTTGGAGACATCGTGGAAGGCAGTTAATGCGCTTGAAGAGGAACAACTGGCCGGGTATTCTCAAGTGAGAGTGCGCGTTTCGGTCACGGCACGTCCGCGCAGCCGCGCGGGAGGTACAGGCAGTACATTTGCCGCACGTATGGTAGCCGAGTGTGAGGGGCAGCTTGCAGGGGGCGGTAATTGGGTAGAAGTTCCAATCATGTCCGGACGTGAAGCATACTTTGAAGAAATTGCCGAGTACCTTGAGAATGAGTTCAAGGGTGGCGTGATGTAGCCGGGGCGTCCTGAATGTACAGATGGCCTGTGAATAGCACCCTGTGCTTCGTCCTGCTTGGCGCGCCGGTCTTCTTCGGATGCGGTCGGGAGACCGATCGTACGTGGATGCCTTTCGAAGGGTATGAAGTACGTCCGCTTTTTTCCCCGATCGGGAAAGGTACAGGGTTTACCGAAGTCTCCAATTCCATTGCGTTCAGCAACGCAATCAGCACCTCGGCTTTCGTAACCAACCGGCATGTTGTAAATGGATCGGGGGTGGCAACGGGTGATGTCGACGGGGACGGTCTGCCAGATGTTTTTCTGCCAGGTATGGAACATCGGAGTACGCTTCATCGCAACCAGGGGGGTTGGCAATTTGAGGATGTGACCCTTCGGGCTAATCTGGGATTGGTGAACCCGCGCGCAACCGGAGCGTCGTTCGTTGATGTTGATGCTGACGGTGATCTGGATCTGTTTGTGACATCGCTCGGAAGCGGTGTACAACTATTCCTGAACGATGGAGTAGGTCAATTCACGGACCATACCGCACAGGCAAACCTTCCGCAGTCCGGCGGCGCAACCTCGGTTGCGCTGGCAGATATGGATCAGGATGGTGATCTGGATCTGTATGCAGGCTTTTACAAGGAGGCCACAGTCAAAGATATCTGGCCGCCCAATGAAATCGCCTTTGAACGAGTCGTGAAACAAGTAGCAGACTCGTTCGTGGTCAATGATTACTGGGCCGATGAATACAAACTCATACGCCAGGGCGACCGCTTGATGCGTGTGGAGTTGGCAGAGCCGGATCGCGTATTCTTCAATGATGGGACAGGATTCTTTACCGAAGTACCCTTTACCGAAGGACTGTTTTTGGACGAAGAAGGTCATCCGCTGAGGGAAACCCCGCGAGATTGGACGCTCGCGGTACGCTTTCAGGACTTTAACGGAGATGGGCACCAGGATCTTTATGTGTGCAATGATTTCGAGAGCCCTGATCATTTTTGGTTGGGCAGCGCAGAAGGTACTTTCAAGGCAGTCTCTACACTGGCCCTGAGGAAGACCAGTCAGTCGACGATGTCCGTGGCCGCCGCAGATATTGATGCAGATGGAGACGTGGATATATTTCTGGCGGATATGCTGAGTCAGGATTATGTACGTAGGCAAAAACAGCATTTTGTAATACCTCCCGAAGTTGTAATGATGGGAGATATTCATGCACGTCCTCAGGAGATGCAGAACATGCTGCTATTGAATCGCTCCGATACAACCTATTCCGAAATAGCACGCATGAGTGGCGTTGCCGCGACGGGCTGGACATGGAGCAGTGCATTCATTGATGTGGACCTGGATGGTCTGCAGGATTTGCTCCTCACTACCGGTCATGCATACGATGCAATGGATGCAGATGCACAAATCGCCGCAGGGTCTTCCCGACGCCCCTGGCGGGAAGTTCTGTTGGATTTTCCAGATCTGGATCTACCAAATATTGCGTTTCGCAATCTCGGTGACGCCCGGTTTGAGTGGGTTGAGGAAGGTTGGGGGCTTGGGGTCGTCGCTGATGTAGCACATGGAATGGCCTTCGCAGACCTTGACGAAGACGGAGATCAGGATGTGATCATTAATCGCCTGGACGCCCCGGTGGGTGTATTTCGGAATGATGCCGAAGGTGAGCGAATTCTTGTTCGTCTTCGGGGGAATGCGCCGAACCCGCAGGGGGTTGGCGCTGTGGTGCAGGTTACCAGCGAGAACCTACCTCCTCAGCGGCAAGAAATCCTTGTAGGTGGACTATACCTCTCCTCAAGCGACGCATCGCTTACGTTTGCCTATGCACCCGGCGCACAGATTGAAGTGCATTGGGCAGACGGTAGTCGCAGTGTCATAGAGGAGGTCCTGCCTGGTAGCGAGTACCGGATCTTCCAGCCTCAAATAGAAGCGTCCGAACCGTCTGTGGTACAGGTAACAGGGACGATGTTCACAGTGTTGAGCATAGGGTTGGAGCACCAGGAATCCAGTTATCCAGACTTTGATCGACAACCACTTCTGCCACATAAACTTAGCCAGCGGGGCCCAGCGCTAGCGGTCACAGCCATGGATAGTGGCGGCTATGAGCATCTGATTCTGGGGGGAGGCAAGGGCGAGCCACTTAGGTTCATACAAAATAACGGCGGTCGATTCAATATTTCTGGGAGCTTCAGCGAGCCTTCTTCAGGCGATCACGGGGGTATAGTGGTTTTCCCGGGTAGCGATAATGTGCTGGCAGGAATGAGCAACTATGAACGCACGCCAGAGGATCTAGCAGAAGATTCGAAAATCACTCGGGTCTCAATGCAGGACGGCGGCGATACCTCATTTACTTTCGGACAGGAGAGCCCCGGGCCACTCGCATTGGGAGATTTTACCGGTGATGGTAGGCTTGAGCTCTTTGTAGGTGGGCATTTCATGCCCGGACAGTATCCGGTGAATGTGAGCAGTGCCATTTATCGGCACGAAGGCGGAATGCTTGTACGAGATGACACGCTTAGTGCACCATTCGAAAAACTGGGGCTCGTTTCCGGCGCTACTGCCGTCGATTTCAATGGTGATGGTACTACCGATTTAGCACTTGCGACGATGTGGGGGCCCGTTCATGTATTTCACAACCGGGGGGGCGGGCAGCTAGTACGGATGACGCGTGCGTTGGGATTAGCCGAGCATACGGGATGGTGGAATGGTGTGGCACCCGCAGATTTTGACGGGGACGGAAAAATAGACTTGGTTGCAACCAACTGGGGACAGAATCATCCATATGCCCAAGATGTACCGCTCCGTGCGTATTACGGAGACCTGGATAACAATGGCAGTCTGGATATTCTGGAAGTACAGCATATCCCGGAGTTAGATGCGTTTGGTTTGGTACGGGATTTTCGCACACTCACGCATGCTTTGCCGACGCTGCGGCAGCATATTCGGACTTACGAGGAATTTGCGACAAGCTCGGCGATGGGTATTTTTGGCCCTGTATTGAGCGAGGCTAATTATCACGAGGTCACGGAATGGCGAACAATGGTGTTCCTGAATCGGGAATCTCACTACGAGGCGGTGCCGCTCGCCGATGAAGCCCAATGGTCGCCCGCTTTTGCACCTGTACCGGGGGATTTCAATGGTGACGGGCGCACAGACTTGTTTCTGAGTCAAAACTTTTTTGCTGTGCCCTCAGGCAACCCACGTTTGGACAGTGGTCTGGGACTGCTACTATTGGCGGATGAATCTCATCAGCTTGTCCCCCAGCCGGCGCAGGTATCAGGTATTTACATATACGGTTCACAGCGGGCAGCGGTGAGAGCGGATTTTGATCGTGACGGTCGACTGGATCTTGCAGTTGCTCAGAATGCAGGACCGGTAGTGCTCCTCCGGAATAGGACTGCCGCGAAAGGGCTTCGTGTTGAATTGCGTCTGTTTGGCGCGAATCAGGCTGGAGTTGGGGGGAATGTACGCGCGGAATATCGCGATGGCAGCCTGGGTCCCTCCGTGCCTATAGTTGCTGGAAGCGGGTATTGGTCGCAGAGCAGTGCTGAACCTATACTGGCTCCGGGTGACGAGATTGTGAAAGTACATGTAAACTGGCCGGATGGTACGGCTACTGTTACAGCCGTACCGGCTGGTGCACCGTCAATGCTAATCACACGGGAATAGTGTGATGAATGCTGGTTATCGAATATGGGCAATCGTTACCGTTATCACGATAGCAGGCTGTACTCATCCGACGACTAACTGGACGCAGGGAGATGGTTTTCGTTATCGGGAGTTGAGTGTGCAGGGCCGTTCGCGTACGGGTTTCACGGAGGTTGATTCGCAGCGGTCAGGGATCAAAGCGGTCAATGCTGTGTCAGAGGACGCGATAATCGCCAACCGGCACATGATGCATGGGTCCGGTATTGCAATTGGGGATGTGACGGGGGATGGACTCCCGGATGTTTACGTAGCCCGGTTAACAGCACCCGACGTACTCTATCAGAATCTTGGTGATTGGAGGTTTGAGAATATTTCTGTACGCGCGGGCGTGGACAGCACAGTCCGTGCCACTGCCGGGGTGGTTATGGCTGATCTAGATGGTGATCAAGATTTGGATCTGCTCCTCACGATGCCGCTTGGTCCAGGGGCAGTATTCCACAATCTGGGAGGGGGCAGGTTTGAGCTCGTCCCTAACGCGTCAGGACTGAATTCTTCGTACGCCAGCACAACTGCGACTTTGGCTGATGTTGATCATGACGGAGATTTGGATGCATACATTGCCCGTTACAAGCGCATTGCACTGGCCGACAGCCTGCATCCTGCGGCCATCAGCTGGGAAGCGGTTCTCTCGGATGGGGAACAGGTTCCGAAAGAGGAATTCCAGGCGCATTACAGGTTTACACAAGTCGGAACCAAAGTCATACGCAGCGAACTTGCAGAGCCGGACGGGCTTTATTTGAATGATGGGTCTGGCCAATTTGCTCCGGTCCCGTGGACCGAGGGCGCTTTTCTCGATACTGAAGGGAACCCAATAACATCAATCCCGAGGGATTGGGCACTCACGGCCAAGTTCTATGATGTGACGGGAGACGGGATAGCAGATCTGTATGTCTGCAATGATTTTGACAGCCCCGATGCACTCTGGATCGGGCTTGGAAATGGTGTTTTTCGATATGCTCCCGATCGTGCGTTACGCAAGACGAGTAATGCTACAATGTCAGTGGATTTTTCAGATGTGAACCGTGACGGTATTGTTGATTTTTTCATGACGGACATGTTGAGTCGCGATTATTCCCGGCGGCTGCGTCAGCGGAACACGCGTATTCCCTTAGAAGGTCCACCAGGTGATTTGTCGTTTCGTCCGCAGGAAATGCAAAATGCACTCATGATTGGTCGTGGAGACACTACCTTCGCGGAACTAGCCTGGTTTGCACAGGTGGCTGCATCTGACTGGTCTTGGGCTACGAGTTTCATGGATGTTGATTTGGATGGTTGGGAAGACATTTTGATCACCACGGGACACGTATATGATGTACAGGATCTGGATGCACAAGGGATGGAGCAGCTTCGCATGGCGTCCGCTCCCTCATGGCAGGCAGCCAGAAGATTACTCCTGAATTTTCCGCCCCTTGAACTTGAAAATATAGCGTTTCGAAACCGTGGAGATTTAACGTTTGAGGATATGCCTGGGGGATGGGGGTTGGGTCAAAGCGCCGATGTCGCGCATGGAATGGCACTGGGAGATTTGGATGGAGACGGAGATTTGGACGTCGTTACAAACAGGCTGAATGCGCCCCCAGGTGTTTATCGCAATACCGGGAAGGCGGATCGGTTGGCAGTTATGCTGGAAGGTGAGCCCCCAAACACGGGTGGGGTTGGGGCGGACATACGTGTACATTGTGCAGGTTTACCGGAGCAGTCCAAGCAAATGTCTTTGGGCGGAGGTTATCTGTCGTCCAATCAACTGATCGCGGTTTTTGCAGTGGGATCTGCTCCATGCCGGATTGAAGTTTCCTGGCCGATGGGGAAACATTCAAGTGTTGACGTGGAGGCGGCAAACCGATTGTATGTGATTGAAGAATCGGGGGCTACGCATCCGACTGAATTACAGTCGGCTTCCCAGGTAGCACCTTTGTACACACTACATTCGCTGACCGAGCCGCGGCTAGAGTCTGGGTTTGATGATTTTCAGCTCCAGCCGCTACTGCCCTGGCGCCTCAGCCGGCGGGGACCGGCAATCGCTGCCGTAGATGTTGATGGAGATGGTCGTTTCGAGTTACTGGAAAGTGCAGGGCGGAGCCAGACCTTCAGACTTCAGGGCCGTCCGATCCTGGACCCACTGCCAGGTGACGCAACAGGCATGATTGCTCTCCCCATCATCCCTGGCCGTATACGCGTAATGGTGGGGGAGTCCGGCTACGAGCGCTTTCCAGACTCGTCCTGGGTTCATATTTACGATATCGCGCCGAATGGCGAGGAATTACAGCATCAAAGGATCCCCTTTGGTATGGGTGTTCCCGGACCGCTGTCGGTGGCGGATATCAATTTGGATGGGGATCTTGATCTTTTCGTAGGGGGACATTTCATTCCCGGGGTGTATCCGAGCGCTGCAAACAGTCATTTCTACTTGAACGAACGAGGAGCTTACGGGCTTGGAGAATCTCTGACAGGATTAGGGCCTGTAAGCGGCAGTGTGTTCGGAGATATAAACGGAGACGGACGCACGGATCTGGTGCTTGCCACGGAATGGGGGCCGATTCGAATACTGATAAACGGAGAGGAGGGTTTTTCAGATCAGACTGAATTGTTCGGTCTTCAATCCTTCCGAGGCTTGTGGCGTGGTGTATCAATCGGTGATTTTGACGGTGATCACAGACTGGATATTGTTGCTTCAAATGCTGGGTGGAACAGCCGTTATGATCGCAGCACAAGGGTGCGACTGTACTACGGGGATATTGATGCTAGTGGTACGACTGACATTCTGGAATCCTTTCTGGATCCGGTCACGAATAGTTATCGGCCCTCACGCATGCTCGCTGATCTGATATCGGTCATCCCTCCAATGCAGATGCGCGTTACATCGCACCAGGACTTCAGCACCATGGAGGTCGCACAGCTTATGCCAGCAGCAACCGATAATGCTCAGATCGTCGAAGCTGATATCTATGCATCAAGTATTTTTCTCAACAGGGGAGATCATTTTGAGCACCGTCCATTGCCTGCCGAAGCACAATACAGTGCAGGGATCAGCCCTGTTGTATTGGATGCGAATCTTGATGGGCACGAAGACATCATTTTATCTCAGAACTGGTTCGCTTTCCCTTTTTCAACACCGAGGCAGGATGCAGGCCGGGGGCTCTTGCTTTTGGGTCATGGTGATGGCACGTTCACGTCGGCGCCCCAATCCGGTTTTGAAGTCTATGGAGAAGGGCGGGCAGTCTCTATTGGAGATTTTGATGGAGACGGACAGGATGAGGTCGCATTTTCACAGCACAATGGTGCGACACTTGTGTATCGAAAAGCGTCGGATAAGAAGGGCATTTCTATTGGATTTGCTTCTGCTACGGATGCTATTGGGGCAATTCTATGTGTAGTCTACTCAGATGGGAGTAAAGGACCGGCCCGCTTAGTAACTGGAGGAACGGGATATTGGTCGCAGAATGCGACAACGGCTACACTTGGGTATAGCGGCACTCCAGTTGGCGTTGAAGTGACCTGGCCAGGTGGTCGGCAACCGGTTACAGTGAAGCTGGAGGAGGGCAGCAGGGTGTTGCTGACAAGGCCGTAGATTCATGTTACGTCATTTGACACTGGTCTTTCTGTTATTCGCTGCGTGCAGTTCAACCGAGCCCGAGGGCACGGCACGAATGGTCGCAGAGCTTGAAGCAATTGCGGCGGAAACCGACCGGAACCCGCGCCGAAATGCTCATGCAAATGTGGCACGCGCAGCCGCGGTGGGCATGCAGACCATTCCAACAGCACTTCCCGATCGAATACAGTACAGCGCTTTACTCGGGACCGAGCTGCTGCGGGCAGGGGATAGCGAAGCTGCAGTTGGGGTATTTGATGAGATCCTACAATTACTGGAGGCTTCCCCGGATGAATTTGATCCGTCGTGGCGTTTGGCTGCTATGGATCATCTGGCGCTCAGCCATCTGCGGATTGGAGAGCAAGAAAACTGCCTGGTGGATCACAGTTCCACACGATGCCTGTTCCCGATCGGTTCCACAGGCGTTCATACGCTGCCCAGGGGGTCAGCAATGGCCATACCGTGGTATGAAAAAATTCTTGAAGAGGACTCAGAGGATTTGAATGCTTTGTGGTTGCTGAATCTGGCTCACATGACGCTGGGTACGCACCCAGATAGTGTTGATGCCAAGTGGAGGATTCCCGTGGATCGATTCCAAGAGGGGTCATCAATTTCGAGATTTGTGGATGTGGGACCGCTCTTAGGTGTTAATGTTATGGGGCTGTCTGGAGGCGTTGTACTGGATGATTTGTCGGGCGATGGATGGCTTGATCTTATGGTTTCATCTTGGGGATTGCGTGATCAGATTCGGTACTTTGAGAATAATGGTAAAGGCAATTTTGAGGAGCGTACAAACGTAGCCGGGTTGACCGGTTTGACAGGGGGGCTGAACCTGGTGCACGCAGACTACGACAATGATGGCGATCAGGATGTTTTTGTACTGCGTGGTGCTTGGCTGAGCGAGGGTCATCCCAATTCGCTTCTGCGCAATAATGGTCACGGAAAATTTGAAGACGTTACCATAGAATCTGGACTGTATTCCCGTCATCCGACCCAGACAGCTGCATGGAGCGACTTTGACCGTGATGGAGATCTGGATCTGTTCATAGGAAATGAGTCCAATCCACAAGCAGGGCGGCATCCAAGCGAGTTATTTGTTAACCAGGGTAATGGGACTTTTGTGGAGTCCGCACGTGAATATGGAATTGCGCTTATGGGCTATGTGAAGGCCGTGGTCTGGGGGGATTATGACAATGATGGATGGCCTGATCTGTATGTCAGCAGGTATCTCGAATCAAACCTGCTTATGCGTAATGAGAATGGAAGGGTATTTACGGATGTAAGCGGCGCTGCAGGTGTACAGGAACCAATAGATAGCTTCCCGGCGTGGTTCTGGGATTTTGATCAGGATGGCTGGCTAGACCTATTTGTTTCTGGTTGGCGCGCCACAGCCGGTGATATAGCGGCCGAATTTCTTGGCATGTCTGGTGGAGACGAGCGCCCCCGATTGTACCGGAATCGGCAGGATGGTACTTTTGAAGATGTCACCGAAACGGCAGGACTGAATAAAGTTATGTACACAATGGGGTGTAACTACGGAGATCTGGATGGAGACGGATGGCTGGATTTTTATGTGGGGACTGGTGATCCAGACTTACGGGCGCTCATGCCTAACAGGATGTTCCGGAATGTAGGGGGGGCTCACTTTGAAGAAGTCACGGCCGCAGGAGGTTTTGGCCACCTACAGAAAGGACACGGTGTGGCGTTCGGAGATATAAATCAAGACGGAGCGCAGGATGTGTATCAGGTTATGGGGGGAGCCTTTGAGGGAGACCTCGCGCGCAACGTGCTCTTTGAGAATCCAGGGCATTCAAATGCCTGGGTTGTGCTTTCTCTAGAGGGAAAAAGGTCCAATCGAAGTGCCGTTGGAGCGCGTGTATCAATCGTTACAGATGCGGACACCCTTCATCGTACGGTCGGAACGGGTGCTAGTTTTGGGTCGTCACCGCTTCGCTTGGAAATTGGTCTCGGCAAGGCCACAGTAATTGAGTTGGTGACGATCGAATGGCCGGCCACCGGCATAGTACAGCAGTTTGAGAACGTGCCGATGCGGCACCTGATTGGCATCCGTGAAGAAACTTCTACAATTGAGAAGGTACCCTTCAGGTCTGTACAACTTGGAGCCCCTGACACTTAGCCGAGGATTATGGTTTTTGAGAAGTCTTCGGGATTGCATTCAGTACTCTGCTTAGCCGCTTGTCTGGTGACCATGCAGGCAGTTCATGCACAGTCGACAGATCTGGAGGCCATAGCCGAGTCCGTAGCCCAATACGAGAGTGTTCTGGCGGCTGATCCCTCAATGAATGATGGTACCCAGATCATTGAGGTCCAGCGGCTTCTCCCATTACTTCCTGAAACTGTTGCCCACATGGTAATGGTATCGGATTCTGTCCATGTAACTTCAGATGCTCGAGACGCCATTTTAGGTTGGTGGAGAGCACAGGATCCGCTCCCCGCCTCTGAGGTCAATGAACGAATGATGGAGCATGTTCGGCGTGTGGAATATGCGCTGGAGCACTATGTATGTAATACGTGTCCGGTGGGTTACGATGCACGCGGGGAGATTTATGTTCGATATGGTGCACCGGAGCGCATTACGCGGATTGTATTTGATGATCCATTGCTTATTGACGCAATTTATCAACCAGGGGTTGCTGTGAGCCCCGGAGATTTTCCGGAAAATGAATTCTGGAGATATTTGAATATTGACCGCGATGCCTATTTCCTCTTTATTCAAGATGGTAAGCCGTACCGACTTGGCGATACCTATGACCTATTGCCTATAGCACTTCGGTCTGGTCTGGGGCAGGGCGGGCGTGGACTGGTCAAGTCCAGGATGGTACTTGCTGTTATGTGCTCCATGTACAGACAGCTTGCCTTGGAGCACTATCATTTTGGATCTAGATTCAATGAGGTTGATAGATGGTTGGCTGCTCACGAGGAGCCGGGGCGCCTGCAGAGCCGCGACTTAACGGAGAACGCGAAGATAATTGCAGGGGCTAATTTGCTGACCCAGGGTGAGCGCCCCGAAGCCATGGAGTTCGACCAGGATTTGGGCCAGCCTGCTCATATTTTTGCCCAAGGCATGATCATGAATTCACGACTTGAAGATGACCAGGCCGCCTACCAAAAGGAAATATTGCTGCCTCCTAGTACCTCGGACGTTCTGTCTACCTTGCGCGCACTGCCATTGGGCGTACGATATGCGAGATTTCTGGACCCCGATGGCACGACGACAACAGAGATCTATTGGCACCCTGAACCCGGCGGTTTGATTGCTCCGGGGCATGCATCAGAGCCGGTATACTTCGTACAAATCTACGCAGCGCAGGAGAGGGCTGATCATTCATTGCGACACAGCAGTTCGGATGCGATACGCATTCAGATCCCGCCTTCTGATGAGCCGACAACAATTCCGGTACAGACAATTAGGGTGACCGGAGATACCGGACTATATCACTTGGCACTTCAATGGGATCAGTATGGGGTCAACGCTGAGAAATTGGGCCCTCGTTTGCAGGTTACATCCCGACGATTAGACTCACTCCGTTCGCTGGATGCAAGCGGTTTTGCTTTGGAAATGAGTGATCTAAAGCCCTTTGTCTACACCGAAAGCGGGGTCCAGATGCCATGGCCTCATGATTGGGTTTCTCCTGATATGAGGTTCGGCCTGGAATTTGAAATTTACCATCTCACGTACAGTGCTCAAGATGCAACCTCATACACGGTTACTTACGAGGTTATGCCAGAGCGCCGGCGCACTTCATCGACCAGTGTAGAGTATGAGGGGCAGAGCCGGATGGAGGGAATCAAAGTTGCTCTGGATATCGGTAGAAGGATAGGAAAGATTCGCATAAGGGTTAGGGTCAGAGATGAAATATCAGGTCTGGAAGTATCCAGGCTGCTTCACGTGGAGATGCGTTGATGATTGTAAGTCGAGTGGATTTTTTTCAGCAAGTCTGGGATACGGTTGCCATCATTCCAGTTTCAAAGGTGACCACTTATGGGCATATTGCCGAATACTTGGGAAGCAGGAGTGCAGCGCGCACAGTTGGGTGGGCCCTCAAGGCAGCGAAAGGGTCGCACTTGCCGTGTCACCGGGTTGTAAACCGTTATGGTGCGTTGTCGGGGGCGAAGCAGTTTGGGGGGATTGACGTTATGGAACACCTGCTCCGGGGGGAAGGAGTAACCTTTGATGAAGATGGTTGTGTGATTCTCTCACGTCACCTTTGGATTCCTGGTAGCGAGTAGATTCGTTCGAGTGACCGTGTCGATTAATATTACTGGTCAGAGAAAAGACCTTTGCGACATGAGCGTGGATACCAGAGGCGGGGAATCCTCGCGAAAAATCCACTACAGTGGCAATGGTGCTCAAAGTAAGCTGTTAGTGCTCGATGTGTGACTGAAGGACGGGTGCCAAAACCTCCCAGACATTATCAGCGAGTATTCGCTGTCCGGCAGCAGTGGGGTGAATTCCGTCTGATTGATTGAGCTTGGCAATACCCCCAACCCCTTCGAGCAGAAAGGGGATCAGACCGGTGCCGGCCTCTTCAGCTACGGCAGGAAACACTGCACTGAATTCTTCCTGGAATTGTGCCCCCAAATTTGGGGGCATCTGCATCCCCGCTATAATGATGGTGGCTGCGGGGTTCGCTGCCTTGGTCTGATCGACAATTTGTATCAGGTTGGTTTTTGTGAGGGCAGGTAAAATTCCCCGGAGGCCGTCATTTCCCCCCAAAGCTACAACCAGAACATCGGGTGGGATACGCAGCTGCCAGCCCAGTCTTCGGAGACCTCCCGAAGAAGTATCACCGCTCACCCCGGCGTTTACCATGATTACGGGCCACCTCAGCGAATCTACTCGTGTCTGCAGGAGTGCAGGGTAGGCCTCCTTTATTGAAAGGCCATAGCCTGAAGTAAGACTGTTACCCAAAAAACCACACGTACAGGGCTGACTGAATCCTGCGCGACTGCTACTCGTACATACGGCAGAACACAGAGGAGGCAAGCCGTGTATAGGAGCCGGGTTGGAAAAAAGTCAATCAAGACCATGGGGTGATAATGCTCGAAGTTACAGGGCTTACCAAGACGTATCAAAGTGGGTCCCGATTACTGACAGTCCTGGATAATGTTACTTTTGCAATTAATGCAAGAGATACCTGTGCTGTAGTAGGGCCGTCCGGCAGTGGAAAAACCACATTACTTGGATTGTGCGCAGGCTTGGATTCGCCTTCTTCGGGCAACGTAAAGCTTGCAGGGCAAGATTTGAGCCGATGCTCCGAAGATGAGCGTGCAGAAATTCGACGTAATGCGGTCGGATTCGTTTTTCAGACGTTCAGGTTGATCCCGACGCTTACTGCGCTGCAGAATGTCATGGTTCCCCTGGAACTCAGTGGTCAAGGTGGTGCCCGCAAGCGTGCCTTGGAATTACTCCATGAGGTTGGGCTGAATGGGCGCGAGCATCATTACCCCGTACAAATGAGTGGGGGTGAGCAACAGCGAGTCGGACTAGCCCGGGCATTCATTAACCGTCCAGCTATCCTTTTCGCTGACGAACCTACGGGCAATCTTGATACAACTACGGGTATCAGGATTGAAGAACTGCTGCTTGATTTGAATCGTACGGCCGGGACAGCATTGGTTGTTGTAACACACGATCTCAGATTGGCGCATTTATGCCATCGGGTCTTGGAGCTCGAGGCAGGTCGGATTGTTCAGGACTATAACGGTGAGGTTGAAGTACCTGTATTGACATGATCGGTACTTGGACTTTGCGCATGGCATGGAGGGAAAGTCGGGGCAGTCGTCGCCGGCTAATGGTTTTCTTGTCTTCAATGGTGGTCGGTGTTGCGCTTCTGGTAGCCTTGTCCTCCACATCAGATAGTCTCCAGTACAGCGTAGATGAACAGGCACGAGCGCTTCTTGGCGCCGATATGCGGTTCTCACTCAATCGGCCGTTTTCTGATGTGACCAATGCGGCCATTGATACAATAGGCGTTGATCAGGCGCAGCGAATCTCGATACTGTCAGTGGCCTATTTTCCGGCGCAGGGCCAGGCGCGTTTGTCAGGCATACACGCTGCTGAGGGGAAGTATCCGTTTTACGGGTCGCTCAAGACTGATCCAGTAGAGGCAGCCAGCCAGTTCCGAAACGGGTCAGGGGCCTTGGTTGATCAGGGATTAATGCGAATGTTGGGAGTTGCGGTAGGAGATACCGTCCAGGTAGGCAGACACAAATACGCTATAGCTGGTTCGCTTGTGGGTGCACCGGGCGAGTCCGAGATCAGTATGATCGTCATGCCCTCCATCTATGTTCCGCTGGAAACGCTGGACACCTCGTTACTCGGAATTGGGGCAATGGCGAACTATGAAGTCTACGTAAAGCTTGCCCCTGACGAGGATTCTGAAGAGATACGTGATACCTTGGAGAGAGCAATGACCGAGGCAAGAAACCTCATCCTTGAAATCCCTGATGAGGATGCTGAAGACGTACGTGGTTCCTTAAGCAGTTCTTCTTCCGAGTTTACAGTAAATATTGATACAGCGGCAGAGCAGCGGGAGAACTGGGAAGAGGCACTGGATTTTTTCAGCAAATTCCTGGGTTTAGCAGGGTTTGGTGCGCTGATACTTGGAGGACTTGGCGTGGGAGGAGCAATCAGAGCGCATGTTCGACGCTGTTTTAACAATATTGCAGTATTGCAATGCCTGGGCGCGGGCAGTGGGGGAGTTTTTGCTGTTTATTTCGTCCAGGCGTTAATGCTCGGGTGCATTGCCGGGGTGCTTGGATGTATTGGTGGGGCACTTTCACAAATGCTAATTCCGTATGCACTGAGTTCCTTCCTGCCGTTTGAGATTGCATTTCGGATTTCCTGGTCAAGCATGGCGATGGGATTCGGTGTGGGGCTGACGGTGACACTGATTTTCGCAATTCTTCCTCTTCTGGATGTACGCAGTGTTTCACCCCTTCGTGCACTCCGCTCCAGTATTGAGCCGCTCACTCCGGCGCGCATACGCTTGCTTGCATATTTGGTAATCGTGGGTGGCTTGATTGTAACTGCTGCATTGCAGTCCGGAAGCTGGGCGGCGAGTGCCTATTATGCGTTGGCGATCACAGTTGCTCTGGGCGCACTCTTGCTGGTTGCTAAACTGTTAATGCTGCTCGCAAGACGAATTACAAACCGTATACCATTCTATCCTCTTCGTCAGGGACCGGCCAATCTACATCGACCGGGGAATCAGACTGTGTTGGTGATGATAGCACTAGGTCTAGGCACATTTATTGTCATGGTTTTGCTCATTAGCGAGAGCATAATTACCGGGCAGATTGATAGGGTCGGTAGTGAAGGTCGACCAGATATGATATTTTTTGATATCCAGGAAGATCAGTTAGCGGGAGTCACTGAGCTGATTGAGGAGCAGCGCTGGTCAATTGTTGACAGTTCTCCGATAGTGAACATGCGCCTGCATACAGTAGGTGATAAGACCGTTGAAGAAATTGTACAGGACTCCAGTCGTGAAATAACGTGGCCGCTAGTTCGTGAATACAGGTCCACATATCGCGCACAGCTCACGGACGCCGAGGAACTTGTCAGCGGTACGTTTACGGGAGTACATAATCCAGATTCAGCATTTGTTCAGATCTCTATAGAAGAAGATTTTGCGCGCACCGAATTACTGGCAGAGATTGGAGATACGCTTATCTTTGACGTCCAGAGAATGCAGGTGCCCACCAGGGTTGCCAGTTTCCGAGAGGTGGATTGGGAGCAGATGCGGTCGAATTTTTTTGTTGTTTTTCCAACCAACGTTTTGGAAGAGGCCCCGCAAACACACATAATATCAAGTCGCAGGGGGGAGGGTACTACACCTGACTCGTTGCAGGGAGCCGTAGCAGCTTCTTATCCGAGTGTCACTGCACTTAGTTTAGAGACTATTGTGAGGATTATTCGCGAAGTGCTTGATCGGATTGGTTTTGCCATTCAGTTTATGGCATATTTTTGCTTTGCTGCTGGAATATTAGTGCTGATAGGTGCGCTTTTGATTGGACGTCTGCAACGAATTGAAGAGAGTGGGCTACTCAAGACTCTTGGAGGCAGCAGAAGACAATTGTTAATCATTGCGCTCACGGAGTACTCCGTACTGGGCCTCCTCTCCAGTGCCGCCGGTCTGATATTGTCCTTGGCAGCTGGATGGGTTCTGTCTGTGACAGCATTTGAAATCCCATTGAGAATTTCAGGTCAATCTATTTTGTTGGTTACTTCTGTGGTTATTGCTTTAACCGTAACAGTTGGATTCTTGAGCAGCAGGAGCATTTATGAGCAACCGACGCTCTCTGTACTGCGTGCAGAAGGTTGATTGGCAGTCTAGTATGGCATGATGCACCAGATATCCGAAAGGTACAGTCAGGTTCAAGAACGGATTACCAGGGCATGTCGTCAAGCTGGGCGCGATGTTGGAGAGATAACGCTCATTGCTGTAACTAAGACCTGGCCTCCTGAAATCGTAGAAGCTGCATTGGAGGCTGGGCTGACGGATTTCGGAGAAAATAAAGTCCAGGAACTGATTGCCAAGGCCCCGCTTTTTCCAACAGCCAACTGGCACATGATTGGGCATCTGCAGCGCAACAAGGCACGTCAGGCTGTGTCACATGCACGGGAGTTTCATGCATTGGACAGTTTACGCCTGGCCAAGGCACTAAACCGTCACGCAGAACAGGCGGACCGCGTACTGCCCTGTTTCGTGCAGGTGAATGTGTCTGGAGAGGATTCCAAGTTTGGTTTGCGCCCGCCATTGGTTGATGAATTTATGGCGCAGTTGAGCGATCTCGAACATTTGCGACTGACTGGATTGATGACTTTGGCTTCCCCGAGTATTCGCAAGGTACGTGAGGAATTTCGCCTATTGCGGAGTATACGGTCCAGGTTTGTACATTTAGGCTGTCGGCACTTGTCGATGGGTATGAGTGGCGATTATGAAATCGCAATAGAGGAAGGGGCTACACATGTGCGGGTTGGTTCTGCGCTGTTCGGCCCCCGGCGATAGTTAGTATTCAACTCAGTGGGTTAGATGGAGGCAAACATTCCAGATTCTGAAACACAGGTAGCGCGGGTAGATGCTGCGATAGCCGCTGTGCGTGCAGTTACGGACTTTAAGTCTAGGGTTGGCTTGATACTGGGTACCGGTCTGGGCAAATTAGCCGAGAAAATTGACGTTCAGCACACCATACCATATGACTCGCTTCCGCATTTTCCGGTTTCAACGGTTGAGTCTCACCATGGTCGTCTGCTTATCGGCACGCTGGAGGGGGTTCCAGTAATTTGCATGCAGGGGCGTATGCATGTATACGAAAGGTATAGTGCTAGGGAGGTCACTTTTCCTATCCGTGTGTTAGCCGGCTTGGGAGTTGAATGCATGCTTATATCCACTGCCTGTGGTGGCATGAATCCGGCATATCGCCGCGGCGAACTGATGTTACTCTCGGATCACATCAATCTGCAGGGAGTCAATCCACTTGTTGGACCAAATGTGGACGCTTGGGGACCACGATTTCCGGATATGAGTGAACCGTACGATGTAGTGCTGCGGGCTCGTGCGAAGCAGATTGCAGATGAGCACGCAATCAAGCTTCATGAGGGGGTATATGTGTCTGTATTGGGTCCCAACCTGGAAACAAAGGCGGAATACAGATTTCTGCGTACGATAGGTGCGGATGTGGTAGGTATGTCTACAACGCCGGAAGTGACCGTTGCAAGACACATGGATTTACGCGTGATGGCCATTGGTGTCATTACTGATGAATGCTTCCCTGATACGCTTCAGCCTGTTACGCTTGAAGAAGTTTTAGAAGCCGCAGGTATCGCAGAGCCAAAGCTTACAACAATCATGTCAGAAATGGTTGTGTCTCTCGATGAAGGGCAGTCGTGGTAAGTAAGAATAAACCGAATCTCTAGTGCGCGCCGCTCGCATTCTCAGATTTCGTGGGAGATCCGTAGAGACATTGCTCCATTGCTGAAAAAAATCAAACAAGTGCGGACGGGGCAAATCGTTGGTGCAACTCCGCAGAGGGTGTGATCTCCAGAACAGAAATCTCACATACAGGCGGTCTGGAACAGGGCAGGGACGCAGTCTGGCAGTCGAACAAGAGCGCCCAAGATTCGTTCAGCGTGCTTGCTTTTAAGCTCTAAGGGCATGCAGCGTTTTGGGGAAATTCGGCGTATTGACGCCCAGATTATTGAGCAGCAGGTCCGTGATTGGTGGAAGTCAGCGCGTATCTTCGAGAAAAGTCTCCAGGCACGTGTGGGAGCACCTACGTACACCTTTTATGAAGGACCACCCACAGCAAATGGACACCCGGGCATACATCATGTGATGGCCCGGACCATCAAGGATGTGTTCTGCAGGTACCATACAATGAAAGGATGCCTCGTTGAGCGTAAGGCAGGCTGGGACACGCATGGGTTACCTGTTGAAATTGAAGTTGAGAAAGCGCTCAATCTTGATGGACGCGAAGATGTTCTGCGCTATGGTTTGGCAAAGTTCAATCAGAAGTGCCGTGAGAGTGTACTAATCTACAAAGAGGAGTGGGACGAACTGACGCGTCAAATGGGTTATTGGGTAGACCTAGATAATCCCTATGTCACGTTCGAGACAAAATATATTGAAACCGAATGGTGGTTGATCAAGAAAATATACGAGAAGGGGCTCCTCTACAAGGGACACAAGATTCATTGGTACAGTCCTGGGTCCGGCACGATTTTGAGCTCACATGAGGTGAGCCTGGGCTATAAAGAGGTTCAAGATCCCAGTGTGACCGTCCGATTCAGATCACTCGATCGGCCGGATACGTATTTGCTTGCCTGGACAACGACCCCTTGGACGCTCATTTCCAATACCGCTCTGGCAGTGGGTTCGGACATAGAGTATGTCTCGGTTCACTGCACTTCTCTTCCCGAGTCAGAGTTGATCCTGGCACGGGCTCGACTTGAGATGTTACGTGAAGATTACGAGATAACCGGAACATTGAGCGGGGATGAACTCGTGGGGGAGCGATACGAGCCGCTCTTCGGTTTCTTCAAAAACCAAAACCAAGATGCTTGGCGGATAGTTGCGGCAGATTTTGTATCGACAGAAGATGGCACGGGAATCGTACATATAGCTCCTGCTTTTGGGGCGGACGACTACGCAGTCGGAAAACTTAATGGATTTCCAGTATTGAATCCCATTGATTTACGGGGGCATTTTCTTCCGGATTTGCCTCTTGTGGGGGGGCTTTGGTTCAAGGCTGCCGACATACATATCATCCGGGACCTGCGAGAGCGTGGGCTCCTTCACCGTCACGACAGTTATGTGCATAACTATCCACATGATTGGCGCAAGGGCACTCCGCTTATGAGTTACCCAGTGGAAAGTTGGTTCATCCGTACAACGGCAATTCGTGATAGGTTGGTGGAACTCAATGAGACTATCGGCTGGCAACCTAGGTCTATCGGACAGGGGCGGTTCGGTGAGTGGTTGTCCAATAATGTAGACTGGGCGCTCAGTCGTCAGCGTTTTTGGGGTACTCCACTTCCTGTATGGGTATCTGACCGTGATCCAGATATCATTGAGGTGATCGGTTCTATTCAGGAGTTACGTGAACGGTGTGGGGATCAACTGCCTGCCAGGGATGAGGATATTGATTTGCATCGACCGTTTGTAGATGAACTCACATGGATCGGTTCAGACGGGGGGACGATGCGTCGGGTCCCGGAGACGATTGATGTATGGTTTGATTCGGGGGCCATGCCATTTGCCCAATGGCATTACCCGTTCGAAAACAAAGCGGAGTTCGAGAGAAGTTTTCCCGCGGATTTCATTGCTGAGGGGGTAGACCAGACGCGGGGCTGGTTCTATACACTGCATGCGATTGCTGCCCTGGTTATGGATAATGTTTCATTCCGCAATTGTGTTGTGAATGGACTGCTGTTGGATGCCAACGGCGAGAAAATGTCCAAGACCCGTGGCAATGCACTGGATCCTTTCGAAGTGATAAATGAGTATGGGGCAGACCGGGTGAGATGGTACATGATGAGCAATTCACCGCCTTGGGAGGATCTCAAATTCAGCCTTACCGGGGTTAAGGAGGTAGAGCGGAAACTGTTCGGCACTCTGACCAATGTCTATAGTTTTTTTGCGACTTACGCCAATATTGATGGTTTTACGAGTGCAGAAGCAGCTCCTGCGATAGCTGAACGTCCAGAACTGGACCGGTGGATATTGAGTCGGCTACAGTCTACAGTTGGATTTGTGGACAGAGCGCTAGCAGATTATCATCCCACGAGGGCAGCGCGTGCTGTTGAAGACTTTGTAACGGATCTGTCCAATTGGTATATCCGCAGGTCTAGAAGACGATTCTGGAGCGCAAAAGCCAATTCCCCTTCTGAATCAGATGCCGACAAATGGGCGGCATATCATACGGTGCATACCTGTCTTGAGACGCTCACTTGCCTCATGGCTCCGATTGCTCCGCATTATGGTGAATGGCTGTATCGGCAGCTTATCATAAATAATGACGGGGCAGCCGAGTCGGTTCATCTGGCAACATTTCCTGAAAAGGATGAGACGCTCGTCGATGCTTCATTGGAAACGCGAATGAAGCTGGCCCAGGTGGTATCGTCAATTGTATTGGGATTGCGCAATCAGGCGAAGCTGAATATTCGACAACCGGTGGGTCGTGTGTTGGTGGTCGTGGACAAAAAATGTACTGAAGACATGGTTGCTCCGGTTGCCTCAATAATTCTGGACGAGGTGAATGCTAGGGCCATAGAATATGTTGATGCCTCCAGTAACATTGTATGGCGAAAGGCACGTCCGAATTTTCGTCAGTTGGGCCGTAGAGTTGGACGTCATATGCCCAAAGTAAAAAAAGCAATTTTAGCTCTCGAGGCAAAGGACCTCGAGAATTATGCTGCGGGCGAATCATTAACGATCACCGGAGATGGATTTCAACTAGACTTACAGCCTGGGGACATTGAGATCGTGACCGAGGGAATCAAAGGTTGGCTAGTGGGACAGGAGGGGGGATATACGGTTGCAATGGATACAGTGATTACTGAGGAGTTGCTGTATGAAGGTTTGGTGCGTGAAAGCATTAACAGGCTCCAGAACCTCAGAAAAGCTGCAAAATTTGATGTTACTGACCGGATCCATATCGAGTACAATGCAACTGACGTTTTGTCCAGAGCGATAGAACGATATGCTGAGCATGTAAGAAACGAAACACTGGCAGTTACGTTGGAGTCGGTCAAGTCTCCCACGGGAGAGCGAGTAGAACGATTCAGCATCGGTGAGGAGTTGTTCACGATCGGCGTGAGTCGTCTGATGTGAGGAGACTCCGTATAAAAGTAGAATGTTTTTACCATGAGTGTTCAGAAAACAGGCCAGTCAGAATCGGAGACCAAAGAGGGTAGCCGTCCAGTGACACCCTTTGATGACAACTTGTTGGCCCATTTCCGCGCGTTACTCCTTGATAAGCGTGGAAACGCGATTGAGGAAGTCAAACGAATGCAGGCCCAGATCAAGGACTCACGCGAGCAATCGGAGAGTGACTCAGCCTACAGTTTTCATATGGCGGATGCCGGAACTGATGCAATGGAGCGCGAAAAGTTGTACCTGATGCTGGCTCGTCAGCAAAAGTACATCGGTTACCTTGACCGTGCCCTTGAACGTATTGAGAACCGAACATACGGAGTATGTAGGGTGACGGGTAAACCCATATCGAAAGAGCGACTAGAGGCGGTCCCTCATACGGAGATCTCTATTGAGGCCAAACTAAAGCAAAATCGCTAGTCTGTCGCATGCGATTGTTTTGGATTGTCGCCGGAGTAATGGTGCTGGATCAGGCGACAAAGCTGATAGTGCGACTCAATATGGATATGGGTCACCTTGGGGCGATCGATCTTGTGGGCGACTGGCTCAAGTTTACCTACACCGAGAATTCTGGAATGGCTTTCGGGATTACTTTCGGCCCGGCGGGACTGATCACAATTTTTTCCCTCTTAGCCGCCGCCATGATAACGGTCTACATGTACCGTGTACGGACTGGTTATCTACCGTACACGGTCAGTCTGGCATGCATACTCGGTGGGGCTTTGGGTAATATCATTGACCGCCTTTTCTACGGCATGGTGTTTGACTACGCGCCTTTTTTTCAGGGGCGCGTCGTTGATTTTATTCATTTCGATATCTGGCAGGGTCAACTACCTTCATTTCTGCCCTTGATCGGGGATGTGAATTTGGCACTTTTTCCCATCTTCAATGTGGCAGATATTGGAATAGTAGGCGGAGTGATAGGAATTCTGGTATTCCAGAAAAAATTTCTAGCCGGGGTGACTGCTGAGCAGTCTCCGGAGGAACCCGCCAATCCTGAGTCGTTGGGTTCACCTATCCAGGATTCGCATCCTGTGCCGGAATGAGTGTGTTGGTTTGCAGGACGGAGTACCTATATAGTCAGGTTTGAGAGGAGTCGCATTCCTGCAGATTCTCTTGTTTGATTGTCTTTGGGGATCCGTAAGTGGTAACCACTCCTGACTTCGACAGGTACGGGTTGACTCGGGGGCACAAATGGCCATTTTG
>JAPPGC010000069.1 GCA_028875125.1 Bacteroidota bacterium | reverse complement strand
TGAACTCGAGCTAATGTAGCTCAACCAGCCGGGAAAGCCCTACTATAAGATCTAACGTAAATCGCCAATAGCCATGGCCTCTCATAACCTCTTGCAAGTCATGGAGAATCCTACCATACCAAGGACTGCATGCTTAAGCCGGTGTTATAGTCGACGGCTTAGTTGTTCTTTCATAGTGCTTGCAAAATGGGCATAACGACCTTCTTGAATTGCCAATCGTGCACCTTGCATCAACCATGCATACAGAGCTAAATTCTGCATAGCGGAGATTTGCAGCCCCAGAATTTCGTTGCACTGGAACAGATGTCGCACATAGGCGCGTGTGAAGGTCTGACTTACATAAGTACCCAGTCCACTGTCCAATGCAGTGTAATCACTGGCCCACCTGCGGTTGCGAATATTTATCATGCCATGCGTGGTGAACAGCATACCATTGCGTCCATTGCGTGTGGGCATCACACAGTCGAACATATCTACACCACGACCAATAACCTCCAACAGGTTTGCAGGCGTGCCCACCCCCATCAGGTAACGAGGTTTATTGGGTGGTAACATTTCACAGGTTACGCTGACCATTTTGTAGAGTGTCTCCGCTTCTTCGCCTACCGAGAGACCTCCAATTGCGTAGCCAGGAAAATCCATAGTCGCCAGCTCTTCCACAGACTCCCGCCGCAGATTTGGAAACGTGCTTCCCTGTACAATTGCAAAGAGTAGCTGTGGGTGTCCGTACATTGAGCGGGTTGCCTCAAACTGCACCATGCTTCGCTGAGCCCATTCAGCCGTCCGCTGGTTGGCTTCCTTTGCTCTTGACCGGCTGACTCCCGCCGGTGGACATTCGTCCAGAACCATCATTATGTCAGACCCCAGTATGCGTTGAAAATCTATCACACTTTCCGGGGTGAACAGATGTCTGGATCCGTCAATGTGACTCTGAAACATTGCACCTTCATCGGTAATCTTGCAGCGACTTGCCAGAGAATAAACCTGATATCCCCCCGAATCGGTCAGAATTGGACGGTTCCAGGCCATGAACTTGTGCAATCCGCCCGCTCGCTTCACACACTCAGCTCCGGGCCGCAAATAGAGGTGATAGGTGTTCCCGAGAATAATTTGGGCACCCAGGTCATGTTTCAACTCACGCGGGGATAAACCCTTCACGGTTCCAGCCGTCCCGACAGGCATAAATACCGGCGTTTGTATCTCACCACGTCCAGTCACCAGTCGGCCTGCCCGTGCGCCCTCCGATTCGTGTGAGACTTCAAACAACATTGGGGGCTGCGACCTCAACATAGTCAGGCTTATTCAAGGCGACAAGTAAATCTGAGTGTGCATCAGAATCAATACCGATTGCTATGCAGCCCTGTCCATAAAAAATCAACAATACATCAGAGGGAACATGCGTCATGAAATGCTCTACGTCTATCCGCCGCCGCCAATGGCGATGGTAATGCAGCGAAGGCACGACCCGACAGCCTTTCAGGCTGGCAAGGTTGATCTCAATGGACCGCTTGCCCTGGTGAACCCGAAACAAATTTTCGGTCACCGCAACACTAACCCGTGGACAATAACCCAGAAAACCACCAATAAGAATCAGACTACCGATGGCCAACTGCCCAATCCAATACCACGAGGCAATTCTGGAACTAGCAGCAATCTCTCCTGCCAGTAGACTCCAGCTTATGAACTGCGCTATAACCACTGCTACGATGATGCACGATATTGCAATGATGTACCAAGCCTCAGCCTGTTGTTGGCGGTTACCAACCCCGCGCAAGAAAAAGCGACCCAGGAGCGAACGACTGGGACACCAGCGTGCTCGTGCCGAATAGGTGATCTCGTGAACCACGTTTACTGATCAAGTTGCTGCTGAAGAGAGTCCAGTTTCGCTTGCTGACGATTGAGGCGCTCTTCCAGGTCCAGGAGTTCCAACTCCCTGACCTCCAATGCCTGAAAACTCTCCGCGATAGCCCGTTCACGTATCTCAAACGGCGCCTGCTCCATAAATCCACGCTCCTCAAAGTAGCGTTTGAACAGCCAATTGTGTTTACTGGCCTCCATGAGCTCTGCAAACCTGAAGGCTCCAAGAGAAGCCCAGTCAGCCATGACTTCGAAGCGCGCAGTGATGTTGCCTAATCCCCTAATAATTTGCTGTAATGTATCCGCTGTGGTCTGTACAGATTCGTACAGTCCCGGCTCATTCAGAAGCTGAGCAAACGTACCCTCCCCCTCATCAAGTTTGCCCAGAATAGATTCTACTCCCTCAGTAGCCTGGGTAGCAAGTGCCACCAAAGCTTCTGCATCATCACCCAGATTGGCCATCAGACGCTCGGTCTCCTGGGCAGTGGCAACCATACTGTTATAAAGCTCTGGATCGTAAACCAGCTTACCCAGTGTACCCTCCCCGGCTCGAATATCATCCACAATAGCTTCAAAGGATGTAGCAGATTGCTCAAATCGAAGTACAGAAGCTAGTGCCTTATCAGTTATTTCAAATAAATCGAAAGGATCAACACCAACAATCATGTCACCACTTTCCAGGGACGCAGGCGGAGTATCTGTCTGCGGGGGGTTAACCAGGACTATGATCATGCTTCCCAGAAGCCCCTGCGTCTTGATTTGAGCTTGCGTATCCCGGTGCATGACCGAGCGAGCACTCGTTCGGATGCCCATAGTCACTTCAATCATTCCACCAGGCTCGCTAGGTAATGCTACGCTCTGAACTGCCCCCACGCTCACGCCTTGGAACTGAACGTCAGCCCCCGCACTCAGCCCTGCGACAGAATTAAATTGTGACCGAACCAGAAACCGATCACTGAACAACAATGTCCGGCTCCCTACAATGAGCAAAACCGCTGCAAAAAGCCCCAAACAAATGATTACAACAAGGCCGACACGTGCTCTACTGGACATCTATCTGTTTGTTATGTCGTTATGGAAAGATGATGGATCTTCAATGTTGCACCGTGACACCAATGTACTATGTCGGTCCCATAAGCTATCGCCATAATACCTCTAAATCTATTACAGACAGAATCCAGTCATGGTCGCAGGATTGATTCGTAACTCTTATGGTCACCAATCAATGTATGTCCCAGTTCACTCTTTGGAATCACTTGCTCAGGGTTTCTCGAGTCTCCCCTCTCTGGCAGATCAATCATCCTTGGATTATTTCTGGAGTCATCCGAAAAATGCCTGTAGTTCAGGATGCTCGCTCGAACGTAATTCATCTAAAGTACCCTCGGCAAGAACTCGTCCCCGGGATAGAAATATTCCATGATCAGCAATAATTTCCGCGCACAGCAGATCATGCGTGATCGCTATCGTCGTGATTCCACGTTCAGCCCTCAGTCGCATGATCAGGTCGGACACGGTTCGAACACTTGCGGGATCCAATCCAGTTGTGGGCTCATCGCATAAAAGGATATCCGGGCGCAGGATGATCGCACGGGCTAAGGCGATTCGTTTCTTTTGGCCACCTGACATTTCGGCCGGGTACTGTTCGGCCGCGTGAGGCAGGTTTACCCATGCGATGGCCTCATGGATCTGCTCTATCCGTTCCCGTCTGGACAGCTTGCTATGCCGACGCAGAACAAAATCAAGGTTCTCTTCCACGGTCATTGAGTCAAACAATGCGCCCCCCTGAAAGAGATAGCCGATTCGGAGTCGCAACTCATTAAGATCAGACCTATTGAGTTGATCTACCCGTTTCCCCTGTACCCAGATTTCCCCGGCATCCGGCTCAATCAAGCCAACCAAATGCTTGAGCAGGACGCTCTTCCCTGTACCGGACCCTCCCATAACTGCCACCGTGCTGCCACGCTCAGCGTACACAGACACCCCCCGCAAGATCTTCCGATCTCCAAACGCCTTATGTAGGTCCTTAACGATGATCTCCGCTTCGGGCACTGACATATCAGCCTCCAAATAGGATCAACGAGAGACGAACCATGAGAACATCTGCCACAAGTACAAGAAGTGATCCAATGACAACCGCACGCATGGCAGCTTGTCCGACCTCACGGGTCCCCCCGCGGACGTAATACCCCGAATAACAGCCTACAATAGACACCAGAAACCCGAAAACACTTGTCTTTGCCGTAGAAAAGAGCACGTCTGACAGACGTAAGCTCGAAAACGCCTGATCCACAAACAATCGATAGTCCAGATCACTTGACAGTAATGATTCCGCATATCCACCGAGGAGTGCTACTACGTCACAGGCAATCGTCAAGAGCGGAAACATCACAACACAGGCTAGCACCCGGGTAACGACTAGATACTTGAAGGGTTGTAGGGCAGCCACCTCCAGTGCATCAATCTGCTCAGTTACACGCATGGATCCCAGTTCAGCGGCAATTCCGGCGCCTAGGCGCCCTGCAAGAACCAGTGACGTGATCACTGGGCCGATCTCCTTTACCACTGATAACGCCAACATGTTGGGAAGCACCGCTTCCGCCCCGAACCGTGCCAATGTTCCGCGGCTTTGCATGGAAAGCACAATCCCAATTGAGCAGCCCGTAATCAACACTAGAAGGAGGCTCTTCGAGCCGGTTTCATCCATCTGCCTTATCAACTCCCGCCCCTCAAAAGGCCGCCGAAACAACTGTCCAAAAAACGTTCCCGCGAACGCTGCAATGGCACCAACCTGCTCAAGCGTATATGTCATGAAGCGCATCTACCAAGTGTACTGATACAGTAGACTAAGCCCCAAAGCCCCGGCATCCCCACGCATTCGGGCCAGAAGCCATGGGTACAGCGCGTACTCTATGACCAATTCCTTGTTGCTTTCAATCGTAGTGCTTGTCGCGGTCGACTCTTTCGTGATCGGCCATTTGACGGATGCAAACAGTTTGCGGGATACATACTTACCTGCGGTTACAGTCACTCCGCCCGCGGCTTCTGGATCAATTTGTACGACATCAAGCCCCAATCCCGCCCCCGCGGCACCCGCGACCAGGCTTGACAACTGACGTAATGCCAGATCTCCACCGCTCTGTAGTGCACCGCCACCCCCCAATTGAAACGCATCAGCCGCCGGACGACCTGTTGCCATATAAGAAATCATGTCCGCGCGATCCAGCTGCACAGGTTCGCTGCGTAACTCAAGCACCAGCGATTCCGGTTCCTGCAATAGGCCAGACGCATCCAAAAGAATAGTCACCGGTGCATCCCGCCCGCTCCTATTTGGAATATCCAGCGCTGCCTGCAGATCAAAAAATGGATTCGTGGCCGGGCCGGCAAACGTCACCCGACCCCGACGAATATCGAAACGTCTACCAAACTGCCGCAGATAGCTGAGCTCCGGTACAATACTCACCGTGCCCTGAAGCTCCTGCTCCTGGTAAGGTTCTTTAAACAATGCGACCGATCCGCTAAGTAGTACATTCATTTCTGGATTTTGCAAACTGTGCAGACGTACCGTTCCGGGAATACCGACAGATATATCCATGGTTAGTGCATCAACAAGCGAGTATGTCGTTGTATCCCAGACGCTCGCCCTGATATCAAAATATTGCTCTAACATCTGTAGATCTGTTTCGGTGAAGTGGATCATTCCATCTGACAGGTCTACAGGCACATCCTGTGGTCGAATGACCGCATTCGCCATCTCTATGTGACCAGTAAGTACCGGGCGGCGCACTGTCCCGCCAAACGCCAGCGAACCGGTAACATCCGCTGCGTAGGGAGACGTATTCACGACCCGAAAATCCTCCAGCTCCACAGCCAAATCCAGATCTTCTTGACCAGGTTCTGTCAGAATTATCTTACCCCGCCCCTCCACCGTACCACGCCCACTCTCGGCAGTCAGCCTCTGAACATCGACTGTGTTACCCGCCAAAGCTGCTTCCAACTGGAAAGCCGTAGGGGCAATACTGAGCTGTGGCAACTTAGCAAATCCATCGGAAAGACTGAACTCACCAACCATATCGGGGGCACTGCGGGACCCGGCGATACCGATATCGGCCGTTAACTTACCCCGAACATTACTGATCTCTTCCTGACTTAAAAAGGGATTGATCCATCCGATATTGAAGCGATCCGCCTGAAGTGTCAGTGATGCTTCGGGAAAAGAAACCTCTTCCTGCTTTTTAAGCCTGAGATCAAATGGCAGAAGACCCGACATAGAAAGCGTACTGCCGTCTACATGCGTAAACTGCGCATCTGTGTTCAAACCATTGTCCCCATAACGAACCCGGGCAGACACATCTCCTACACGCTCGCCTTCTGAGTTCACGATCAGACTCAGTGATCCTTCTAGCTCCGGGGCTGTTGCCGGACCACTGAAGAACAAATCCGCAGATGCTTGCCCGCCTAAACCAGGGAATCCAAAAACATCTGTGAAAGGAGCAAGATCAACATTGTATAGACTGAGCCCCAAACGCTGCTCCCCGTCCGGATTGAGGATACCATCCAGTGTGATTTCCTGCTCCTGGCTTTCCAGGACGAAGTATCGAATGCGTATGCCTTCATCGGCCAATATTTCCGCAGGCACTCCGAGATGCCACTCATCTTCGTTTAGATACATATCCAGCTGCTCCAGCACACCACGACGCTCCGAAAAGTCTACTCTCCCCTCCATGTAGAGTGACCGGCGCTCATCTACGCCTATGCGCGCCTGATAGCCAAGACTGCTCTGTTGCCCGTCTAACCGCAACCACGCATGCCGTGCGGACAAGTTGGGGACAGAGGCCCGTTCAATGTTAATTTCTGCTTGACCAATCCTGGGCTTGAAGTCCAACAATGTGCCTTCCGCATAACCGGAGGTCTGAAGTACGCGCACGGTTTTCCATGTCAAGGGCTCAACGGTCACCCCGGCGGCCCATCGAAGCGTATCCATATGATGCATCACCTGCCCCCAGAGGGTATCCGTCTGCGCACCAGATATCGGCTCGCCCCCAGTCCAATATGCGAGCGGGGTTGCATTGACGATTCTCCCACTGAATCGTAGCGTATCTGACGATCCCCCAAAAAGTGCAACCTCTCCCTCTCCACGCAACCATCCGGCGTTACTGGATAGGTCAAAATTACTCAGACTCAACATTCCGTCACTCATAGCCCCTGCGATATTCAATCGGTCGAACTGCACTTCTCCAATCTCCGTACCCCCGGCTTCGATGCTGGCGTGATGTACCGTCATTGCCTGGAACGTACTGCCAGCGGCAGCTACGTCAAAAGAACCCGTCAACTGCGCATCCAAAAAGCCAAGATTCTGCAGCGATAGATTTCGAATCTCGCCCCGTGCCGCATATTCCAGTCCAGGCTGCACATACAGACTATCCAACCGAATATATCCCTCATCCGCCGCAACCGACACGGTCATCGCGAGCGTATCGCCCAATACTTTGGCGTGCACCTGCCCCTCACGAACTGCCAGTGCGTTCACAGTTGAGGGTTCAAGAGTCAGCGCAGCATCCCCTGAATTTCCCCAATAGCCACGGTCTATGCGTCCTGTGAGTTGCGTCTCCAACGAATCCAGACCGAGAAGCGGCCCCAGGTTGATGCGTTCAAATGCACTTCCTGTAAGATCTATGGTTGGTACAGACGCGAATGGCTGCAGGCTAGCAAGTACATCCAACCCTCCTGACCCTATCTGCAGACGGCCGTCTATCGCAGCTTCCCCATCCGTCATATCAAGCAAGACTGTTCCACCAGCGACAGACTCGTCACGCACAATAGAAGTCTCGATGATTAATTCTCCATTGGCATTCCTGATCCCGTTGCCAGAGAGCTTCAGTTGAGCATTCAAGTCTGTGTCCATATCTACTCCCAGATCAGACAGGTTTACACCCTCAATCTGTCCCTGTGTTAAGAACCATCTGGGGGGATTTACGCTGAAGTCCGTATTGCCCTGAACCAGAACACGACCTGATGGAAATTCCACTTGGCCTCGCACATCCAAATCCAAGCCCTGCAGCACCATTTCCAAATAGCTGTCGACAACAGGCACTTGCCCCCAGGAGGACGGCTCCATATCTACCTGAACTGCTATGCTGTCTGGGGGCCAGTTGGTAGTTAACTCAGCAGTAAGACTGAGACTGGACTCCGCATCCACCTGATTCATTAGTGCGGGTACATCCAATTCGTGCATGTCGAGATTCCCTGCAAGCCCAGATTCGTGACGAGTGAGTTCCAGTTTGACCCATGAGGAATCAGCATTCACTGCCGCTGCTAATCCTGTCCTCTCGTTATCCGTAAGCAGCCGCAGCTCTCCACCCGTCACATCCAGCCGCCCTATTTGCCCTTGTGAGAACGCCACACGAGCTATCATCGTGCTGTCCCAAGCCAAGTTCAGATCACCGTTCAAATCACTGCTGTGTGCAGGATTAAGAGCGCGCGTATTGATGTTCCAAAAATGACCGGAGAGCTGCCCGCTGGCCGGAAAAGGTCGAATCTCGCCAGAGAGGTCCAATGAGCCCGAAGCCAGCCTGGAATTCAATTCAACCAGTGCGTCGCCTGCTTCCAGTGTTCCTGTCAGTTGCACAGACTCAATTGGAATATTCGCCAGCATTCCCTCTTCAATCGCAACTTCAAGGCCGCCACTGAGCGAATCCCATGACGCACCGCTTGCATGCCCATGGATAGACCCCGTCAGCTCTCCCGTTATGTCGGGCCACAAATTCGCTAGATCCAGGTCTGCAAACTGCAATGTATCCAAGTTCACATACGGAGCTCCGACTCGAGTGCTTCCACGCAATTTTAATGCAGACCCGGCCGAGGATTCCCCGTCAAGTGCCAGATATAATGAATCCGCCTCTCCAGTGAGCCGTGCACCTACTACTAAATTCTCCGCAATATTGGGTACCAGTGGACGAAGAATCGTGGGAGATAGTGGTTCTGCGGCAACCTCCAAGTTGATTTGTTGCCCAACCTGTCCATGAATTCCGATGTGTGACCCCGAGCCGCTAAGTACAAGGGTATCCAATTCCAACATACCGCGGTCGAACTGCATCCGGGTAACAGCAAAGAATCGCATATGGAGATCCTGCCACGACACCTCTCCATGTACCGTATCCACTTGAATTGCATCCGGTAAAATGCTGCCCCGAAAGTCAATGTCGGAAATATTAACCAACTCATCGCTCAAACTGAAACTGCCGCCCTTGATTCGAAGGTCATCAATCCACAGCGGGATACCTGCACCCGTATCAGTTTCATCTGTTGTTTCGGCAGTTGAAATAGATGATGTACGGTCGAGTTGCAACACGGGAGCACTCAGCTCCACGTACCTTGCGTGAAGACGGCCAGTAAGTAGCCTTCCCACAGACAGCCCCACGCGCGCTGTATCTACACGAATGCCGTTCCCTCCTACGCTGCCCTCCAGCCCGCGTACTTCGAGTGAATGCATCCAGAATCCGTGCAGAGATTCAAATTCAATGTCCACCCTGCCAGCGTACAATGCCCAGCGTACCACCGTACCCAAACCCCATGGAGTTTGCACAACCCCAAGTATGAGCACAATCCCGAGCACTAATAGCCAGCGACGACTAAAACGCCGGCCCGATGCTGAAGTGGACATTAATTCGATACAATGGATTCCTTTGTTCTTCCCCTGTCGCTGCTGCATCCAAAGCATTTGCAGCGGATTGGAAATCAAGCGGGTCGGGGTTTAGTTTGGCTGCAAGATCTAAGCGGATAAACCCGATGGGGGTATCGTAGCGCAGACCGACACCCGCCCCCACCTTAAAATCATTAAAGCTAACTTTTCCAGTATCCCTGAACCCACACTGAACCGTTACCGGTCGTGTCAGGTTGACATCTTCATAAAGTTGTCCTGTGCAATTTTCTGCTACTTTTGTCGAAACTGCGCCCGCATCAACGAATGTGGCCCCGTACCATTTCCCGACCAAGCGAAAACGTACCTCCGCACTGGCCGCTAAACGGGCCAACCCGCCAATGGGCTCGTACACTGCTCCTGTCGAAGTTGTCCCATCGCCGGACAATTCATCTGTGCGAATAGCCTTCGGACCTGCCAGGCCTGTACTCCATCCCCGCACATCATCTGCACCACCTATGTAATACCTGAGTGGGTCAAAGCGGTTTTCCTGAGGCTGCAAAAACTGCGTATCAATCATATGGACACCATCCGCACTGTAAAGTGTCCTCGTTTCTACATCTCCGGGCCAGATCCGTCCCGCTTTTAGTCGTCCACTAAAACTGACCGTCCTCATGAGAGGAGCATACGCTGCGACCTGTAACTGCAGCTTGAAATAATTCACGCCAAACGGCCGTGTACCAAGCCATGACTCAATACGCCCGCCCTGTTCTACGGTCGGCTGGAAGAGCAGCCCGCGAGTGGGACGCAAAAAATTGTCGGCCCAACCTACTGTTCCCCCCAAAAAAAGTACACTCTTGTCATAAGCATCCTCCGAGAGATTCGCCGTAAAGTTAGTTGTTCGGCTCAGACTGTACCGCAGGCTAAGTACCCGAGTTTGCTCCAGACCATAGATGAACGTAGTAGAAATACCATACTCCCGTCGATTAAACTCAAAGAAGTTTGAAGATTCTCCGGCAAGAGGATCCCGCTCATACTGAATAAACGGTTCCAGGATACCGCGCAGCGCACTTACTCCCAGGTGAGGCTGC
This sequence comes from Bacteroidota bacterium, assembly GCA_028875125.1. Classification (GTDB taxonomy): domain Bacteria; phylum Bacteroidota; class Rhodothermia; order Rhodothermales; family Bin80; genus Bin80. The sequence goes on along the minus strand of JAPPGC010000069.1, from coordinate 33,360 downwards.
GTCAGCGCAACGGCCCCGCGTGCGAGGCGCCCCGCCGATGCTCCAACCCCGGCCGTTGCCAACAGGCCGGTCTGCATCTGCGCGGAGAGAGTCAATATTCGCGCCCCTCCCATGAAATTGCGGTGAATCCAGCGACCTTCGCCAATAATTCCCTGACGCTGGTGATAGCCGGTTTCTGCGGAAATATGCCTGGGACGCGCACGCTGTAAATTGATCCGAACGTCCACCGTACTGTCGCGCACTTGCGGCGGTGTATCCACCTGCACAACACTAAATAACCCCAGGGCAAACAAGGCGCGCTGACCTTCAATCAAAGCCCGCTGCGAAAACAGATCGCCACGCTCAAGCGACAACGCCCTGCGAACTATATTCCGGCCGGTCCCAGGGGCACCGGTGATTTCGATGTTGTCAATATAACCGAGAGGGCCGGCATCCACAAAAAATCCGATATCTGCGGCATTGTAAACTGAATCAATGCTGATCGAGGTATTCATCTCGGCAAAGGCATATCCCTGATCTTTCAGCCAACTCAGAACCGCATCTTCAATCTGCACACTCCCGAAATGTGTGAAAATATCACCGACTTCAAAGCTCGTCCGATCCCGAAAATCAATCCATGCTGCCCTCGACTCTGGATCCAGGCTCTGTGCCAGATATCCTGCTTCTGAATAAAACCCGACATCCTGAATGATCACTGGAGGACCCTGGGTAACACTGAATCGGATCTGGGCGGTATTGGATTCTCTGTTGAGGGTAGAAGTCCCGTAATCCACATAAGTATGCAGGTAACCCGCTTCCCTGAAAGCCTCACGGAGGCGAACCACATCCCTCTGCAGCTCAATGGGATTGAGCCTGTAGTCTTCCGCTTCGGCTCGTCCAAGCAATCGATGCAACCAATAGCGTCTCGGGATTGCACGTGTGGCGGTCACTGCCCGCAACTCAGAAACAGTAAACTGCGGGTCATAACGATCAGCATCCGTGTAGCTGAACGCTACACGTCGCACAACCGTGTTCTGGTCTACCTCCAGAAGATCTGACTGCGCCCAAACCAGTGGTATCGGCACGACCCACAGGAGGGTGAGCCAGAGCAGGCCCCTCATGACAATTTAGGCCGAGGCTTTACGCTTTTCGTAGATGGGGGATCGTCCCAGCAGGATCGTATCTCCTGTTATGCGACAGACGCCAACATCGCTTAAGCTGTGAATCTCGAACATGATGTCCAACATCGACTGTTCAAGTATGCTGCGCAATCCACGTGCCCCTGTACGCAGGTCAAGCGCCCGCGCTACGATGCCACGGAGTGCAGATTCATCAAAAACCAGCTTAATCCCATCAAGTGCAAACAACTTCTGATATTGTCGTACAATAGCATTTTTGGGCTCCGTAAGGATACGTATCATCTCCTCCTCCGATAAAATATCCAGTGAGGCGGTGACCGGCAAACGTCCAATCAGTTCGGGGATCAGTCCAAACTGCATCAAATCGTCCGGTTCCACAAACTGCAGCACCTCGGAATCCGACTTGTCATAACGTATTTTCTCCACGGACGTAAAGCCAATCCTGTTCACGTTGAGCCTGCGTGCAATGATTTCCGGGAGCCCCTCGAATGCACCACCACAAATAAAGAGTATCCCTCCCGTATCAACCTGGACCAGGTTTTGCTCTGGGTGCTTGCGTCCGCCTTTGGGGGGGACTGCCGCCTGCGTTCCCTCAATTACCTTGAGTAACGCCTGCTGCACACCTTCTCCCGATACATCCCTCGTGATGGATGTGTTGTCACTCTTGCGCGCAATCTTGTCTATCTCATCGATAAAGACGATCCCGCGTTGTGCATGTTCGATCTCAAAATCCGCTGCCCCCAGAAGATTGGATATAACCGTCTCCACATCCTCTCCCACATAACCTGCCTCGGTGAGTGTGGTTGCATCACTAATCGAAAATGGCACATCCAAAATCCTCGCGAGCGTGCGTGCAAGTAGTGTTTTCCCTGTTCCACTCGGTCCCAAAAGCAGAACATTTGATTTTTCCAATTCAACCTCCGAGAAGTTCGGCATGAAATCCTTCGATTCCACACGCTTATAATGGTTGTAAACTGCAACGGCCAATGTCTTTTTGGCGCGTTCCTGCCCAATCACATGCTCATCCAGGGCGGCCTTGATTTGCTTGGGTGTCATCTGCTTCCTGCGTCGTTTTTTGCGACGCGGCAGCGATTCGCTCTCTGGAATACTACCGTCGTCCAAAATGACCCGGGCATCTGTAATGCATCGATCACAGATAAACACATCCTGCCCTGCGATTAGAGAGTTGACCTCGTCGCTTGTACGATTACAAAACGAGCATTTAAGTCGACCGCCGTCCCCGTTATTGTCCATGACTAAAGACTATTCTGTGGTCGCATTGGTATTGGGGGTTGGCATACGTGCGTTCACCTGTGCCAACCATGCATCCAATGCTCCCGAAAGTTCATTGACTGTTTCTTCATTAGTAGACGCAAGATCATGCATTTCAGCCACATCATCGGCTAGGTTATACAATTCTTCTCTTCCATCTTCATAAAACCGGATAAGTTTCCAGTCACCTCGTCGTATTACACTCCCCGGGCTCCCACCCTGATTGCCATAGTGAGGGTAGTGCCAGTACAGATCGCGCTCGGGTGCGCGACGTTCGAGAAGTAACGGCAACAGGCCGACACCGTCGGTAGTGCCCGGTAACGGCTGCCGGGCGATTTGCAATAACGTAGGCATAAAATCCGGGCTCGTCACCGGTGTATCCTCAACCCTGCCCCCCGCAAGGAATGCCGGCCAGCGCATGAGCAACGGCTCACGAATACCCCCTTCATAGAGCCATCCCTTGCCAGCCCGCAACGGCAGGTTGCTCGTCGGATGACCCTCAGAGGTCGACAGACCGCCGTTGTCTGACGTAAAAATCACTACGGTGTTCCGCGCAAGATCGAGTTCATCCAGTGCCGCAAGTACCGTGCCGACTGCTTGATCCATGGCTTCGACCATAGCCGCATAAACGGCATGGTTTTGTGTTTGGCGCACCTGACGCTGGCCCTCTGTACCCCAAATCGTTGAGTCGGCAGGCTTGGCATTGTACTTGGCTTCAAGATCGGCCCTCGCGACAAGTGGCGTATGCACAGAATAGAACGACAGAAAGGCCAAAAACGGCCGTTCCCTGTTCTCGGCGATAAACTTAGCCGTTTCCGCGGCCAGCCGTGCCGGCAAATGCTCCCCCTCCGGCCCATCCTCCAATCTGGGATTATCGTAGGGCACAAAATATTTGCCCCGTCCATATGGTCCACCTCTTTCCCAACCACCCTTGTTAACTGAAAAGCCGTGATCTTCTGGATACGATCCCTCGTGACCCAAATGCCACTTACCTGCCCAGAAAGTCACATACCCCGAGTCCGACAACGCCTCTGCGAGGGTAATCTTCTCATGCGGCAACTGGGGTTCATATCTTGCAGGGAGCAGCGGTTTGTTACGTGTCCAGTGCCCGGATACGCGATCAGGCTGGGGAGCTCCAAAATAATCCGTGGTTGCCATCCGGGCAGGATATAGCCCGGTCATTATGCTGGCTCGCGTCGGACTGCAGACAGGAGCAGCTGCGTACCCCTGCGTGAGACGTACACCCTCCGCAGCCAGCCTGTCAATATTGGGGGTCTCGTAAAAAGTGTTGGGGTTGTAAGCACCAACGTCCATATAACCCAGGTCGTCTGCCAGAATGAATACAAAATTCGTCGGTTCCTGAATGCTGCAGCCCGAGAGCAATACGAGCAATATTAGGCCTGTATAAAATCTCATTTCTTCAAAATGGAATTGAGCACGCTGTCAGCATATTTATTATGCAAACGCCGTTCTCTATAAAGGTGCCGTGCAGTTTCGCACACACGTGCGGTATAGTACGCGTTAAATCCTCCTCCCGCAACCACTGCAGCCAGTGGGATCACTTGTGCCAGTTTCAATTTTACCAGACGCATTCCAAGCACACGGGCGGTGCCACGCAGCGCAACACCAACAGTCGCCTGTTCCATTACGGAACGCGTATGCTTACGAACCAAAGCTCCTGTGTGTCCCTCCTCTTTGCCGCCCTCGTGCGCAGCCACACTCAGAACGTCCAATGCATAGTTACGCTCTTCCGGGGAGCTTATATCATACCCGCAACACAATGCGATCTGTCCTGTGACCCGAAGATTAAGTGTTACCAATGCGACAATATCCGGAATCAATCCGGCTACTCCTGCAAGTCCCGCAGCTGCTCCGTGCGCAGCCGTCAGGCTCTGGTAGCGAAGATCCAGACCGCTGATCACATGGTCGACAGCTTCCAAGTCTAGTTGTGCAATATCCGAAAAAGTCTGCACTTGGTGCCCCTTTGATCGAAAAGATTCAATGGCGGCCGTGTGCGAGATTGTATCCTGGGTGATTTCGTTGGCACACTGCACCAAACCAACGACCAGATTGTCCAGTGTCCATCCGACGCCTGGAATCTGCATTGCACGTTTCGAAGCCAGTTTGAGCGGCCGGTTCAACCATCGCACCTTCCTGCGCAACCAGGATGGTTCCCGGTGCCGCCAAGCATAAATCTCACGATATACGCGCTGTTCGTATAGGCTGGGAGTACTCAATAATTCTCTGATTGCCAGTACTTATACGATTTTCTCACCAATTGTTGTTAGTTGGCAATGGGCCAGTATACTCCAAAGCGCAACTGCTGCGCCGGAAGCGGGTAGTCTGGAACCAGTTCATTGCCCGACATGAGGCGTGTGCCGCTGGTAATGTTTTCGTATATGATGAAAATAGTTGCTGTACGGATGCCTCCTTCAAGAATCAGGTCTAAAGTATAGGAGGCATCAATAGGAGCACGGTCGGTGGACGGAATCACCAGTAGTGCATTCGATGGCTGGTCAAGCGTTGACAAAGCCCTCAGTTTACTTGGAATCACCAGTAGTCCGGTCGGTGCATGCAGTGCGCGGCTGACCATTGTGCTCCATGAACGCCCACGTACAGAGGTATTCAAGCGTAAATCTCCGGTGAACAAAACGACCTTGAACCCTACTTGTCCGGACGATACCCATTGAGGCAACAACCGTCCTGAATCAAGCTCGGTTTCACCTGTACCGGTCATGGCAGCATTCAGAGCAGCAAACAGCCCTCGCTCCGGCTTGGATGACAAACTTACCCGGATTCCCGCACCATATGTAACATACGTGTTGTTGACAACCTGCGCTGAGCCTGTGATCCACGCCTTATAGTCGGGCGCATTCTGTGCGCTTGTTACAAATCCGTACGGCTGTACTGAAAATCGTCCCCTATACAGCCCGGCTCCCCCACTTGCCTGTGTAATGCTGCCCGTATCCACTTTCCCGCTGATTAGATATTTCCCCCATCCGGTTAATGGTCGTGGCGCTGCACTGTGGCTTAATTCCACGTATGGCCGGAAGCTGAGAAGCGTCGATTCCCAGCGAAGGCGTCCTCCTGGACCCCAGTCCGCATTCTGTTTTCGTACAATTCCCTGAGCAAGCAGGTACCCCGTTTTGAACTTTAATGAGTCTCTGATCTGGACCTCAATCAGCGATGTGCTATGCCCGATTGGTAAAGCACTGCCAGATGAAATCCGCTGTGTATATGCATCGCCCCGTAAATGCAATCTGTGTCTGCCTATACGCAGGTCACGATGGACTGCTACGCCCAGACGGCGTGCAGCAGCACCTACACCCTCGTAGTACAGGGATTGTGTGGATAGATTCACCGACGCGGTCAGGAGACGAGTCTTGAGTGTGGAGAGAAAATCATTGCGGACAGTGCGCCTCGTTCGATGCTCATCGGTTACCTGCGCAATCAGGCGATTATAGCGCGTGTCTCCTGCCCCTCGTACTCCACTGTGCGCACCCAAACGACGCTGGTTATGTAAGTAAAGCAGTTCCAGAGACCATGTATAGCGCTGGTAGCGTGTCCGCAGGAGTAACTGTCGTTGTCGTCGCAGTCTACTGCCGGGATAGTCTCCTGCAGCAGCCGCACCACTGTAAGCAAACAAACCCTGAAACCTTCCCGGCAAACCAAGCATGCTGCTGCTCTGCTGTGCGTGCAACCCGGTAACGCGCTGAAGTCCATGTCCGCCTGCCTGATAATGTAATTGTGTGTACGGCCTCCTGGTGTCTACAGTCCGCAGCTCTGTTTGAATACCTACCACTGCACCTGGCAATCCGGGATCTATTTTCGGGTATCGCAGGAGTGCGGTCGGAAGCAGGTCGTACCTCGGCCTTCCAGTGAGCAGGTCATTAAAAGGGATTGGACCGAAATACAGCTGTACTGCCTGAGGGCTAAGCCCATTAAAACTCCACGATGTCGGCCAGCCAAACGCCCCGAAATCATACACAAAGGAACCCGGCGCTCCCGAAAGTACGTGCGTGATATCGTGGTCAGCGGATAGTATAGCACCTTGGAGGGAATCCTCGTCTGTGCGGAAGGGCATCAGCGACCGCACGGTGTCTACCGGTATCTGGGCGCAAGCGACTGGCACACTTAACACCGCCACGCAAAACAGGACCGCCCGAAGCGGGTACATACTACAATCGGAGATGCAGGTATGCTAGGTTCTCTTCGTCAAAAGGGCGCTCGGTCACCGAAAACGTATTGTAGAAGGCTTTTTCGTCCGCTACGTTACCTTCAAGTAGCATCGTCAACTGGTCTGGCGTGATGGGTAACATACTTCCCGCAAAACGCATACCGGCCCGTAAAAAAGACAGCGGCACCTTGACTTTCGGTCGAGGGCTGTTATTCATTGCGCGGGTGACTACATCCAGCAACTCAATGTAGGTCAATCGTCGACGGCCAACTGCAGCAATCGTCTGCCCGTGGGCACTGGGGAGCGTCAGTGCTTGGACAACAGATTGAGCGACTTCCTCAACTGAGATCGGCTGCATCTGGTAAAGCCCATCCCCAAATACCGGCAAAATCGGAAAGGGTTTAATCAGATTGCTTGCCAGAACAGTGCAAAACTCTTCCCGCTCCATTCCAGAATCCCCAAAGATCAACCCCGGACGAAGAATACACCAATGCTCCAACCCTGAATTGCGTACGGTTTCTTCGGCCGCCCATTTTGTGGTTTGATATCGCGTTGCACCCTGTTCCGAAACGCCATTGGCACTCACAAAAACGAATCGCGGCACGCCTGCCGCCTTGGCTGCTTTCACAACATTCTGGGTAGCCTGCGTGTGAAGAATTTCGAAGGTGACCATCTCGCGCGGTACTTCTTTGATGATGCCCACCAAATGAACAACTCCATCCATCCCCTGCATGAACTGCTCCAGTAAACCATTGATATCAGCGCGAACGACTTCCACATTCCTGCTTTCGAAACCTTCCGGCACTCCACCCCGCCGAATAAGTGCACGGACCTCGTGTCCCTGTGCTAACAGTTCTGATAGTACATAGCGGCCAACAAAACCTGTCCCTCCTGTTAATAGTATGCGCATGGCAATACGGGAATATGGATATTACGCCTGCAACTGCTCTATGATGCTAAATTACTCAATCAATCTATGCGCATAATCGCCGGTACCTTGCGTGGTCGCCGATTATTGCGCCCGAGCGGATTGAAGACACGGCCGACCACAGATCGCGTACGCGAATCCCTGTACGGACTTGTTGAGGCCAGAATCTCCTTGCAGGATGCGCGTCTTCTGGATCTGTTCTCGGGCACCGGCGCCCTTGCGCTTGAAGGCATCAGTCGCGGTGCATCCAATGCTATCCTCGTTGAAGCTGACCGAAAAGCGGTGTCCGCTGCGCGAAAAAATGCTGAACATCTCGGTGTTTCACAAAAATGCCATTTCTTATGTGCTCATGCCGTAACCTATCTGAAACGTTATCAGGGACTTCCGCTGGACCTCATCATTGCTGACCCACCCTATGAACTTGAAAAGATGCAAGATCTGCCGGATCTTGCAATTGCGTGTTTGCGTCCGGGCGGTTTGTTCGCAATTGAACATGACGCCCGAGTAAACTTTCTAGAACACCCTGCGCTTGATACTACACGCAGTTATGGTCGTACTAAAGTGAGCATATTCCGGAGATGAACTCATGACATTGGCAGTTTATCCGGGGACTTTTGATCCCTTCACACTTGGTCATCTGGACATAACGGAGCGTGCGCTCCGCCTGTTCGACAGACTCGTTATCACGGTTGCAGTCCATTCCGATAAACCAACCCTGTTATCCTCAGAAGTGCGTATTGACCTGATAGAACAGGCTACTGCACACCTAGACAATGTCAGTGTGACCGGCTTTGAAGGCCTGATTGCCGAGCACGCACGTGATTTGGGTGCACGTGCACTAGTACGAGGCCTGCGTACTCCACGTGATTTCGACTACGAATCGCAGATGGCGCATATGAATCGCAGGATGGTACCCGAACTTGACACTGTGTTTTTCCATACGTCTGCTGCCCACGCGCTGACCAGCTCATCTTTGGTTCGTGATATCTTGCGTTGGAATGGAGATATTCGACCCTTTGTCCCCACAATGATAGCTGAAGCACTCATGAAAAAGTAGTGTCGGCCGAAGAGGTTCTGCAATATTTCTTGCAGCGAAGCGCGTCTCGGATATCATCGTCGTCGCTAATGGCCTCATTGACACAATTTATTCCCGCGGTCGGCCATGGCCTGTACAAAGCACCAACTGCAAGTAAAACCATCACGGATTGATGCGAAGGGTTACGCGACACGGCACGATTCGCGAACGCTATTGAAGCTATCTTGGGAAGGCTTGATTGGTCCTCAGAGATTTCCAAAACGCGTTCCTCAAAAGATGAAAGCTCCACCGGGATTTCTACACTCGGCGTAATTTTATGCCCGTTTCACTGCACTCTTGTCCATGTCGAGACTGACGCGTTTTTTCTCTCCGATTGACATGGCAGGCTTCCTGTGCCTGTTGGCTTATGGTCTGCTCTCCTGGATCACCCGAAGTTCCGGCGACCCTTCGCTTCACCTGTTTCTTGGGCTCTCCGTCTGCGTTGCTTCAATCACTTTTGTCCTTTACGCCTATCACCGTCGCAGTCCTGATAAAAGATTCTCTGTGACGCGTCTCATCGTCTGGGCTGTTGTATTCCGCATCTGCGGATTGACTGGTGGCCCCTTCTATGAGGATGACTTTTACAGATATTTATGGGATGCTTTTCGCTTTATTCAGGACGGTACCCCTTATGGCGTGCCGCCTGAGGCCTTCTTTGACGACATGAGTGTACCGGATCAGTTTCAGCGTATCCTGGATGGCATCAACTACCCCGAATTGCCGACGATCTACGGGCCGGTAACGCAACTTGTCTTTCTGGGGGGATACGGAATTAGTCCTGGCAGCGTCACTGCGCTGCAGGCACTAATGTTGGTTTTTGATCTGATGACCATTGGCCTACTCCTACGATTGGCACCCGCACGACTAGTCCTACTGTATGCCTGGAGTCCACTGGTAATCAAGGAGGTTGCCTTTACTGCACATCCTGATGGAGTAGCAGTATTTCTCGTGCTCGTTGCGGTGGTTCTAGCTCAAAGAGATAGGATTTACGGTGCTGCTATCTTTTTGGCTTTGGCCGTGAGCGCCAAAATCCTCGCTGTGCTCGTTGTGCCATTTATCTTGGTCCGAGCACGGTTACGTGTTTGGGGTCTCTTCTTCTTAGTACTGGCGCTGATCTATCTGCCTTTTGTTCTGCAAGGTAGCACAGACTTGCAGACGCTACTTGTGTTCACCCGCGAGTGGGAGTTCAATGCTGCCTTGTTCAGCTTGGTAAAGCCTTGGATGCCTAACCCGGTGGCCCGTGCACTGTGCGGCCTCCTGCTCACAATAGTGATCGCCAGATACTATTTGGTCTACAGGCGAATGGCGCCTGGCACAATTGTTCGGGGGGACTGGATCTATGGTGCCCTGTTTGCACTCTGGCCGGTCGTGAATTCCTGGTACCTGTTGTGGCTTCTTCCTTTTGCAGTGATTCGTCCAAGTGCCTGGGCATGGACCGCATCCATTGCAGTGCTGTTGTCGTACATCACCGGACTGAATCTGAGTGATATGGACATGCACCCATTTGCACACCCCGACTGGGTACGCCCGGTGGAGTATGGCTTGATTCTCCTGGCTTTGGCCTACGACCTATTCAGGCGGCGTCGCAAGTCCAAGCTGATGCCAGAACAAGCTTCTGCGCACCCCGACTAATAGGCCTGGGGAAGTGCTACTTGACTATTGAGTGACTGGCTCATTAAGACGCCAATCGTACTCATGATCCAGTGATCCGTCAAAAACTCTCAGTTGCTCAGCCAAGTCCTTTTCGGCGTACTTCTGCAGATGCGCCAGCACGCCTGCCTCAGAGTTTCCGAAGTCCTCGATGTACCAAAAATACAGGCTTGAAGTAACCCCGAATGCTTCATCCAGGAGCTCCACTGCACGCAGATGGTTCACAAAATCCTTCGCACACTGATCCATTAACGGCTCCAGGTTAGCCGCTGTAAAGGCCTCTGATGCTAAATTTGGACAACCTAAGCTGGCACAATTGACCGCATAATGAATTCGGTTGTCTTGCCAGATCGGACGCAGGATATCGTGCTCAATATTATCAAGCGTCAAGGGAACCCCTGCAACAGTTGCGTGAATATCCTTCCATGGCCCCGTATCGGGCGTTTCTCCACTGTGGATCTGAAGAATTGACTCCACGGGGTAGGCATCGACAACTACTCGCACAGTCAACGCATTGTAAAGGTTGATCCAGTACGCCATTTGAACATCTCGCGAATACAGGCGAGGATCCAACTCCTGAAGATGCTCCAGGTACCCATTGAGTCGCTGACGGTCCTCTGTGTTCGCCTGCAGTGCATGGTAATCAAACAGATGCACGCCGGATGGATCGTCGGTGATCAGGTAGGTATCTAGAACCACCTGCCAATCGGCATGATCAATCGTAGCCGTATTCGTGGCGTCAGATTTGTCCCAAATACTCTCCAGTGTCTGACCATAACCGAGGGGGGCCGCAAAGGTCAGCAGGCCCAAAACTCCAATTTGACAGAACCCAGAGCACTTGAGAGTCTGTCTGACCCTTGTCATTATCGTGTACATCCAGACTTACTTGTCAATTGGTTTGACACACTACGTCGCGACCGACCTCCGTGATTTTGTCCTCCATGGCCAGATTCCGTCCAACGCGTGAATAAATCACCGGCCTCCCTGATGGTCTTATAGTCCACTACCGAAGCCACCGCCCAATCCTACAGTAAGACCTGCACCAATCACATTGGACTTTGCCGTGTTACGGCCTCCCACTATCCATCCATCAAAGATGTGCACACTCACGCTGCCAAAAAGATCGGGCACGAACAACTGCAAGCCCAAGAGCTGACTATCCTCCTCCAACCCTGGAAATCGACTCGGTGAAAAACCCGCTCCACCAATATCCAATCCCGAGGTGGCATTAACCATACGGTAGTTCGCACCTACCCGCACGCGATTGCGAATCGGAACGAAGAGCCAAAAATTCATAAATATTTCGGAAGGAATATCAACATCCTCGCCCTGAGCGGCACCAACTGCATCAGGATTTACCATCGTGGATCCCCTGTGACGATAGCCAATTTCTGCCGATGCACCAGCGACATTCCAGAACTTGCCCACAATGAGCGAGCCCTCAATCCCACTTCCACCATCTCCAAGCGAATTAATGTAGCCTGTGTCATACCCACCGGGGATCGTTACACCAATGCGTGCAGCAACACTGGGCGTATTGGAGACCAACTCGTCCAGAAAACGCCAAGTTACGGAAAGGTTTGTGTCGTACAGCCCATTGTAACTCTCTTGGCCGCCGGACGGACCGACCGCGCCGTTTACGAAACTTTTTGCCCAGGCCGTCTGCAAATCCACTGCAATCGCATCATTAAGTGCATAATTGGCATGGAACCACACCGTGTATTGCGATAGAGTTGCCCCTGTGGCCTCCAGGGGGCCTTTAACAGTCTCGGTACCCCGATAGAACTCTGTGGCCTTCTGCTGATAGTACGAAACGCTGATACTACCGGTGCGGGGCTCAGCAATCCATGGTGTGCCCTGAGACAGGGCGGTCTGTGACGGATACCACACCACTACGCCTATGAAGACCGGCAAGAGCAGCCTGCGGAGCAGGCACGCAGTCTTATTGCCTTGATTATCCTTCATCAATCACATCATTCTGTATGCCGCGAACTGGAGTCTGTAGCTTGTAACGCCGGGTGAGGAAGTAGTGAACAACCTCCATGCGAATGCCACAATCTTCGGTATCAGGACCACACAGCGCTTTAACCACCTCGTCATCTGGCGATCCGGTTTCTTCCTCAGCATATACCGCCTCCAAGCTGGCGGCCAAACTCATTGCCCGGTCACGATCTATCTCGGACTTCTGGAGTGGGCATCCCCTACAAGCCAGTACCTTGAATGTCAACGATTTTCCTTGTGCGTAAGCTTTACGCGGGCTGATCTGGCCTGGTCCCGTACCGATTGAACCCGATGGCGCAGCCACCGGAGGCACAAACCCGCAAAGGACAACAATAACTACAAAAAAACAGATAGAACGAATCATGAAGCCACCATTAATAATGGTCGTGAGTTGCCAATAATTGTGACAATATAAACGCAACAACTGTCAAAAGCCAATGATAAATGAACCTTGAACCCGGCTTTTTACCGTTAATCTCAGTCTCCCCGGGAAAAGTCTGGTCCTTCACGGCTGGAACAATCGGCGGTAGAAACCGAGGATCGCTCCGAAATTCCCTACCCAATTCGATTTTGACCCGAAATGCTAATGCTTTCTGCAGAATCGTGCTCACTCTCAGAACGATCACGCCGAGGATCATCCACTTCCTCTGTGCCCACATTCGGGCTTATCTTCCAGTAAGCATACGTTGTGCTATATCCGACCAATGCGGCAGAGACTTCTGTTTACCTATAAAGCTTGCTTCTCTGGTGCCTTCCGACCGGTACTACCATGGTAGGGGCGGCCAAAAAGGTCATTCTATTATGCACCCTACTCTTCCCGGTCGCTGCGTTGCAAGGTCAGGATGCGCCAATCAAAGAGTTGCTTGACTGGCATCGGTTGCCCGATCTTCCAGACTCAATCGGAGTAGGCGGTCCATGCGCCGGAATCTCAAACAGTGCACTGATCGTGGCCGGAGGTGCACATTTTCGTGATCCGTTCTTGCAGGGTGGGGAGAAAGTGTGGACCGACAGTATCTACGTTTTGACTTCTTCATTCAGCGAGTGGAAAAGCGGATTTACACTCAACCGCCCAACGGGATATACCGTAGCTGCCCAATGGGAGGATGAAGTGATCTGTGCAGGTGGTGGAGATGCCCAAAAACACTTTGAGGAGGTGATTGCATTCCGTTGGGATGGCGAGAGCATCTCACAGCGGTCATTACCAGCTCTCCCACAACCCCGCGCCTTTGCCAGCGGAGCGATAGTTGAAACCACCCTTTATATCACCGGAGGCCTGGAAACCCCCGATGATACCGTCGCAAGCAGCAATTTATGGGCGCTTAACCTGGCTGGTCCAGACGCGCAATGGCAAACACTTGAACCTGTGCCCGGTGCTCCCCGCCACAGCGCCGTAACGGGCGCATCAGATGGGGCATTCTACCTCTTTAGCGGCACCGCGCTGGAGCCGGACACAGCCGGTAAAACAGCTTACGAGTTTCTCACCGATGCCTATCGATATCACCCCTCACACGGATGGGAGCGACTTCGTGATCTACCGTATCCTGCAGCCGCTGCTCCCTCTCCCGCAATCGCCGTGGGGCCCTCACATCTCCTGGTGTTGGGAGGCAATACTGGAGCGGATGTAGATCGCGTTCAGGAACTCGGCGACCTACATCCGGGATTCAGCCGCAATGTGCTGGCCTATCACGTTATTACGGACACCTGGGCACATCTGGGCACTTTGCCCATGGGGCAGGTTACCGTTCCAACAGTTCGACAGGGCGATCATTTTCTTATCCCGAGTGGTGAAATACGCCCGGGAGTACGGACCGCTGCTATCTGGCAGGCCACACCGAGCAACGCCGTTCCTCCTTTCGGCACCATCAACTATGTGGTCGTGGCGGTCTACTTCCTAGCCCGCCGACGCATCCCCTGGTGGGCAGCGGGAATCAGCATCTTTGGAACACAGCTAAGCGCAATCACCTTCATGGCCATACCCGCCAAGGCCTACGCTACGGATTGGGTTTACTTTCTAGGGCAGATTGCCATCCTGCTGGTTGCGCCAATAGTCGTCTTCCTCTATCTGCCCTTCTTTCGTCGACTCCAGATAACGACAGCCTACGAGTATTTGGAGCAGCGTTTCAGTGTAGCCGTGCGACTTTTCGGCAGCCTCTCATTCGTGCTCCTCCAACTCGGACGCATGGGTGTGGTGATCTTTCTGCCTGCACTTGCCTTGTCCGCAGTCACAGGCTTCAACCTTTACCTGGCCATCCTGCTGATGGGCTTACTGAGCACCTTCTATACAGCACTGGGAGGCATGGAAGCTGTGATCTGGTCTGATGTGATGCAAGTAATTGTGCTCTTGGGAGGGGCGTTATTAAGTCTGATTATCATGGTTTTGAACATTGAGGGCGGCGCCTCCGGCTTGATCGAAATTGCGACCTCTGAGAACAAATTTCATATGCTGACTTGGTCGTGGGATGCTACGACGACAGCAGTCTGGGTGGTGCTGGGGGGCTCAATTTTCAGCAACCTGATCCCCTACACGGCGGACCAGACTGTGGTACAACGATATCTGACCACGAAAACCGAAAAACTTGCTGCGCGATCTGTCTGGACCAATGCAGCACTCACTATCCCGGGCGGTCTACTTTTCTTCTCTCTGGGTACGGCCCTGTTTGTATTCTATCAACAGCATGCAGGCGCGCTGGAGCCTTCATTGTCTACCGACGCAATCTTTCCACTGTTTATTGTACAACAGCTACCGCAGGGGATTTCAGGACTCCTGATTGCTGGAATCTTCGCCGCAGCGATGTCCAGTCTTGACAGTAGCCTCAACAGTGCCGTTGCCGCACTGGTATGTGATTTCTACAAAAGATTCAGGCCACACTCCACTGCGTCAATCCGTCTGCGACTGGCCAAGTGGTTGACAGTTGGACTGGGTTTCCTGGCCACAGCCATTGGATTATTGACGGCTACCATTGAGATTGCTTCACTCTTCGACTTTTTCCTTGAACTGCTGGGTTTATTGGGAAGCAGCCTGGCAGGTCTCTTTGCTCTGGGCATCTTCACACGCAGTGCAAACAGCACCGGGGCATTGATTGGTGCCTGTACCAGCGCGATCGTACTCTACTTGGTTAGTGCTTTTACTGCAATCCACTTCTTCCTGTACGCAAGCATTGGAATCCTTACCTGCTTTGTTGTAGGGTATTTCATGAGTCACCTCCTCCCAAACCAGCGTGCACAACTTAATGGACTAACGATTTATACCTTGGGAGACAGACTGCCGAACAAAGACGAGAATGACGCAGGTTAAATCAATGCAGCTCACGGGCCTTACCGCAGCAGCGTTCACACCATTGAACAACGACGCAACACTGGATATTGACCGCATCCCAGGCCTGGTTGAACACTTGTTGAGAGACGGTGTCTCTGCATTGTACGTACTGGGCAGCACGGGTGAAGGGATCTCACTGACAATCCACGAGCGGCAACAGACTGCTACAGCTTTTGTAAAGGCCGCCGCCAGCCGTGTGCCTGTCGTAGTTCATGTCGGGCACAACTGTCTCCAGGAAGCTCAAACCCTCGCCATGCACGCACAGCAGATCGGAGCCAGTGCTATTTCGGCTGTTCCTCCCAGCTATTTCGGGCCCGACACCACAAGATCGCTGGTAGACTGTCTGGCGACAATTACCGCGGGCGCACCTGACCTCCCCTTCTATTACTATCATATCCCGGCAAAGACCGGGGTAGAGTTGGATCTGAACGATTTCCTGCGTTTGGCAAGCCGCCAACTGCCCTCGCTTGTTGGAGTCAAGTTTTCTGATACGCGCCAGCATGCGGTCTCGGCGTGCGCTTACACCGAGAAGTACGACTTTTTATGCGGCGTTGATGAAATGCTCCTCAGCGCATGGATGACAGGTATGCGTGGGGCAGTGGGAACGACCTACAATTTTGCTGCACCACTCTACAACCGTCTTATCGCCTGCTGCGAACAGGGACAGATAGAAGAGGCCCGGCTCAATCAGGAGCGCGCCTCTACGATGATAAACGTCATTCTGAAAACCTGCGGACGCCCCGGTTTCAAAGCCGTTATGGGATTGATTGGTCAGGATTGTGGACCGCACAGATTGCCCCACTCCACCGCTACGCCCGCACAAATCACAGAAATGCACCAGGCGCTGGAAGCGATCGGATTTTTTGAGTGGGGCCGAAAACATTCCAATTGAACATCCTTGAACTATACACACGCTGTAACAAACCTCTTAGTACTTATGCTACGCTTCATCTACATCAGCCAACTGGCATGTCTATTCGCAGGCATAACGCTACTGGCAACGACAGTTCTGGCGCAGGAAACCATCACTATCGCACAGAACGGTGTCGTGGAAATGGGCAGCTCGGGTACGTGGGCAGAACGGAATGGATATATTGAGATCCAGTCAGACGCTTCTGGTGAGACAGGGCTGTTCGCTACCCGTGACCTTGGAACGGGGGATTTTCAGATCACAGCGCAGCTCAGTATTGCTGAACTAAATGCGTCGGGGGCCGCATTCCAATTGGGCAGCAGCTATCTCGGTTTCGATGGACCAAATCAACAGCTATACCTCTCTGGCGCCTTGGCAGGCCGGCATCATATAGTCCTCGGTGCCACCCGGGATCACTTTGAACCTGAAGAATGGTTTAAATTTGAAGCTACGCGAAAAGAAGGTACCATCCGGTTTCTGATTAATGACCAGTTGGTCCATTCGGTGGGAAGTTTTGCAGGCATCGGCCAATTTGGCTTCACGTTCTCCCCCCTTGGCCGCGTAGAACCTGTGACCAAGAGCATACTCCGCGTCCAAGAATTTGTCAGCACAGGCACCTTCACCCCCAGTGGCATGACCGACCCCGGCGGATTCAGTATCCCGCTGGTTGACCTTGCTGAAGAAACCCACCGGCAAGTGTTGGTGGACCGTGAGCCCAACCAGTACCTTGGTCATCCAACCACCGTACTGCTGGATGACCAGCGCACAATCATAACCGTCTATCCAAAGGGACACGGGCGCGGTGCGATTGTGATGAAGAAAAGCCATGACGGCGGACTTACTTGGAGCGATCGCCTCCCGGTGCCGGATAACTGGTCAACTTCGCAGGAGGTCCCAACCCTTTATCCGGTCATTGATCGAGATGGTACGAAGCGTCTGATCATGTTTTCCGGGCTGTATCCCATCCGCATGGCTGTTTCTGAAGACGAAGGAAATACCTGGAGCCCGCTGGAATCTATTGGGGATTTTGGTGGAATCGTGGTAATGGGGGATCTGATCCGATTGCGTGATGGCCGCCACATGGCATTCTTTCACGACGACGGCAGGTTCATTAATGGGCGCGAGGAAGAGCGTGGACAATTTTACGTGTACAAAACCGTGTCGTCTGACGGCGGACTAACCTGGAGCAGGCCGGAAGTCGTCGTAACCCATCCCGTGGCCCACCTGTGCGAGCCGGGTGTTATTCGGTCTCCTGACGGCCAGCAACTCGCCATGTTGTTGAGAGAGAACAGCCGGCAGTTCAATAGCTTCGTAACGTTTTCGGATGATGAAGGGGCAACATGGAGCACACCAATAGAAGTCACGGGTGCCCTCACCGGTGACCGACATCAGGCTGTCTACGGTCCCGATGGTCGACTATTTATTTCATTTCGTGACCGCACACATGTTTCACCCACATGGGGCGACTGGGTCGGATGGGTGGGCACTTATGAGGATATCGTACACGGTCGAGAAGGACAATATCGCGTACGACTCATGGACAACCTAGAAGGGGCGGATACGTCCTATCCGGGTGTTGAGATACTTCCCGACGCAACCGTTGTCACCACTACCTATGGTCACTGGACACCAATGGAATCCCCTTACATTATGAGCGTCCGCTTTACATTTGATGAACTTGACGGCAAGGCGTCCGAGAACTGACTATGAAGCTAGCGCAGCAATGTGGAAAATCAAGCAGGCAATAAACTCAGTCGCAATTAGAACCGGAAAGAAGCCACGGAACCAGGCTCATATTGCAGCGCTCTGAGTTAAATTTCCCGTAATTAGCGTAATCATTACCTATCTGTATTTTTGCTCGCAGTCAATCAAACCCATGTCTACCTTCTTTAATCCGCGTGTTGCCTCCATGCAACCCTCCGCTACGCTGGCCATGGCCGGACGTGCGAAAAAGCTCAAACGTGCTGGCGCCGATGTCATTGCATTAAGCGCGGGAGAACCCGACTTCAATACCCCCGAACCCATTGCTAACGCCGGAATCCAGGCAATCCGGGAAGGCTTCACACGATACACCCAAAACCCGGGCATGCCAGAGCTTCGGGAGGCTATCTGCGAAAAATTCGCGCGCGAAAACAACCTGAAATACACCCCGAGTCAGATCCTTTGCTCTAACGGAGCAAAGCAGTCGGTGGCTATGGCGGTGTCCGTACTTGCTGCCGAAGGTGACGAAGTCCTGATTCCAGCCCCCTACTGGGTCAGCTATCCGGAAATGACCCGCTTCGCTGGCGCGAAGCCCGTTATCGCTCATACAACAGCAGAAACCCAGTACCGCCTCACACCCGAGCAATTAGCAGATTCACTCACAGAACGCACGCGTGTGCTCATTCTCTGCTCTCCCTCCAATCCAACCGGTTCCGTGTACACACATGAGGAATTGGCGGCCCTCGCAGAAGTGCTGCACGATTACGAGCAGGTCGTGGTGGTCTCGGATGAGATCTATGAGCATGTCATCTACGATGCCGTACATGTTCCCATTGCAACGATTCCCGGTATGCAGGAACGCACCGTTACCGTAAACGGATTTTCTAAATGCTTTGCCATGACGGGTTGGCGGCTTGGTTATATGGCCGGTCCTGAGGATATCGTGAAGCAGTCTGCAAAGATGCAAGGGCAATTCACTTCTGCACCCAGCAGCATTTCGCAGCGTGCCGGAGTCGCTGCCCTCAATATGGACAAGGAACCCATCCGCCAAATGGTCCAGGCCTTTCGCGAGCGCCGCGACTACTTACTTCAAAGGATGCGATCTGTGCCGGGGATCCGTGCACCTAAGCCCGAGGGCGCCTTCTATCTCTTTCCACAATGCAGCGAATACTACGGAATGGTTGCGGAATCTGGTCGGACCATAAATTCAAGTGATGATCTTTGCTTCTATCTCCTAGAAGAGCATCTGGTGGCACTAGTCCCTGGCGCTGCCTTCGGGGATCCCAACGGGATCAGAATTTCTTACGCATCATCAATGGAGGATCTGCAGAAAGCATTCGATCGAATAGAACTTGGCCTGTCACAACTGAGACGCAAGTGAACACTTCGGCTGGTATCTGCATAGAACGCGCCTATCATTATATGCCTAGCCGCATTGTCGGCATCTGGACTGTTGACCCGTGATCGCTACCTGCTCCATGCGGGACTTTTTGTCGTAACACTGCTCTCTACCGCCTTTACCGGTGCTCTACTGTTTATTGGACGGAGCGAGGCTTGGGCGGCGGGGGATCCTATATTTGATCTCGGCGGATTCCCAATTACAACAACCTTTTTCGCCGATGCGTTTGTTTTTGGTGGAGCACTCATTGCCTTTTTGACGGTCCACGAATTCGGGCACTATGTCGCAGCGCGCGTGCACAAGGTCAGTACCTCTCTGCCCTATTATATCCCGTCTCCCTTGATCGGGATTGGAACTCTCGGTGCGGTCATTAGCATTCGGGAACCAATCCCAGACAGGATTAAACTCTTTGATGTCGGAGCCAGTGGACCCTTGGCGGGATTCATCATGGTTCTTGTCCTGCTATTTTGGGCGATGGGAACGCTGCCCTCGCCCGAGTACATGTTCGGAGTTGGAGGCCATGAGTCGCTACTCGAGTTCATCCGGGCTACCGGCAGATTCCCGGATACAGCAATTTCTGACGCTCCACCTGGAGGTCGCCTAACACTGGGATCGACCCCACTGTACTGGGCGATCTCGCAAGTCTTCCCGAATGTGCCGCCCCTTTACGAAATGTACCACTACCCGCTCCTCTTCGCGGCCTGGCTGGGACTCTTTTTTACGGCACTCAACCTGATGCCGGTTGGCCAGTTGGATGGCGGCCACATTGTCTATGCCCTATTCGGCCCACGGTGGCATGCCCGGATATCCCGTGCATTCGTGTTTCTGATGCTTTCCTCTATGGCCGTAGGCGGTGCATTGGTATTGCCCTCAATATTAATTGATTTCGCCGGTAATGACTTTTGGGCAAGCATAGTAATCTGGTTCATACTTGGTGCACTGCTCGCCTTGTGCACACGCCGTGCATTTGGTGAGCTGTGGTGGCAGGTAACGCTCACCATTCTAGTTTTGGCCTCGTTCGCTGCTGCCATTCCACCTGCGCTAGACTGGTTCGGTTATTTTGGCTGGCTCCCCTGGTGTCTGCTTCTTGTGTTTGTGATCAAGGTGGATCATCCACCTGTTCCAGCGTCGCTGCCCCTGACCCGCAAACGTCAATTGATAGGCTATTTAACGCTGGCAATATTCGTGCTCAGCTTCAGTATAAAACCGCTATACAGTGTATAGTGATCACTTTGAAGCACACAAATCACCTCATATTTCTGTTCCTGGTCGTCACCATTGGCGCGTGCGATTCAGTGCCAGGTGCATCCTCCGTCGATCAACGACCTCCACAGATTGAGGCTTTCTCTCTAGCGCCCCAACGTATCGTGTATGCGCTCCTGGATGAAGACGCCATTGACGGTGACAGTGTGACTGTTGCGCTCAATCTTACGGTCGCGGTCCAAGCCTCTGACATACCAGTTGCACAGGTTACTTACGCTATCCTCTCTCCTGACACCACAGCGGCCCCTATTCACGGAGGCGTACTGCCTCGCTCCGCAACAAACATCTACTCCGGTGCAGTTGATATAACCTTGAGTGCGCTCGAGGTTCAAACTTATCCTGTTGTCGTTTATGTCACAGATACAAACAACCGGTTAGGCGGCGAGGCCAGAGGCTCCGTGACATACGTACGCTCCTTTGAGCCGGGATCCCCTCCCGTAATCGAAAACCTGCCGATTCCTGCAACTATTCAGCGGCCAGCTGCCGGCGAACCCGCCCGAAGCTTATCGTTTGTTGCCGAGGTTTCCGATGCGGACGGATTGAGTGATATAGAGCAAGTAGAGTTTTGGAACGAAACATCTCCGGGGGCCAGGTTCCTGCTTTGTGACGACGGAGGGCGACGTACCTGTGGATCAAGTGCGGAGAGCGGAGACGTGACTGCCGGCGATGGATTGTACACGCGCCGCGTCTTTATTGCCAGTGACAATGCTCTGGGAACGAATACCTTCGTCTTTGAAGCAATCGACCGCGCCGGACTTCGCAGTCAACAGGTGCGCCACACCGTAGAGATTATCGAATGATTCGCCACGGAATATCGGGGCTCTTAATCGCCTTCGCGCTTCCACTGCACGCACAGGATCTCGTTTTTTCACCTGGGATCCTCGCGAATGATATCACCAATATCAGTGCAGCCGGCGAATCCGTCTGGGTGGGTCCGTATCTGAATGTTTCCCATGACGGAGGAGAAACCTGGCTGGTCGCAAACGTTGACTCCCTCAGAGGATTTGCAAGCTCTGTATACTCTTTGGAAGTGAAAGGCCAGCATATCTGGGGAGGACTCGGAGGTAACTACGTCAGATCCGGTAATGATGGACAGACACAACTTGTTCACGAGATTCGTGGACTCGTGCACTCATCTGATGGTGGGAATACCTGGAATTATTTGTCACATCTACCGCCAATTGATTCCGATCCGGTGAGTACGGGTCTGATTGATACGCCGGACGATACACTTATTACTTATGGGTCGGTTGAACTTTCTA
This sequence comes from Bacteroidota bacterium, assembly GCA_028875125.1. Classification (GTDB taxonomy): domain Bacteria; phylum Bacteroidota; class Rhodothermia; order Rhodothermales; family Bin80; genus Bin80. The sequence goes on along the minus strand of JAPPGC010000069.1, from coordinate 11,288 downwards.
CTTTGCCCATAACTGTTTCCGCGCTGAGCCCCCCGTGGGATATAAGCTTTGACCTCACCAACGAGACGTTGTGGGTCGCTGGGCAACTTGCCGGGATCCGTCGCAGTACTGACCTCGGGCGTACCTGGGAGCGGATCGTTCTACCGCCAGATACCACACGGTACCTATCGCCCGAGCTGGAATATGACTTTCCGTTCACTGTACAACCTGTCGGTATTGCACCGGATCAGTTTCACGGTCTCAATTTTCAGGCTTTTGCTGTGCTGGTAGATCAGACCGGCACAATCTGGGCAGGCACAGCGGGTGGCCTTAATCGTTCTCTGGACGGTGGTGTCCGGTGGCACCATTACACAACAGAAAACGGCTTGCTCGGAAATTGGATCATCTCTATCGAGGAACAGCCGCGTGGAACGCAGCCTCCAGCTATCTGGGCCACAAACTGGCTCGGCAACGGAAGAAATGAGCGCTATGGCGTGTCCGTCACCCGCGATGGCGGCATATCCTTTGAAACAGCTCTGCAGGGCGAGCAATGCTATGATTTTGGTTTCGATGGCCCACGCGTCTATATCGCTTGCGACCGTGGGCTCTATCGATCAACCGACGACGGTTACACATTCCTGTTGGAGAATGACTTTGTTGATCATCGGGATCCTTCACGTAGTATGCGACCCGGTGCAGCCGTGTATACAGTAGAAGTAGTCGGCAACGCCGTATGGGTGGGATCTGGAGACGGACTTTTCAAGAGCCTGGATCATGGCAAGTCCTGGCAGATCTATCGAACAGCAGTACCACTGGATCCATCTGACCTGTCTCCGATCATCCCAAGTGAGCAGGTTCCTCGCGTATCAGCGTACGCGTACCCAAACCCATTTTCTCCTTCGTCAGACCGATTGACCCGCCTGCGCTTCGACCTGTCAAATCCTGAATCAATTACCATCCGAATATTCGACTTCGGAATGACTCTTGTCCGGGAGATTTTTTTCTCAGGGGGAGCTGCCGGTGCAAACGAGGTAGCTTGGGACGGTACCGATGAAGGAGGGGTGCGACTGGCCAACGGTACTTACTTCTATGCTATCCAGTCACGGAAAGATACTTTCTGGGGCAAAATCCTGATCATAGACTAGCCCGATGGGACGACTTCTCACATTATGCCTGCTGTGGCTCTTGCCCACGTCAGTCATAGCTCAGACTGCGGGCGTTCCTGGCAGTATGGGATTTGGTGCTCGAGGTATCGCGATAGGCAATGCCCTGGCGGGCGACGCATCAGGGTCTGCGAGCCCCTTCTATAACCCGGCACTCGCCCCATACCTGACAGACCAAAGCCTCGGGATAAGTGCAGCATTGTTGACACAGGACCGCCAACTGCAGTTTATAGAACTCCGTACACCTCTCAAACCACTGGCAGGTATTGCCGCAGGTCTCATCCACGCAGGGGTCAGCAAAATTGATCAACGGGACTTGAGTGGATATCATACCGGTATGCTTTCCACGAACGAGTACGCTTTTTTTGCAGCTTTTGGGCTGCGCGTTGGCCAATTCACCTCTATTGGCATAGGGCTGCAGCTTTTCAGGAATGATCTGCATCAAGAGCTTTCTCCTGTGCAAACTTTTGGCCTGGACATCGGCGCAAGTATTCGAGTTATCCCGTCTGTGCATCTGGGCTTTGTGGTGGACGACCTGCTGGCCAAGTATACCTGGGATACGGCAGGTGCCGGTGGCAGGGGGATAACAGATAAGTTTCCCACACGCCTGCGTCTGGGGGGATCCTGGATACTGTTAGAGAATCGTTTGCAATTACTGTTTGAGTATGAGTCCAGATTCTCTGTACGAGATGTATTCGAGCCAGAAATTGTTTTCTCAAGCAATAGACCACAACAAGTGTTCAACCGACGGGAACTTACCCTTCACAAAAGCCACTTTCGTGTTGGTGCGGAATATATGCTTGTTCCCGCTTTAGTAATTCGAACGGGGATGTCTAGCCTGGAAGAGATCTCTGATGGGGGTCCACGTCCCAGCGCTGGATTTAGGATCGAACAGAGTCTGGGGCTCTTAGTCACACAAGTTGCGTATACTTTCGTATTGGAACCCTACGCTCTGGGTACCATGCATCTTGTCACTTTGAGGTTCTTCCTGTAGCATGCGTGTACTCGCTACGCTTGCATTGACTTTATTTGCTGGCCCTGTCGTGGGACAGGACACTGGCCTAAGTTTTTTAAGGATCGGAGTCAATGCACACGGCGGCTCCATGGGGGATGCCCAGGTAGCCAGCGTGAGTAACGCTTTTGCAACATATTGGAACCCCGCAGGGCTGGCCAGCGAACGCCGCTCGATTGCCGGATCCCACCGTATATGGGTTGGGGATGTCCGGGCCTACGATATTGCCGCCCAACTACCGGCCGGAAGAAATAGCGCCTGGGGCCTGTCCCTGACTGCCACAGATAGCGGAGATATGGAAGCACGGACACAACCCGGCGAGCCCGAGGGCATGTTCAGTGCTCAGTTTATCAACGCTGGTGTAAGCTATGCACGTGCTATTCGTGGTTTGCGCATAGGTATCACGGGCAGGTACCTACGTGAACGTATCTTTGATACAAATGCATCTGGATATGCCTTTGATGCTGGTATTCAGGCAGACCTGCTTAGCAGGAGTCTGAATGTCGGCGCATCTGTTCGAAATATCGGACGCATGAGTGAGTTGGAGTTTGAACGTACTCCACTACCCCGTCTACTGCAAGGGGGGATAGCCCTGTCACCACTACAGATTGTGGGATATACCGATAATGTCCGGCTCCTGGATCTAGCGCTAGCACTTGAAACCTCCCACTTGGTTGACGATAACCTGACAAGGTTACATGTGGGCATCTCCGTAAAGGTCATGGAACTGGTAGACTTGCGTGGAGGCTACGTATCCAGTGATGAGTTGCGCGACTATACATTTGGTTTAGGACTCTCTTTCGACGGTATTTATGCAGACTATGCGTATGTCCCGTTTGAGGGTGGTTTTGATGGTCCGGGACATATCCTCAGCCTGCTCTATCACTGGTGAATTGACCCGATGTAAGTGAATCCCATTTTGGAAAACTCCGTAACAGATAGTACCTTTACTGTCACAAAGCAGATAATTTCATGGGGATTCTCAGTTGGGCTGTTTTTGGACTCATTGCCGGTGCACTAGCCAAATGGATTTATCCCGGCCGGCAAGGTCGCAGTTTGCTTTCCACAATGCTTGTGGGTATAGCGGGCGGACTCCTCGGGGGTTGGGCCGGCAGTGCATTTTTCGGTGTGGGCGTGAGTGGATTTGACTGGCGCAGCATACTCGTTGCCGTGCTTGGTTCCATGTTTGTAATCTGGCTCATCGAGCGTATCCGAAAATGAATCACTTAGCAACTTAGAGACAAGTGGCTGGTCTGAAAACAAACCTGTCCAATCTTAAACCCCAGGGACTCGTTTCCGGGCTGCTGGGGTTGATTGCGGCATTCTTCGTAGGAGTGACCCTTCTTGAACTCCGAAGTGTGCTTGTGCCCTTCTCTGTGGCGTTGTTGCTTGCGTTCATCTTCCAACCCATCGTACTCTATCTTAAAGCCCGGCGCATCCCGATTGCGGTTGCCCTGATCGTGGTTTTTATTACACTGGCTGCAGCGGCTACCGTCGTTGGGTACATCGTTTACTCAAGTGCTGAATCGCTGATAGATGCCACAGAGGTCTATCTGCCACGCATTGATAGGGTTGTAGCAGATGTTGAGGAACTCCTGCAACAATCTGCAGCCGCATTAGGGCTGGCGGAGGGACGCCTAGACTTGAACCAGGTTGTTGATCCCTCAATCATTACCCGGCTTCTGCAGGGCGGCATTGGCGAAGCATTCACGTTTGCCGGCAATACCTTTCTGGTTCTCCTCTTCATGCTATTCATCCTAGCTAGCAGTGGAGAGCTGAAAGTGAAAGTCCTGAAAGCGTACCCGGCGCACATTGCAGAACGCATTAACGCTGTTACCGACAATATCAGTCAGCAGGTTCGTCAGTATCTGGTAGCCAAAACGCTCGTCAGCTTGGGGACCGGGTTTTTGATTTTCCTAGCACTCTGGATTCTTGAAGTTGACTATCCAGTATTTTGGGGATTTCTAGCCTTTCTGTTGAACTATATTCCAAATATCGGCTCGTTTGTTGCCGTCATTCTTCCATTCGGATTTGCACTCCTTCAGTTCCCTGGCCTGACCACCCCGATTATTGCAGCGTTGGTAATGTGGCTGATCCAGATGGTGATGGGAAATGTTGTTGATCCTCGGCTTATGGCCTTCAGTCTGAACCTGAGCCCAGTACTGGTCATCGTATCCCTAATCTTCTGGGGGTGGCTCTGGGGTGTTGCGGGTATGATTCTGGCAGTCCCTCTAACGGCAACGATCAAGATTTTCTTTGAAAATATTGATGGTTTACGCCCGATTGCAGTGCTTATGGGCTCCGTTAACGGGGCTTCTAACCAGGAGGAAACAAAGGAATCCGGAGCATAACCAACGCTGTTGTCGGTGATAGCTTGGCTCTATTGTTCATGTCTTGGACGTGCCCTCCCCAACTCTTCTCGCAAGTGAGGGGATGTTTTCCTGTTGGTTTCTTCGATTTGCACTGTCCGCCTCATATACTAGGTCGGAAAGACAATCTCACAAGCCACTGAACTACCAGCTAGCGCGGGGCAGAACTAATTGTCGCTCACCAGTCCTCTACTGCTAATTCCTCCCGAGCAAGCTCAATTTGACGCTCAACTTCTATTGCCGCTGTTCCGCCGAAGCTGTTACGCGCGTTAACAACTGTATCCAGATGTAGACAGTCCACTACATCCGACTCGATCAGAGCGCTTACTACTTGCATTCTTTTAACTGGCAATGATTCCAGAGAAACCCCTTCCTCTAGGCAAATCGCTACAAGTCGCCCCACTACATCATGAGCTTCACGAAATGGGAGACCTTTTCGTGCCAAATAGTCTGCCAGATCCGTCGCATTGCTAAACGCAGCTCCGGCTGCTGCTCTCATGCGATCCGCATGCACCTCAATGCCTGCAAGCATACTTGAATATATTCTCAGGGATGACTGGACGGTGTAAACCGCATCAAACACACCCTCCTTATCCTCCTGCATATCCTTGTTGTACGTCAATGGTAAGCCCTTCATGGTCATAAGCAGTGCCATAAGACTACCGCACACCCGACCGGTCTTCCCTCGGACAAGTTCGCACATATCCGGGTTTTTCTTCTGCGGCATAATACTGCTGCCCGTAGTGTGACTCTCCGGCAACGTAACGAAACCAAACTCCTGACTAGACCACAAAATGAGTTCTTCACTTAAGCGGGACAAATGCACCATCGTGATGCTACAGAACGATAGAAAATCCAATACAAAATCCCGATCACTCACTGCGTCCATTGAATTCAGGATCACCCCGTCAAACCCCAACTGGTGAGCCGTTGCGTGCCGATCAATACTAAATCCTGTTCCTGCCAGTGCTCCAGCACCAAGCGGGGAATAGTTCATCCGCGCCAACGTCTGAGATAAACGCTCCGCATCCCTAGAGAACATCGCGTAATAAGCCATCAGGTGGTGAGAGAGCAGGATCGGCTGCGCTACTTGAAGATGGGTGTAGCCCGGCATTATCACCCCCATATGCGCCTCGGCAAGATCTACCAATGTTGCCCGAACCGTGCGTAGCTCTATGCCAATCTGCCTGCCCGCTCTTCGCAACCAGAGACGTAAATCCGTAGCGACCTGATCATTACGACTCCGCGCCGTGTGCAGCTTTCCACCCAATGGACCAATGCGCTTGCTAAGCTCATGCTCAATATTCATATGCACATCCTCAAATGCTTCATCCCACGCGAATTCCCCCGCGAGAATATCTTCCCTAATAGCCTCTAAGCCCGCTTGAATAGAACCAAGTTCCTCTTCGGTCAAGATCCCTTGTGCCATGAGCATCGATGCGTGCGCAATTGAACCGTCTATATCCTCCAGTGCAATTCGCTTGTCAATGTCTACCGAAGCGCCGAATGTCTGTACCAGCGCATCCGTATCTTCTGTGAAGCGGCCGCCCCACATACGTTTCTGTCTACTCTTCATCTGAAAGCTTGACTAATGATAAAAGTGTCCAACAGACTGAAACTACCCAAAATAGGTTGTAATATCTTATTCTTAAACTTATTCAGTTATCCGGGGAGTATGCGTCTGTTCGTCTATCTTTTGGCATTTCTTCCAGTGGCTGTTACCGCCAACGCGCAATACTCAATGCCCGGTGCACCAGACGAGCCTGTACCGACTTCAGCTGCGGTGCATACAGAAGTGGCTCCCGTGCTGGATGGCCTCGTCATCGGTGATCCTGCTTACTCACAGACCCTTCCCATTAGTCAATTCTGGCAAACTACACCGCAGGAGGGGCAACCGGCAAGCGAGCGTACCGAAGTATACCTGATTTACACTGATCGTGCACTCTATGTCGGTGTCATATGCTACGATCGCGAACCAGAAGCGATCATTGTTTCTGATACCCGGCGCGATGCACCTCTTGATGAGACCGATAGTTTTCAGATGATCCTTGACACATTCCTAGACGGACAGAATGGCTTCGTCTTCGGTACAAATCCTGCAGGAATTGAGTACGACGCTCAGGTTACCAAGGAGGGTCAGGGCGGATTTGGTGCACGACAACAAGCCGGCAGTGGTGGCGGCTTCAATATCAACTGGGACGGATCTTGGGATGTTCAGACAAGCATCACGGACGAAGGCTGGAGTGCTGAGTTTGAGATCCCTTTTCGAACGATTCGCTTTCCTGCTTCACGACAGCAGACGTGGGGCATAAACTTCCAGCGAAACATTCACCGACGTAATGAACGTGCTTTCTGGACGCGCATGCCGCGCCAGCATCAGCTTAGCAGAGTATCACAGGCGGGCCGTGTAAGTGGACTGACCGTACCTCAACCTCGCAACCTCCAGGTTGTACCCTACACACTCGGACAGGTCACACGTACGTTTGAGCCGGGAGACCGCCAGGTGGAAACCTCCGGCGATCTTGGCCTGGACCTCAAGTATAGTGTTACACCAAGCCTCACACTGGATGCAAGTTACAATACCGACTTTGCACAGGTCGAAGTGGATGAACAACAGGTTAACCTGGATCGATTCAATCTCTTCTTCCCGGAGAAACGTCCATTTTTCCTCGAAAATGCGGGGCTTTTTTCCATTGGCGTTTCCGAATTCAGCGGACAGGAAGTTGAACTCTTTTTCAGTCGACGAATAGGCATCGGACCGAGTGGAGAAGTAATCCCGATCCTTGGAGGTACACGGCTTTCAGGTCAAATGGCCGGTGTAAATGTAGGACTCCTTACCATGCAAACCCGTGAAGTTCAGGGAGCTGCTGCCGGGACAAATTTTTCCGTTGCGCGCATCCGTAAAGACCTAGCGAATCGCTCCGCGGTCGGCGTCATGGCAACAAGCCGCCTGCATAGGGATGCAGGAGATGCCACACCGTTAGAAGAAGATAATCAGGCTGCAGCCGTGGACGGACGATGGGGGATTGGGGAATTCGCAACCATCTCCGGCTTTGTCGCCCGAACATTTTCGCCACACTTAGGAGGGGCCGAACATGCCTATAATATCAATGCCGATTATGTTTCGAACGTGTGGCGTATCAACGGGACCTTTACTGAAGTCGCCGAAGATTTCAATCCAGAAATCGGCTTCCTGCGACGGAGTAACGAATACAGGAAAATTACCGGCCTCGTACTGTACGCCTGGCGGCCGGAAAACTCGCTCGGCTTGTTGGAACTGCGTCCTCATGTGAGCTATCAGGGCTATTGGGATTTTGCAGGATTTCAGGAAGGAGGACGCTGGCATATCGACAACCATTGGGAATGGAAAAGCGGGTTTGAGGTCCACACCGGTATCAATCTCACACGCGAGGGCGTTCAGGAAGACTTTGAGATCTCCGGTAAGGTACGTATACCCGCTGGCACCTATGATCACCGTGAAGCCCAACTTGTACTCATTACGAACCAGGGGCGCAAGATAAGTATCAGCTCACGTGCTGTTCTGGGTGGCTTCTTCGGTGGTACACGCCGGAATGTGTCAACTACGCTGCGCATTCGGGCCAATGAAGCACTCACCACAGAACTTGACTGGTCACATAATGATGTTCGCTTACCCGGCGGAGACTTTGTGATCAACCTAGTTCAGACACGGATCTCATATTCGTTTACTCCCCGACTATATGTTCAGGGACTGTTTCAGTACAGCAACAGTATAGGTGACCTGTGGTCAGCCAACCTGAGGCTTGGCTGGCTTCAGACTGCAAATACGGGCCTGTTCGTCGTGTTGAATGATGTGAGTGAATCCAGTCAACCGTTCCATAACAGCCTAGGACGCACGATCACCGTTAAGTATAGCCGACTCCTCAACGTACTTCGCTAATGATGCTACGATTATTCTTTTGTCTGACCATCCTGGCTGGCGGGCTCATGCCCGTACAGGCTCAGGACCTTAGTGTGCTTCATAAAGCGCTGGACGCGCACGCCGCCGCGATTGAATCCGATGTGATTGAATGGCGCCGGGATATTCACGCGAATCCTGAGTTGAGTAATCGTGAATTTCGGACGGCTGCGCTTGTCGCAGATCACTTGCGCGCACTTGGCTTGGAGGTACGAACCGAAGTTGCACACACAGGAGTCGTCGGATTCCTGGAGGGCGGCAAGCCGGGCCCAATCGTCGCACTTCGCGCAGATATGGATGCACTGCCAGTCACCGAAATGGTTGACCTACCTTTCGCCTCCAAAGTCCGCACTACATACAACGGAATGGAAGTCGGTGTGATGCATGCCTGCGGACACGATAACCATGTGGCCATACTGATGGGCGTTGCAAGTATCCTGACGACCATGAAAGAGGATTTGCCTGGCTCCGTAAAATTCATCTTTCAACCTGCAGAGGAAGGCGCACCTGCCGGTGAAGAAGGTGGTGCAGATCTCATGCTTCGTGAGGGCGCCTTTGAGAACCCCCGACCGGAAGTTATTTTCGGATTGCATGTCTGGCCGAACAGGGTTGGCGAAATCAGTTACCTGCCCGGCCCATTCATGGCCAGTTCAGACGCAATGCGTATCAAAGTTACAGGTCGGCAGACTCACGGAGCAGTTCCCTGGGGAGGCGTAGACCCGATTGTTGTTGCCAGCCAAATTGTCCTAGGATTGCAGACAATCGCCAGCCGGCAACTGGATGTGACTGCCACACCCTCTATCATCACGATCGGCACCTTCCATGGCGGTGTACGCAGTAACATCATTCCAGACGAGGTTGAATTATCCGGCACAATACGCACGTTCCTACCCGAAGTCCGTCGAGATATAGAGCGCCGCATTCGACATACGGTTGAACATATCGCAACTAGTGCCGGTGCCACTGCAGAAGTCGAAATTGACTACGGATACCCTGTTACCGTGAATGACCCAGAGTTAACCATGCAGATGCTTCCTTCTCTGGAGCGCGTGTCTGATTCTGTGAAGCAGACTGCAAAAATAACCGGCGCCGAGGATTTCTCCTACTTTGCCAACGAAGTGCCGGGGTTATTCATTTTTCTCGGCGTTGCGCCACCGGACGCTGATCTGGCAACTGTCCCGAGAAACCACTCGCCCTACTTTTTTGCCGATGAGGCAGCTTTACTGACCGGAGTACGTGCACTCGCCAGTCTGGCTGTTGACTATATGGTCCAACAAAAAAGTGAATAAAGGGAGTGCCTCGCTCCCCGAAAATGCATTGTAGTGGGGTTGACAGCATTGTAGGGAGATCATGATTGCGTCTTACAGGGAAAGGGGCCAAAATACGAGACCCTTCTGGATCTATCCAGAGACTGTTTTGCAGCTTGACAAGATCACTGTACTGGTTGAAGGCTTCAAAAGTAAATTGTTTTGCCGATTGACGGAACGTTTGCCATTGTTCAGTTTAGCTACATTGGTTAAACCATCGCTGATGTGACGATGGATACATTACTCACATGCCGATAAGTCATAGTTATTCAGGATAGATACTCATCAGGAACAATGAGGCAGACAAGAACCAGAATGAATCACCCGGGGAATTGTTGATTGATTAGGGCAGCTCGGATGGTGAATCCAGTCCGCGTGTACTATTCTGGGGACTCAGCTATAGTCCATTCATTCGTATAAAGCATGGGAATTCTACCTACAAATGTCAGCCGGATAATTGGACATTCTGATGGACATTTTATTGGTCATATTTTGAAACTAAATTAAATTCGATCCATACTACCGTCAATGGTATTGTTTTTCATCAAGTTTCCAATCAATTGTTGGATACACCATTGGACTTGAATTACAACATACTCATTCACTCAAGTGATATAGTCCATGCCGAATGATCGCGAATACATCCGTACGCACCCTTGGATCAGCTTTCGACATAATTTGAAGCATATGGATCCTTTATTTTGGTCGTTGCTTGGTGAGGCGGTTGCGCGCTGTGATCAGGTCGCTCAGTCTGTTCTGCCTCCCTCGACAGCACGAAAACTGCATCAGATCTACTTAGTCAAGGGGGCTCGGGCTACAACAGCTATTGAAGGAAATACGCTTAGCGAAGAGCAAATTGAAGCCATTTTGGAAGACCGACTGGATCTACCGAGATCTCAAAAATATCTGGAGCAGGAGGTTTCAAATGTTCTCGGTGCCTTCAATAAGATCTTTGAGAGCATCATGAGAGGTCAACCCCCGACACTGACAGCTGAATGGATTGCTGGAGCGAATCGAATCCTGCTTGCCGGTCTCGAAGAGCATCTTGAGGAAGGTGTAGTTCCAGGGCAGATTTCGACACACCCTGTTGGTGTCTTTCGCTATAGAGGTGCACCCAGACAGGATTGTACTTACCTTCTAGACAGACTCTGCAAGTGGTTGGAGAGTGACGACTGGATAATGCGCCCCGACCGAGACGAAGATCGCATCGCATCAGCGATTCTTCGGGCTATCTTCGTCCATTTATATCTCGCGTGGATCCACGCATTTGGCGATGGCAATGGGAGGACTGCCCGATTGGCGGAATTCATGATTCTTGCTCGAGAAGGTGTGCCATCTCCTTGCGCCCATCTTCTTAGCGACCACTACAACCTTACCCGTGCGGAATACTACCGGCAACTTGATCGCTCGAGCAGGGCGTACGGTGGGCGTGGAGATCCGCATGTCTTCCTTCTTTACTCGTTGGAGCCTGACTTCGACAGTTTGCAACTCTCTGAAGGCCAAAAAGGCCCTGTTTTCAGG
>JAPPGC010000128.1 GCA_028875125.1 Bacteroidota bacterium | reverse complement strand
GAAAAACACTAATTTTAACTGTCGTCAACTGTAGTTTTAATTGTCGTTGGACACACGAACAAGGAAATACGTCCCAGAGCAGGAGTGGTCAATGCCCGACTCATCCATTGTCGTTCTACTCGGCGGCGCGGGCTGTTCCGGCGACCAAGTGGCGAACCTGCGCCGATGGTCGAACCTGCCACCGGAGTCTGAATGGCAGGGCTATGGTGTCATGGCGATTTACGCAGACCCCATAGTGGGTGAAGATAGGGCGGTGATGGAAACACTGATACTACGGAGGGTAAGCCAAACCAACATCCCATTCTTCGCATCTCGCGACAGTACATTCAGCCCAAGGGGATCAGGCTTACGCACCCCACAAGTCGTGCTTGTGGAGTCGGGTCGCATAACTGGCGTACTCGACACAGTTGAGCCACCCCTCGGTCCATAAACATGCCGATGGGCGGTGGTCGTCCCCATTCACAGTCCCAGCTCTCAATCCTTCCTCCGATCGCGGCCCATGTTGCGTTCCAGTTCTGGCTGTTTCCAGAAATCCGCTCAGATGATGCGAGTTATGGCTGCGGTTTTGAAGCCGAGCGTCTTGAGCTCTTTGGCCTGGGGCAGGCGTTCTTTTTCAGGGAGCGGTCGGGGACTACTTTGGAGAGGGTCTGCACGTGTCCGGTTCGGAGTTCACAGACGAATTTCCATTTGCCGCGCTACAAATTTGGCAAGTACATCAAATTCGACATTGCAGTGCATACCTGTCTTCCATGTAGACACATTCGTGTGAGTGAAGGTGTGAGGAACAATCGCAACAGAGATACGCAGATCACGGAGATCCGCAACCGTCAGGCTTATACCGTCCACGGCAATCGATCCACGCGGAATGACCAATCCGGCATACTCTGACGGAATCACGAACTCATAAAGCCGTTCGCCGCCTTGTTCAGATACTTCGGTAATCGGGCATGTTGTATCCACGTGCCCCTGAACTATGTGTCCATCCAGCCGGGTATCTGCGAACATTGCACGCTCGAGGTTGACCGGAGTGCCCGCTGACAGTTCGCCCAATGTGGTTTTAGAGATAGTTTCCGGAACCGCCAAGACTGTAAAATCGTCTTCTGACTGGTTGATTACAGTTTGGCAGGTGCCGTTTATGGAGATGCTTTGTCCGACGCACAGTTCAGAGGACAAGGCGGCACCAATGGTCAGCGCCCGCCCACGAGGGGTTTCCTTGATGCTTTTCAACTGACCAATTTGCTCTATAAGACCCGTAAACATGTTGACTTCAATCCGGGATTGGGTGTTTGTATCCCGTAAATAGCTGGTCTACTCCAATCTTTTCCCAGGAATATTGTGCAAATGCTAGGCTTTGGGTCAATTTCTCAACCCCCAGATCCCCAATAGCACGCAAGCCGTTCCCGATCATTTTAGGTGCGACGAACAGTCGAAGCCGATCAACGACGTTTTGGCGTAACAGTGCCGAGGCCAGTTCAGGTCCTGCTTCAACAAAAAGTGACTGTACCCGTGAACCGGTTTGCGTTGTTTCTCCAAGTAAGTGTATCAGTTTGAGAAGCGACACACGACCCGCCTCAGACGGAGCGGTCACGAGGGAACCTCCGTTGCCAAGAAGCTGGTCACTGTACTCGGGCTTAACGCCCTCCGCAACGACCACCGTCGTCTTTGCAGCCCATTCATCCGTAAAGAGCTTGAGTGTGGCGGGCAGAATACCGCTTCCGTCCAGAACAATGCGCATGGGTTGCGTTCCTGAAACGTGCCGAACAGTAAGGCTCGGATTGTCCATCCGTGCTGTCCCCGAGCCTACAAGCACAGCATCGTGCTCTTTCCGCCAAACGTGAACTTGTTTCCGGGCCTCCCCACCGGTGATCCATTGACTCTCACCTGATGCAGTTGCAACGCAGCCATCAAGGGATTGTGCAATTTTCAGGGTCACAAATGGAATGCCTCTGGTGTGCCAATGGACAAAAGCTTCGTTGAATCGATAGCAGCTGTCCCTCAGGATATCGGCAGTAACTGCGACGTTGTGCTTCCTAAGCATCGCTATCCCGCCCGCTGCTTTAGGGTTCGGATCACGCATTCCAATCAACACGCGAGCAATGCCGGCCCGTAGAATATCTCGTGTGCATGGCGGTGTTCGTCCTTGGTGATTGCAAGGTTCAAGGTTCACGACTAGGGTAGCTCCCTTGAGAGCCTGCGGCCCATGCCTTGAATCAGCCTTCTGAATGGCTTCCGTTTCTGCATGTGGGCCTCCTGCGCGCCTGTGCCATCCTTCTCCAAGAAGTTTGCCCTCGGGGCTCAGGATTACGCAGCCGACGCGTGGATTTGGGCTTGTTGAACTATCAGCATTGGCTGCCAATGAGAGACAACGTTCCATCCAGTACGCGGCTGACTCATTAGTCATCAGATAAGCCGGTGATTAAATGGATTCAAACGCGAGAATGCGAATTGACGTTTCCAGTTGAATGTGTATGGGAATCTGTGGCGGGAAATACCATCAAGTGGGTCGTGTAAGGGTTGATAAGAATAATCAATTGGAACCTGCCTATCACGCCAAGGGTCAGTCCAACTGCGGCATCCGCCATTTGCCCAGACTGAACTTGGTCAATTACTCGCTACGTCGTATCGTAAGATATATTTGCGGTGCAGGTTCTGCAACAGTCAGCTTACCAGAGAAACTGCAAACGTGCGCTAAGTTCGCCAAATCGGATGGCGAACTTAGATAAAGACCAATTATGATCCCGTACAAATTCCGAGGGATATAATAGACGATCCCTCTCGTGAGAAGTCGGACAGCAAGAACGACAATTAAACGGCACGATTGTTGACCGAGTATCGCAACATGATGAGACATCTTTTCCCTTGCATCCTTATTTCGGTTTGCTTTGTGCTTACCTCATGCCAGAATCTCAGGCAGTTGAACAGGGTTCCGTACAATCGGGGGGATTCGCCACTAGAGATTGCCTTGATGAAGTACAACCGTTCGATCCAAATGGATGCCTACTCGAAGTTGCAGACCATGAAGAGTCTTTGTGATGGACTTTTCGACTACGCGGGGGATGTTGACGAGAATTTGGTAGATGTGTCGCTGTGCAACACTATTCATGCCACCTTGGCGGAGTTGTACAAAGATCTCTATATGACAGTGGGGTTTGACCACGCCAAGATCTCGGTGATTCAGGCAGAATTGGAGGCTATCCCGGAGAATCCTACGGATGTTCTGGCGGAGTTCGAGAGTATCATGGCGGGTGTGGAGTATGTTTTGGTCTTATGCGACGCTACTGTATTGAATACTGCCGTGGAAGAGTTCGCAGCTACCGGGGAGAAGGCAGAGACTGCATGGGCAGATCGTGAGGCTTCGTGGGCAGAGATTGAGGCTGCATGGGTGGAGTACGAAGCTGCATGGGCGAAGTACGAGTCTGCCCTGAAGGAGACACAAGTTGCGCTTGTGAAGTGCGGTGCTGTTCCCTATAGGAGGAGAAGCGACGAACTGCATTGGTTATGGTGGGCGTTGCAGTCGTAGCGGAGGGATTCTATGAAGTGGGAGTTCGTCCGGACTTCTCGCTGAGCTAGACTATGGTATCGGAGCCGTGTTTCGCACTGGAGATTCAATGCCCCAAGCCGAAGCGATGGGTGTAATGAAAACAAATGTGTTACGCTCCTGCATGTCGAAACAGGGGAGGAAATTGGCATGTGCACATTCGAGAAAATCGTGGACAATAATTGCAAGAATGTCAATAAAACAGGAACCTGTAAATACATTCCGTGTGCCTGAATCTCTAGCAATATACAGGGGGAAATCGCGCTACTAATTCTGGGAATCGCCTTGGCGTCTTGTTGGGGCACGCCTGATGTTATTCGGCACCCTACCGCGGGCAATATCCAGTCTGTTGCGGATCCCCGATTCGTTCTTCATGAGAACTCGTCGGATACTCTCCCCTACCTTGACGCATCATCATTTTAGTGCGTATTGATTGGTCTAAAAGAAGGCGAGACGCTCGAAATGATTGGTTCCCCACAGGATTTCGATATTAGTGTGAATGGCCTGTACTATGTGGATAATGTCTATGGCCATGTGCGTGCCTATGATTTCCTCGGCAACCTGACAGCTGTCATCGGCAAACGGGGACAGGGGCTCGAAGAATTTCCATTCGTGCAACAAGTGCCCTTGACCAGAACTGTGGACGACCCGCTACTGGTTGTTGGTACCTCATCAAACCGTATTTCGGTATTCAAACAGGAAGAGGCTGCCTGGGTGCTGAAAAATTATTTTCATATAGCCCATAGCTTCGGGCATGGATACCTGTGTGCGATGCATGACCATGAGTATACCATCGGCTATTCAGAAGAGTAGCCCGGCGTGATCCATAAGCACACGCTGGAGGGAGAATTCGTACTGTCTTTTGGTGAACCCTATGGCGATCCTGATCCTTTCATTCGCTCAAATCTGTCAAAGCGGGGCACCTTGGACTGTAACGAAACGCATCATACGATTGCTTACGCAGATGATCTTAACCCGGTGGTGACCG
This sequence comes from Bacteroidota bacterium, assembly GCA_028875125.1. Lineage (GTDB taxonomy): Bacteria > Bacteroidota > Rhodothermia > Rhodothermales > Bin80 > Bin80. The sequence continues at coordinate 428 of JAPPGC010000128.1, read as the reverse complement.
GCTTCTCGGATATCGGTGTGATTCGCTGGCGCGTTGAATTGGCGAATGCTAACATCGCTCCTACCCCACAGGGACGGACAGATGCTGGCCAGACTACGATAGGCTTCCCACCTCATAGGAATGGTGACACCTCGTCCATCAGGTTCATTCCTGCAACAGATTCCGACCTCTTCTTTGTTTCGTACTTCATCTGTGGCTCGGAAGGCGCAGAACAGCAGCACCTGTACAGCGTTAATGCAGTCTCGGGAGAGGGAAAGTATATCGGCCACCATCCTTCCAGAATTAACAGTACATCAGTGTCGGTGACAGCTTTAGACGCACAGCGAATATACACGACGGTCTACAGAGGATTTCCTCAAATAGAGGATTTCCTCAAATAGATCTTATAGTAGGACTATCCCGGCTGGTTGAGCTACATTAGCATGCGT
>JAPPGC010000045.1:30766-45523 GCA_028875125.1 Bacteroidota bacterium | reverse complement strand
CTGCCCGGGGGGCCCGGGGAAACCCGGGTCCCTACCGGTATCCACCTTTGGGCAGCCTGAATCTCAGTAAACAAATACCACAACGACGCAGACCGGACTAACCATCACCGCGGAACTGGTTGAACGCTAATTCGAACGGAAGATTAAAATCAGCGAGAATGAAATGAGTCAACTCAATCTAGACCGCAACGAGACCTAACCGAGATGGAAATGCACCACCAAACCGCAGACTACAAGCCAACTTTCCGGGCAATTTTCAAATTAATTGGATGAGTTATTTTCCGTGTGCGCTTAAGAGATCAACGGGAGTTGTGTCTCACAAAATTTCAGATTTGTCACGATCTGTTCTCATGAAAAATCACTCCTTAAGCCTGAGTGACAATAAATTGCAGTAGACCAATAGGTTCATCCTATTCGGGAGTTCGCACACGGACATCGGTCCCGTGTGACGTCTGAACTACAGTGATCTATTCTTGCCTCCGCAGAAGAGTTTTCAATAGTCATTTAGTACACGCCGCTCATAAACAGGAGCGAGACGACTCCTGAGAGTCTCATTGGGAGTGACTTAGATACAAAAAGTCAATTACTACCAGCTTTGTATCTGAATATATGCCGTTCCTCATCCCATGTTATATTACCATTCTTCAACAAGTAGGATAGCACTCTAACATCCCTCCCATAGAAGTTACGGCTTGGAAAAGGTGTGTCGCAGCATGAAAATTCGCCTATACCTGACAAGGTTTCTCCAATGACCTTTTTACCAAATTCCCGTAAAACGTCGTGCAATATCCTAGGCTTCTCCTTGCGCTCCCATGTCTCATAAGAAAGGTTCTGCAAAAGAAAAATTCCTGCTTGTAAAGGACCTCCGTGACTCTGCACCCAAGTGTGTATATCCATAAATTCTACTCCGCTAGACTCGTCCTGCGACACATTCTGCCATTGGCCAGACTTCTCAATTGCACCGAATACCTTTTGGTCAAAATAGGATCTTAAACGTATATCGAGTCTTTGTGGAGGGGCAATTCCTCGTATCTCACATGAAAGTACTTTGACGAGCGCGCTCCAAGATTCAAGAAGCAAGCCCATATGCATTATTGGAATTTTACCGTTTTCCTCATACGGAAGATAACGCCAGTTAACATACCCTTTAGATTCACAAGAAACGTGTTTGATAAAGGTGGACAATTTGCTTAGATCGTGAAATCCTTCACTGCATGAATAGAGATTCTTATGCAAACTGTGGTATACTCGGTAAAAAGCGTCGGCAGTTCTTTTCTGCGAACAATCAAGCTTGTCGTATAGATTCTCGATATTGTGTGTGCGCCTCACTGGTACCCATTATGGCGAAGGAGTAACTTCAAGGTCTGTTCTATACCCATGTAACCAGTACCTATAAGCGGCCAAACGGCGAGTGCACTATACTTATTCGGGAAGATATCATCAGTGTTTGGTTGCCTATTGTAAAGATCGTGAGTGACCCAGAGTATGAATTCGATCTGGCATGCACCCTCAGCAATATTGGATGTATTATCTGTCATTGTGTATTTAGATGTCAATACACAGGTATTGAGGAAGCCCTCGGAAATCGTCCTCAAACAGTTGGGGCGGGATCCGTCTTTGTTCCTTGGGAATCTAAAAGTCTTGTCCAAGATTGAGGAGGGTCGCTGTTTGTAACTACCGTGGCTCCGAGAGGATTCCACGAGGGAGAAGTCGCGGCTTGTTTACCAAGCTTGGGGGTGCGGGATTTGGCACGGATAAACATGAGTATTTTGGAATATGACAAGAATTTGACCGTGAAGTTGCCCGAAACGCTCCCGAAAAATTCACCGTTGTAGAAGTTTATTGCCAAAAACTGAAGAAATCTTGTGGAGCTTCGCCAAAAATGTGTATTCCGAGCCAATTGAGCCACCTATACGATTGAAGTGGCCAATTTCCCTCGGAATACCCAACAAATCACTCAAGAATACAAGACTGAACACTACAATCGGAAAAAACCTCGCCGAGAAGGCTTTGAATCGGTTTTTCAGGTTTTAATTCAAGACAAACCGCCGAAGTCAGGATTAGCGGTAATGTCAGGAACTACGGTAGGGCCCAGATTAGGCAGTGCTGGGTTGATATCAGCCTGGTTGTTTTTGATGAGGAAAGTACGCAATGCGTTTCTAACATATTTCAATGCTTTGTGATGTCCACGGTATGCATTAAACAACATTTGCTGATCTAGTGACTCACCGTGGCGAATCTTGTTCGCATATGTTGTCAGGAGTTCGTCAGTTCTTGATTTACTAGTTCCCAGAGAGAGGTGCATGTTTTCCCAATCATTATCAAAATGCTTACGTAGTGAATCCAGTGCCCGATACAAATAAAATGGGGAGTCTGGTGTAAAGTTTAGAGCTGTTACATAATCGTGCAGGGCTCTCCGAAAGTGTTCGTTCGTACCTGATAATACTGCAGCGGCCCCAGCAAATCCTTTCGCGTTTTCAATTCTCAGATCCTCACTACGAGGTCCAAATCTGGGTTTTGGACCCAATGCCCGTATACAACCGGTAGAGTCTTCGATTGTGGAAATTCGAGTGGAGTACGACGCTCCTTCAACGAAGCCGATTACTGATAGCCACATCTGGGCGGTGTTTTGAGCTTCTCTTACCACAAGGTCACGTAGCGCACGAGGATCAATTTCTGTATAGTCACCAGGTATTTCAAGCTTTATGAACACTTTGGAACACCGAATTGCAGTGGTCGTAATCCAGTCATCGTGCCTTGACCTAAGTGGAGTTTCTGGCATTCCCAACTCGTTGTCCTCAGGAACGAGGCCACCAATGCATATGAAGTATTCTGGTTTTGTCATTTTGAATGTTGCTTCGATTAACTTAAGTGTTAGTTGAACTAAGAAGGTTGTGATGGATCATCGCCTTTAATTTCAGGAAGTCTGGTCGATGGGGAAATACATCAATACTCAAGGAGGATATTAGGATGCCCCAGATTCGTTGAACTTTTGGCTGCACAAGGATGACGAATCCATGATTAATCCTTCCATCTCCCAAAAAATCCTTCCCAAGGGGTTCGTGGTTTCAGACTTGCAACTACCTATTCAGTGGCGATATCAATATTTTTGTGTATCAACTCTTGCTCGTCACCGATACGTTTGATGTTTTGGACGATTAGATCAGGTTTCTCGTTGTGGATCGCTGAATCTATCTTTTGCTGTCCAACAATCTGATCAGCAGCGGTATCAATATTTTTGCGAATCAACTCTTGCCCGTCACCGATACGTTTGATGTTCTGGGCGATTAGATCAAGTTTTTCATTGTAGATCGCTGATCGACCTTGTGTTGTTCAATAACCCGATCGGCAGCGACATCAATGTTTTTGCGAATAAACTCTTGCGCGTTGCCAACGCGTTTGTTCTCTTGGCAGATCAGATCAAGCTTTTCATGGATGGCCACCGAATCAGTCTCCTGAAGCATTGCGGTTATTTCTTTAAGCGCCAACACAGCGTCTACAAATGGCCAGCTGCCCGCCCCAACTCTCTCGGAACCCAGTCGTCGAGGAATTTCGCCTCGGCCTCGCTCCCAAGCAGACAGTCACGGTCAGGGCGATTAGCGCGGAATTCAAATGCAGGATCAAGTACGAAGTCATCCCGATCGATTGCCGCCTCTAAAACACTTTTGAGGTCAACAGCTTCATCTAATTCCCAGCCAATTTCGGTATTGTTGTCATCCAACTCACTCACTAAGCTAGACATTTCGTGAAATCTCAGGGCTTGGCGTTCAATCCCGAGTGTCGGTAAGGGTGTATTTTCCCGAATGAGGATCCTCTCCAGAATTGCCGCGGCGAATCTTGCGTCCTTACATTTGAAGGGATCTCGGTTTCGTTTTATTAGAAATGCTGTCTGAGAGAAAACTTGTCTGAAACATTCCTGTAGGTTTGGATCAATAGTACCTGTTGACAGGGTGTCAACCAAAATAGAAGGAATTGCGCCGACTATGGCATATTCTGCGAAGTAGTCTTCCCTGTCCCCAAAATCGGTCCACTCAACTGGTAGTGAGGAATATTGAGGCCAAAAATCCCTTCCTCGTGTCTCGTCACCCATTTACATTAATCATTGATCCCGGCACTGAAGGTCCACCTTTGTACAGTAACTACAGATTTCCACGTTATGCCACTTCCGCTCATGATGGTTGAAATCCAGACAGAAGTTACCACATTCTGGTCATCAGTGAACTGAATACCCTGAACAGGTTACATGGATTTCAGCCATTTGAACTGCGTGATCCTGCTTGATTTCAGATATTTCCCAAGAGGATTGACGTATCCAAGGCTTAGTCATATCTTGAATACGCGCCCACACAGTTGATTAGTCGTGGCTAACAGTTAAAAGTGGATCAAAATTATCCATCTGAACACATACCAATTGGCCGGAAAAGCTGTCTTTTACTGTCTTCCAGTGTGAAGACGGTGGATGAAACCAAGAAGATGAGCACTGCCCAATTGCTGGAAACAATCGGGCGATACGCCCCTTTCCTTTGGATTATTCGAGGTGGTTGTTGTAACTGCCCCCCGCATAACGGATTGACTATTGATAGGAAACTACTCGAACGTTATTAGCTTGGAGCATCCTTCCCGAATCTTCTCGACCTTCAATTGTTTCCCAACCTTTCAATTCAGTTTCCACAAAGCAAATAGTCTCAATAGTACTACTATCTTTCGCTTTCCTAGCTTCCTCTCTGACCGCTTGACTGTATTTCCCAACTTGATCAAGCAATTTGAGTGTTCTTGTTCTTTCGTTGGTACTTTTCAGTTCAATGATTATATGTTTGCGCGGGGATGTCTCGTGTCCAATATCAATGAGTCCTCTTTTTCCTTCCTCGGAAAGCCATTGATAATTTACATAAGGCCGTCCCAATGCTCCCCGCCATGAATGCACTTCCCGTCGCTCTATTCCGGGGCTAATCTCATGGCTACACCATCAATACCTCAGTATTGAGTACGTCTAACCCCACGCACGCCTACATACTTGAATCATCACGTAATAAATGTGGTTTGAGATTCGCCTTGGTTTACGACATATCATCTTTATAACAATGCAATCGTCGGACAAGAATAGCCAGGAGAGTATTTTCAATCCTGTTTGCAAATGAAAAACTCGGGAGAAACGGTAGCTTTACCTTCGAGATCTGATCGCATGCGGTCAGTGCAAATGCCGGTCATGGGATTTGTTGCGGATCTCATGCGGGAAAATCCAGGAACGATTTCCGTGGGACAGGGTGTCGTACACTATGGTCCACCTGCCCGGGCAATCAAAGCTGCGCAGCAGGCGGTCACGGCCCCAAATACGCATGGGTACGGTTATGTGATTGGAAGATCCAGGCTGCGAAGTGCATTAGCCGAAAAATTGAATGCAGAAAACAATCTGGACCCGGGGTATGAGGTCGTAGTTACCGCTGGCAGTAACATGGCCTTCTTTGCTTCACTACTTGCGATCACGAGTCCTGAGGATGAGGTCATATTGCTCGTGCCATACTACTTCAACCACGAAATGGCCACGCACATCGCCGGCTGTAAGCCTGTACTCGTATCGTTCGGTGATTCGCTGATTCCCGATGTGGAGACCATTGAGCGTGCAATCACTCCTAAAACCCGTGCCGTCGTCACGATATCCCCTAACAATCCAACGGGCATTGTATATGCACCAGAAACTTTGCGGGCCATCAATGACCTGTGTGCGGCGCACGGCATATATCATATGTCGGATGAAGCGTATGAGTATTTCACATTCGACGGTGCGGTGCATTATTCTCCAGGGAGTTCTCCTGGAGCGCATGCACACACGATCTCGCTTTTTTCCATGAGCAAGGCATACGGGATGGCGGGTTGGCGTTTGGGGTATATGGCGGTTCCGCCACAGGTGCTGCCAGACATTCACAAGATTCAAGACACGAATCAGATTTGTCCGGCAATGATAAGTCAGTCAATGGCACTGGCAGCACTCGAGGAAGGAGCAGGCTACTGCAGGCAGTATGTGGATTCAATGGCCAAGGTTCGCACCATGGTACTAGAGCGTCTGAGCGCGGTGAAGGCCCCGGTTACTGTTTCTCCTTCAAAGGGTGCTTTCTATTTCCTGTTGTCAGTTAATACAGCACTTGATTCCAAGACTTTGACAACACGCCTGATACGGGAGCATGGCGTCGCAGTCATCCCGGGGGACACATTTGGCATGACGACTGGTGGCACTTATCTGCGCGTCGCATATGGTGCACTTCAGGTATCTACTTTAAGCGAGGCGCTCGATCGCTTGGTCAACGGTCTTGAAGCACTTGTCGGTTAGTCCGGTAGCAGCCACCGGCGCGAATTTGCAATTATGCGCTTGTAGGCTGGCAGATCGTGTGCCCGATCATCATGTCCAAGTGTATTCACGACGATGGTGGCGTCGCCAACCTGCCGAACCCAGACGACGGGATAAATCGCCTCAGTTTCGTGTGATCGTCCAATAGCAAGAACAACTGCCTGGGCATCCGGCAGAATCTCGGCCCGGTAAAGTTCATCTGTGATCTCAAAGCTGGCCGGAACACCCTCCATGAGTGGATGATTTGGCTGCAGAACTTCCACAGTGAAAGCTTGGATCGGTTCATGACTGCGAGATCCACCGCCAACAAGCCGCTCGTTGTACTCCGGCCAAGTTTCCCAGTTATACCAAGAGGCTGGATGTGTAATCATAAGCGGGCGTCCAGCTTCCACGTGTTGCATGATTGCTTGGCGGCTGTCTTCGTTTTCGATGGGCTTATTGTTCGCAAGTGCGAGCAATGATGCATTATCCAGCAGTTCTACGAAGGCATCCTCAGGTGTTTCTGTGTAAATGAAGGTCCGATCTCCCTTTCCGAACAGCAACTGCCCATCCGCAAACCCAAAAACGCGTGCGTGATGATGGGATTGAGAACCGCGACTGACACTGCCCGCCAGATATACAATCGGATCGGCCTCAGAGTTGGAACCCTCCCAGGTCCAACCTGCATCATTGCGGGGAAGGTCAGGTGCTGTAGTGATTTCCAGGGTGCCTAGCATGAGTGCCCAGTGCCCGGGTACGGAGCACAGGAAAGGATAGGTTCCTTCCGTTAGCGGGTCAAGCGTAACGCTTATTGACTCGCCCAGGGATAGTACCCCGGTTGAGCCGAGGACATCCTGTGACCGGCCAGGCGGGATGTACTCCGTATCTGCACTTGTAGGGGTGGTCATGTACGCGTCCAGATCTTTTCCGAACGCCTGCACATCAGTTCCCATTTTCAGGAACACAGCATTATGGAGGTCAGGATGTAGGTTCACGAAATCAATCCTGATTTCCTGGCCGGCAAAAGCTTTCAGCGTCTCTTCGCCGAATCGCATGATTCCATCGGGGGCCGTCAGCTCAAGGCGGGCAGGAGGCAGCATTTGCGGCTCCGCTACCGCTTCCGGTTCGGAATCCTCTTCTACGATTCCAATCGGAGTGATCGCGTTATAGGCGGCAAGAATCCAGTCATCAGCACCTGGGAGCGCTTCTTGAGCGGCGGTCAGGATCAGCGGAGTTACCTGGGGTCCCATATCCTGTGCTTTCAGAAGGGCAGTCAGCCGAACACTAAGATCATCATCAGCAAATACACGGTGCTTAGCCAGAAGCTTTGCACTATCAACGGTCAGGGGGAGCGTCTGTATACCAGCTTTACGAACAGCGGGCGACGGGTGAACCAGTGCCGTAGCAGAAACCACTGCCAGCGCCTCGTCCGCCCCCAGGCCGTGCAACGTCCAAAGTGCATGCACAGCGCCCGGATCAAAACCTGTTTCATCTAAATCCTGCCGAAGTACCAACTGAGTAAGCTCCCCTTCCAATTCCAGTGCATTATTCTCAATCAGCATTCTCTGTGCCGTGAGACGCCAGAACTGGTTGGTGCCCTGAAGGGCTTCGAGGAGACCTTCGGTGTCCTCATAAGAAAGGCTTCTCCGGGGCGGCGGCTCACCATAAGTGACCACGTACACACGGCCGTGTTCGCGGTCACGCAATGGATTCAGGTGTGCGTTGCCGGGACCACGATTATCATTCCATATCTGATTAATCATGCCCCGTCGATCCGGATTATGCTGAATCACGGGATTGTACCAATCGGCAATCCATAGATTCTCATCGGGGCCGACATCGGCGAAAACCGGAGCAACCCATTCATCACTACTGGCCAGGATGTTAAGGATCTCGCCTTCGGGTTCCCTTTCGATACTTCCAAAAGGCTCTAACGTTGACGCATGCACAACATGAGCCGTGGGCTCGGCCACCATGAGAGCCCCCCAGTATTTGGACGGGTATCGTCGACCGTTGTAGGGAAACGCACCCGCAGCAGCAGTGTAGCCGTCCCGAAAATCCACCTGCTGCAGTTGACGCTCAGATGAGTGCGCCACCAGATAGTGGCTTTGAACATTGGCTACATTCATGCCTGTCTGGTGTCTCAAAGGGGTACCTACTACAATGGCATGGTTATTATTGGCGGTGGAGCCATAGATGGTATTGTCTTCCCCTATGCCCAGCCCCCATGTATTGTTGTTGAATGCAGCGATGGGTTCTAGGTCTGTCCCGTCTTTCCTTACCCGAAATAATCCCATGCGCAGAATGAGTGCCTCCTGGTCAGGGACACGGCCAGGTTCGTAGAGCCCGCTGTACCCGACAGCTCCCCAGAGAAAATTGTCGAGACCTAACTTCGTATTGCTCATCACAGCATGGGTATCATATGTACCAAAGGCATCGTCCACGATCACATGTTTTTCGTCTGCACGGTCATCGCCGTCTGTATCCTCCAAAAAGACCAGATCCGGTGCTTGTCCGACAATGGCTCCTCCTTTTACCAAGGTGATGCTGGTGGTCAGAGGCTGGTTTTCTGCGAATCGTATGAACCTGTCTGCACGATAATCGCCGTCTGTATCCTCGCAGATCGTGATACGGTCGGTGCCGGATTCCTCACCAACATGATCGTGTGGATAGTTCGTCGACTCGACGACCCACAATCGTCCACGTTCATCCCAGGTTAGTGCAATTGGATTAACGATGTCCGGTTCATGTGCGAAAACATGGACATCGAAACCCTCCGGAACCTCGAGTCGTGTCAAGGTCTCTTCGGGGGTAAGCGGAGCCTGAAGCTGATGGATGGTTACGTCATTGCTTGCAGGTGAATAATGCAGCGTTGCTTTTCCTGAGCAACCGGTCAGCAGCAATAGCACGGCAAGGGTAGTGGGCAGATAGAGTTTCATCTGACTTAGGTGTTGCGGGTACGAAGCTTGTTCCATGGTTCCAGATTGGATAAATCCTCGCCGAGCGGGGCGTCAAGTTCGGTCGGGGTTAATACTACAAAAAGTACTGCTGAGTCCTCTCCCGCGTTAAAAGAGGCGTGAGCCAAGCCAGCGGGGATCACTACGGCATCTCCAGGAGATAGAATCTTACAGGATTCGCCGATCCATTGTTCAATGGTGCCCTGCAGCACAAGGATTAACTCCTCGCGCCCGGGATGGCAATGAAAGTCGTGGCCCTTTCCACTCGCAATCTCGGCCTTAGCGGCAAATAGCCCCGGAGTAACGGGATTCGGGTAATTGATCCAGGTATTGGTACCTTGATCAACGGGCTCTATCCATTGAGTTTCCTTGTTCAGAAAGAATTGTCTGGACATCAGTGTTTACGGGCCGCTGGACACGGGATCTGTTTAAATTCTCTTGTAAGGTTGATTAGGGATTGTTCTACCCCCATTCGTTCAAGGCTGCTGGCACCTACAAATCCGACGGTGTCGGAGTGCTCGTTGATGTACGCAGCATCTGAGGGTGTACAGATTGGACCTCCGTGACTCAGGAAAATGATATCCTTGCGGACGCTGCGGGCAGCTTCAATAATTCCTTGAGTACGTGTTGCAGCTTCCTCCAGGGTGCAGGTCGCTCCAGTAACGCCGATTGATCCACCGATCGTGCATCCCACGTGGGCAATGATAACATCCGCTCCCGCCTCGGCCATCCTGCGGGATTCCTCCGGTGTTGCGACGTACACGATAGAGAAAAGGTCAATTCCTCGTTTCTGGGCGAGAGCAACCATATCAATCTCATGCTGCACGCTCATGCCAGTCTCTTCGAGGACCTGTCGGAAGAGACCATCCACGATTGCATGGGTGGGGAAGTTGTTTATGCCACTAAATCCCATGTCCTTCACCTTAAGCAGGTGATGCCAGATGCGTCGTCGTGGATCCGAAGCATGAACGCCGCAGATCACTGGAATCTCCTTGACGACCGGAAGCACCTCAAATTCACCAATCTCCATAGCAACAGCGTTTGCATCTCCATAGGCCATAAGTCCGGCAGTTGAACCATGTCCAGACATACGGAAGCGCCCGGAGTTGTAGATGATCAGCAGATCCGCACCGCCCTTCTCAATAAATTTGGCACTGATACCTGTGCCGGCGCCAGCTACAATAATCGGTTCGCCACGGGCCAGTGTGGCATTCAGGCGCTCAAGCACTTCCGCGCGCGAGTAAGGATTTCCAATTCCAGTCCATGGGTTAGGCATAACTCTAACAAAGTCGGATTAGGGTGAAGGTAGGCACGTGTGCCAATAATAGTAAGATATAATCTCTGTGAAAGTAAGCAGCAAAGGGCAGGTTAACAAGCGTTTTGCTATATTACGGGGCCAATAAAGTCATAAGGTAATGAGTTCCATGTCTGTCAGCCGACGCAGTTTTCTAAAGGGTTTGAGCGCTGCTGCCGCGCTTCCCGTCATCGTTCCCGCATCTGTGCTTGGCCGGGGTAACCGGCCTGCTCCCAGCGACCGGATCACTATGGGGTTCATTGGTATGGGAAGTATGGGAATGAATAACCTGCAGGTGTTTATTGAAAAACCGGATGTACAGGTATTGGCCGTGTGTGATGTGAATAAGTCCGGAGATAATTATGCGGGGCGTGGATTAAGAGGACGGGAGCCATCGCGTCAATTGGTTAATACTACGTATGCAGAAAATAGTGGTACGAGCAGCTATAAGGGTTGTGACGGCTATACATTTTTCTGGCAGGTCCTCGAGCGTGACGACATTGATGCCGTGTGCCTGGCACTGCCGGATCATTGGCATGCATATATGGCGGTGGCAGCAGCCAAAGCCGGTAAGGATATGTATAGCGAGAAGCCTTTGGCGCGAACCATCAGCGAAGGAAGGGCAATGGTTAATGCTGTCCGGAAATACAATCGCGTATTTCAAAATGGAAGTCAGCAGCGTTCGGGTGCTCAGTTCAGGCATGCATGTGAGCTGGCCCGCAACGGATACATTGGTGAGATTCAGAAGGTCTATGCCCAAGTGGGGAATATTTCCCGCTCATTCCCGCACGGGGAGGAGCCCATTCCAGACGGGTTCCTTTATGAATTATGGTTGGGTAACGCCCCGTCGGCGCCCTATCACAGCAAGCGTGTGAGCGGCGGCTACAATACAGAGGAAGGGGCTTGGCGGGCGTGGATACCGTATTCGGCGGGGCATGTGGCTGATTGGGGAGCGCACAACTTCGATATTGCTCTCTGGGGACTGGGGCTCGATGGCTCTGCTCCAACTAAAATTGTGCATGCCTCCGACGCTGAAGAGGACGAGGTTACTTTGATGTACGCCGATAGCCCTCCGATAATAAAGAAGAAGGGGCCGCACGAAGGGATGATTCAGTTTATTGGCACGGAGGGTTGGGTTGGTGTCAGCCGTGGTGATATATGGGCTTCTGACGAAGCCCTGCTTACAGTTGCCATGAAACCCAGCGATACACATCTTTATCGCAGTGACGATCATCGCAGAAACTTCCTCAACTGTGTAAAAACACGTAACAAGCCGGTCTGTGATGTTGATATCGGTCACAGTTCACTTGTAGCCTGCCTAACGAGTGAGATTTGTATGCGTCTGGAGCGTACGCTGGAATTTAATCCGAAAAAGGAGAAATTCACGGGAGACCAAGAAGCAAATGCGCTTGTAACCCGGAGTATGCGAGGTCCCTGGAAGCTGTAAGTCTCAGACTACTGCCAGGGCACGCTGCCGGCCTCCTGCACATATTGTCGAAGTTCAGCGGCAAGCCTTCGAAAAACGTCAGGTTCAGCCGAGGACAGGTCTGTTGTCTCAAGTGGGTCCCGCTCGAGATTGTAAAGCTCTAATGGAGCGTAGGGGCTGTTTTGAAGCAGTTTCCAAGGTCCCTGCCGGACCGCTTCAATCGTTTTTCCACCGAAGCGTAGACCTCCTTCCCGTCTGGAGAAAAACAAGAGACGGTTCGGGTCAGGATCCGGGCCGCCGAGGAGTGAGCCGAGAAAGCTGGTTCCATCAATAAATTGAGTGATCCTTGCTTGGGCTGCCTCAAGAAGTGTAGGGTAAATATCCATTGTGGTCAGGAGGGCATCACTGGCAGTGCCAGGTGCGATATTTCCCGGCCAGGACGCAATGGCAGGCACTCTAATGCCGCCTTCATACACGGTTCCCTTGCCGTCGCGTAATGGACCGTTACGGGCGCCGACATTGAGTTGTCCGCCGTTATCACTTACGAAAATCACAAGGGTGTTATCATAGAATCCGGTCTCTTTTAGGGCGGCCATTACCTTGCCGATTCCGTGATCCATATGTTCGATCAGAGCCACGAGCTTAGCTCGGGCTTCGTCGATGTTACCTTCCCGCTGTTGCACTTTGGTAACCCATTCCTCAGGTGGTTGAATGGGGGTATGGGGGGCGTTATACGCTAGGTAGAGGAAGAATGGTGCTGTGGAGACCGTTCGACTTTCTACGTAGTGCACCGCCCAGTCCGTGAATTGATCTGTGGCGTGTCCTTCAGGACTGATGACCTCCTCACCGCGGCGCATGTAATTAATCCCGTGACGCCGGTGGTTATAGTAATCGTCCATCATATCACCCAGAAAGCCCTCAAAATGGTCAAAGCCTCGGTCTACCGGCCGCTGAGGTGCGTTGAGGCCCAGATGCCATTTGCCCACCATTGCAGTATGATATCCACGATGCCGAAGTTTTTCGGGCAGCAACTCAATATTCTGCGCGAGATTTCCCCAGTTGTTGGATGCATGTGTGCGGATGACACCAGGAACGCCCGCCAACGGAGGGTACCGGCCGGACAGCAAGGAGGCTCTTGTCGGGGAGCAGACGGGTGAGTTGGCGTAGAACTGTGTGAATCGAATCCCCGAGGTGGCCAGGCTGTCAAGGGCAGGTGAGTGCAGATCTTCTGCCCCATAGCTTGAGAGGTCTCCGTACCCGAGGTCGTCAGCTACAATAAGGACAATATTGGGTTGTTGCGCGCTGGCTACTGCGCCCCAAAGAAACAACGATATCAGCAACGAAACTCTTCGCATTTTTGGTGACCGTGTGAAAAACTTGAAAGATAAAACTCGGCAAATGAATATTCAGAGTACCAAACACAAAATCTACGGGACAAAACCGGAGAAATTTTTTTCAAGCCTATTTCAAAATCCCTTCTTTTTGGGAATTAATCCCAAAACGGAAGGGTATTTACGGAAGATTAGGTGCTGCACACAGTAGGGTAGCGGAAGAAAAAAAGTCGGTCCTATCCTAAAACCCATCAAAAAGGTTGAGGTAGTGCGACAATCACGGGTGGGGGAGATCTGTACCTATGCAATTATCCTGGTCACAGAGAATTGAATCTTGCGTGTTCCTTGGGGGCGTGACGCACCACGGAATTTGTCGTGCAGTCGTTCCAATGCCACGATTCCAGGAGGTCGTCAATCTGGACGCCAACGCGCTCCGGGAGGCAGCAGAATATCTGCAACTGCAGTACCGGAAGCTCCACGAATCGGAGGCGTACCTGTCTCCCCGAGAGTGGGAGGGGCGATCCCGACTGGTGACAATCAAGGTCACGGATTGTGAGTTCGAGGCGCTGTCAAGCTTGGCAGAAGTTACTGGCTTGACAAAATCCCGGCTCATGTGCCTCGCTCTGGCCAGAAAGGCGCCGCGCCACCCCGGAATCAGACAAAAGAGAACACCCGCGAGAACGATCGTTTCGTCCAGGGAGAGCTGTTTTCCGGTGATGAATAGTTGATACTTATGCCAACTTTACACAGATGAGTAATTTTATTAATACGTTGACCACGATCCTCTTCCAGATCTGCCTCCTCGCCCTGTGGGGCGGGCTGATCTATGCAGCTGTCAAGGTCTGGACCTTCTGCTTTGGCTATCCCGACCAGTTCTGGGAGCTGGCGCTTTTTGCCGTGCTGGCAGGAGCGCTACGGGTGCAGGGCGCCCTGAAGCTGCGGAGGGATTGATCGGAGCGGATATCAGAGGCGTACGCATACGGCGCATTCTACGCCGTTGAATTCTCTGTGGTGGTTTACCCCTATGAATTGAATCTCTGCAAGTGCCCCAGATTTGAAAGGGTTGGACAAGCTCGGGATTCAATGGTCCCGCCGAGCCCGTTGTTAACGCATGTCTTGACTAATGCGCCAGTGTTGCACAGTTGCAGCAATACTCGCTACTCATTTTGAACTGATTTCTAGATTCGCAACACTGAGCACAAAGAAGCCTTCACCGTTCTTCCTACGCAAATAGACACGATCATTCCCATCTGTCCACAGGATGCTGATGGAACCCCTGACGCTCCTGTTGCTGTTCAACTCTGGAGAATCGAACTGCAGCGGGCCATATCCCTGGAGGCTTCCATCCTGATCGAACAGCTCCGCTTTATTTCCGAGCGGGGGGGGGGGGGGGGGGGGGGGGGGGGGGGGGGGGGGGGGGGGGGGGG
>JAPPGC010000045.1:0-30756 GCA_028875125.1 Bacteroidota bacterium | reverse complement strand
CCGTTTGGTTGTTAATATGTTGTAATACTACCGCCCGGGGCCAAACACCCCCCCCCCCCAAACCCGGCCCCCCCCCCCCCCTTTTCTTCCCCCCCCCCCCCCCCCCCCCCCCCTAGCGGTGTCTGCTTAGTAAAGTTCACAAATTCGCTGGTGCTTAGAATTGCAATGCCAACGCTCCAATTCAACACCCTCGCACGGTAAATTCCAGTTGGGCCTGAGGTTGAAATAGAAGACCTGCGAAGATCCCGATTTGCCTCACGATCACGCTCGCTGAACGGTATATAGGCTCTTCTGGGTGCAGGACTCCCTTTTAGCTTCTCCATGTCCCAGGAGCCATTCGATCGTGTGTACCGGTAGACGTATCCACTGTAAACGAAGGGGGCTAGTATAATAGTGTCAATTCCGTTCGTCGCCATTATCAGTGCACTAGACGAGCCGGAATGTGCTTTAAGGAAGGGACGGTTAAGGTCAAACAGTTCATCCAATCGGGCAAAGGACTCAATCCGATTCAGCTTGCTGTCGTGCAGATGAAGCGTATTGTCGTCCTTGATGTAGGGAAGATCCTCTTCAGGATCGTCAATCAGCCTTACGTACTTGAGCACATACGCGCCTTCAAGAGACAGGATTGGATGAGGCGAGATAGTCCTTTCGTCTGCGAACGATATTGTTTCAATACCATTACCCATTTCCGTGAAGATCGTAAACCGCGCGCTTATCCGATCGGCCACGATCAGCCGATCCTGATCATCCACATGCATGCCGATGATCTCCCGCATCTCTCCGGGACCTTCACCCCTTTTCCCGATCGTGGTAACGTACTGACCAGTTGCATCAAAGACCCGAATGCCCATACGCCTTCTATCTTGGACATATATATTGCCTTTCGAGTCCGTCCTAACCATCTTGGGAAACGACAGAAGATACTCGGCAGACGCCTCCTCGTCATCACCGATGACGAATTGCTCGACAAGCGTAAACGTCAATTCCTGCGCCTGTGCGGGTGCCAGCATGCAAGCTCCTATGGCAAGCGTAGCACAAATTCGTCGCAAAGCACGGTTAGTATTCATGTCTACCTGATGCACTTGTGGCAGGCTAGGTGAAAGACTCCATCGTATATCTGCCAAAACGAATGGCTACGGCGAAGCAGCTCGGCCACTCTACAAACTGACTTGGTCATTACTGGCACGCCTCAACTCTTTTACCAACGTCTCTTCGCTGAAACGGACCACTCAAACGGCCTTCCATACACCTGTTCAATGTAAGCCGCTGCCGTGCCCCAGGCGGAGGTTCCCGTTAATAGATAGCGCTCGTCCGTCAGATTGCGGAATGCGGTCATTACCTCCCATTTGTCATCTGCAGTTGCAAAACTGATTGAAGCATTTAGCAGGTGATATCCTTCCTGAAATAACTGAGGGGTATTCACTGCGTCGTGGTATTGCGATGCCACAGATGTCCAATGGATCTTAGGGATAACGGTCAGACTTCGAATATCAAATTTTCTTCCAATTTCAAGCGAATGATTAAAGCGTGGAGTTTTAGGTAGCCTGAAACCTGGCAGAACTGGGGTGTTGCTTCCGAGAACGTCGGTGCTCAGTTGATCGTACTCCGCATCCAGAAAGCCCAAATTAGCTACGAGATTCCATTCGTCAGTAGGTGCCCATGCTCCTTCCACTTCTACACCCTGCAGGTTGGCCGAGCCACCATTAACCGTGATGGGGTTGATTGACTGGCGGATAATGACTTGTACATCCTTGTATTCGGCACGGAAAAGGGTCAAGTTCAGTTTGAGACGACCATCGCTAGAATTTGACTTAAGACCTATTTCATAACTGACAAGTGTTTCAGGCTCATAATCGGTCGGAGAGGCATCGGGTGAATTAGCCTCGAAGCCGGGTGGGGGAGTCGGGACCCGAGCATCAAAGCCGCCGCTCTTAAATCCCTCAGTGAGGCTGGCATAGACCATCATGTTGTCGCTAAACTCATATGCAAGGTTAGTCATAACGGTTAGCGCATCGAATTCTCTGGTAAACTTCCTGTTAGGGAGCATGCGATCTCCAGGGTTCATTGGCCCGGTAATGGGACGATAGGTTCCCCTAGCTAAGGGCCATGTGGGTTCATGGATACTTCGTCTGCCTTGAGAAGCATCGCCCAACGCGAAGACATCCGGTGTCACGGTCTTATGGTCTCTAGTGTAGCGTGCACCGGCTGTCAAAGAGAGCCCGCCGATCAAGTTGGTTGAGGCCTGTGCAAACCCGGCAATTGAAGTGTAGCCCAGATCCCAGTTACTGTCAAAGGAACCGGTCGGGATCACCAATGACGTGCGCGAAAACCCTAACTCGTTGGCGAAATAAAGACCGGTTTGCCAGTACATACGATTGCTAAGGCCAATTCCACTAAATCTTAATTCCTGGCTGAGCTGACTGGACTCGACTACATTCTCGTTCTGTAAAATATTGGCCGGTGTATTATCGGCATCGCGGGAAATTACCATATCTAACCCTCTGTAGCCGGTTAGAGACAGTAACGTGATTTGGTTTCCAATTAACCAAGAGATCCGAGCACTGGCTCCCCAAGCATCAACGTTGGCAAAAACAGGAAAAGTACCTTCCGCGACATATTCTCCGGCAAAGCTGTCGGGCCCGTAGCAGCCCTCAGCACCGTTTGCACCATTTCCTGGCGGAGGAAACGATGGCGGTCCGCTCTGGGGGAAGTTGGGATTGATCCTGATTGCGGTGCAACTGGGCAATACGGCATTGCCAAAAGTTGCAAACGCTTGCTTATCATTAACGCCACCGTTGACGGTCGGGGCTCCATTCTCTCGCCTGCGAGAATAGTCGCCAGTAGCGAAGACCTCCAATGTATTTGATGCATGCCACACGATTGAACTGCGGGCTGCAATTAAGTTATCGTTTCCCATATCAAGTCCATCGTGGACACGCTTCACGTATCCTTCTCGACTTCTAATGGCAAGCGTTACATCTCCAAATAGTCCATCTTTCAATGCACCGTTTGCCGACGCGGTCAGATGGATCATACGGTCATCACCAAACTGTGCCCGGATGCTTCTTTGAGCTTCTGCATCAGGTCTTCTGGAGTGTATGGATATAGCACCACCCACGGCATTGCGTCCGAAAAGAGTCCCCTGCGGCCCCCGTAACACCTCAAGACGCTCCAGATTAACAAGGTCCAGTACTGCTCCCACGGTGCGAGGCATGTATATGCCATCAACATAAATTGCAACTCCCGGATCTGTTACCGGCAGGTAGTCGCGCTGCCCAACGCCCCGAATATAGACCTGTGCCGCAGATTTCGTTCCCGCCAAAGAGCCAGAATGATTGAAGCTAACGTTGGGTATGATCTGACCGAGGCGATCTGTCGTTTCGATCTGCCGAGATTCTAAGTTTCTACCTGAGAAAGCCGAAACCGCCAGCGGAACATCCTGGAGTAACTCTTCCCTGTTTCTGGACATGACCACCAGATCGTCAAGCTGAAGAAGATCAGGTCTTAGTACAAAGTCCTCTGTGATCATTCCTTCCTCCACAACGATTTCGCGGGTCTGAGTCAAATAGCCGACAAATTGGGCCGTCAGTTTCAGTGTCTGTCCCAAGTTCGTGGATGGAACCTGGAGGCTGTAGGTTCCCTCAAAATCCGTGGACGTACCAATCGATAGCGATTCAATCAAAATATTGGCACCACGCAATGCTTCTCCAAATTCGTTGGAGACGCGACCGGAAATGACCGACTGTGCCGAAACGAGGCTTGTTGGCAGAAGCAGAATCAGTACAAGGATGCTCAATCTGTTAATCCGCATAATACTCAGTTAATCTGTCTTTCTAATGGAACAAATACAGGAAGTGAAAGTTCTGCGCTTGTCCTTCTTTACTTGAAAAGCAGTTTGACGAAAGTGTCCTGCTACGAACATTGTGGATAGAGATCCCGACAGTGAATAATAAACTTGCATTGCAAACCAGTCCAGATGGCACAGAGACCGCTACTTTATGATGGTCATTCAACGTCCCAGGGTTACCGCATAACCGAATCTCTAAAGCTATTTGAGATGATTTATGATTAATTTAGACTCACCCAAAATTAATTATCCATACAAATGAGGATAAACCCGACAAAGGGTACCAAGCAAATTGAAACGAATTTCATGGGCTAAGCAGGAAGCCATGCCTTTCAGGGCAGAGAGCAGTCACCGGGGGGTGTAGCCACTGAAGTAATTCGGCGGTGGTTGACTTCCGTGAACGGTTGAACTGGGATGCTAGTCAGAGTTGGGTTTTCTTGTCGGACGAAAGCTATCTCGATTCGTCACTTGTTTCTTGGCTCGGGCCACCGGAACTGGTGGCAAGAGTGGTAATCAAATGTGCCTCGAGTTCTGAGGTAGACGACCCCCACCCTGAGTTGTGGCCAGTTTTTTGTTTCGGGTTGCAGCAGTAACGAGTTCTTGAGACGAGGATGTCCATTGAACCATTACGGCAATAAACATGAGGATTTTTGAAAACCACATTTCCCGCATTTTGCGAGCGGAAAAGTATTGCCGGGTGCCGATTGCGGTGTTCGGGGTTGTAGGTGGTATCGCGCTCACGGTGCTTTTGGGAGTCACTGTGGCGGAGGTCTTCTGGCGCTATGTTCTGAATGATTCACTCATCTGGGCTGAGGACCTCTCGACGATGTCGCTTACGGTCGTGGTGGCAGCAGCGATTGCGTATGGTGCGGCGGAGGGGGCTCACGTTTGCATGAATTTGATCGCACGCATTTGGGGTCGGCCAATCACCAGAGTCACGGATGTGATTGCACGTCTTCTTGGCGTTGGAGTGACAGCGATGGCTGCGTTTGCCCTGTTTGTTCACGGTAGTTGCGGCCTTTCCTGTGGTGCTGTGACCAGCAGCGTTTCAATCCCTCACCCACCATTCTATTTTGTTTTAGGAGTATCGCTTGTTGTCTACGGATTATTGCTCGTATCCCAGGCAGCCCTTGGGCTTGCTTCATGGAATTCTGAGGATCCAAATGAGCCGCCCGAATGATTGACAGCATAGGCATTACGTTGGTGGCTTTCGGCGTATTGCTCGTCTTACTCTTCATTCGTATGCCAGCAGGGCTGGCGATGCTGATCGTGGGTGCTGCCGGAGTCATCCTGATTCGCCCTACTGCCGCGGTGCCAGTTGTAGCTGGAGAAATATTCGCGGTCGCTTCCCGATACCCCCTCACGATACTTCCGCTGTTTATACTAATGGGGAATCTGGCTGTCATCTCCGGGATGAGCCAAGACATCTACCGAGCTGCCCATACATGGTTTGGACGTTTTCGAGGCAGTCTTGCAGCTGCTTCAATCGTCGCGTGTGCCGGATTCTCGGCTCTTTCGGGGTCGTCCTTAGCGGCGGCAATGACCATGGGGCGCGTGTCTCTTCCAGAGATGAAACGGTACAAATACGATGATTCGTTAGCTACCGGTGCTATTGCTGCCGGGGGAACACTCGGCATACTGATTCCGCCGTCCGCAGGACTCGTCATTTATGGGATCATTACCGAAGAAAGTATTGGGCGTCTATTCATGGCCGGGGTAATACCTGGAATTCTGCTCACGTTCCTCTTTGTTTTTATAGTCTGGCTGGTCGTCCGATTGAGTCCGCACAAAGCTCCACGGGTTAAGACGTCGATTCCGTGGCGCGAAAACCTCAGGATTACCGCGAGAGCATTTTGGGTTCTCTGCATCGTCATCGTAACTATCGGTGGTATTTATGCCGGCATCTTTTCTGCGGTTGAGGCGGCGGGAGTAGGAGCGCTACTTACACTGATCGTCGCGTTGGGGCGGCGTAGATTGAATAGGAAGACCCTGACGGAAACAGTCCATGCGACGCTCAAAGCGAGTGGTACAGCTTTCCTTGTTCTGTTAGGCGCGTTCGTATTTAAGGTGTTCCTTGGATTTACCGGAATCGCATTCGTTGCATCTGAATGGGTCGCAGAGCAGGGATTCTCGGGTGCCCAGATAGCCGCGATAGTTTTGTTGATGTTCGTTGTGCTGGGCACCTTTCTTGATGGTTTTGCTATGCTCGTGCTGACCGTGCCCTTAGTTCAGCCGATTCTTGAGTCCTTAGGAGTTGATATGATCTGGTTTGGCATCATGATTGTCATTACCCTCGAAATGGGTTTGATATCGCCTCCGGTTGGGTTGAATATCTTTGTGGTTAAGGGCGTAGCTCCCGAGGTACCAGTACATAAGATGTTTCGCGGTATCATTCCATTCTGGCTTGCCATGGGCTTGGCGTTGATCCTGATTGCACTGATGCCCAGCCTTGCGACCTTACTGCCGAATGCCATGTACGGATGAGGGTTAAGAACCAGTCAATCTTGACTAATTGGGGAATCTGAATGAAGCGCTCGCAGCTCGGATCTGGGGGGAAGCTATCCTATGAACCTGATGACACGATTCCCAAGACACTCGCGTTGGGTCTAGGTATACAGCTTGCTGCCCTGGCCATTAACGGGGTGGTTCTACTACCAACGATCGTGTTTCGAGCAGGAGATGCCGAGGAACTCATCTCCTGGGCGGTGTTTGCCTCGGTTTTGGCGTGTGGTATTTCCGCGATCCTGCAGAGCATGCGGGTGGGTCGGATCGGTTCGGGATATGCTTTGACCCATGTGAGTTCGGCAATCTTTATTGCCGTTTGCGCGGAGGCTTTGCTACGGGGCGGAGCGGGACTGCTCGCTACATTGGTGGTCATCACGGCGCTCGCCCAAGTAGTGCTTTCTATGCGTCTCTCGCTATTGCGTAGAATTCTCACTCCTGTCATCACGGGAACCATGATTATGCTCCTCCCCGTCACCGTGATGCCGGTTCTCTTTGATATGCTAAACGAGGTGCCAACAGGAACCCCTGCATACATGGGGCCACTGAGTGCAGGCATCACAATCTGCGTCATCTTGATAATGGTGCTCAGGGGGCGTGGGATCTTGCGACTGTGGGCACCTGCCGCCGGCATCGTTGTCGGTTCTCTGGTTAGTGCATACATTGGGATCTACGATGTCGGACGCGTGGCCGACGCTGGCTGGATTGGCATCCCCTCGGAATCTCCCCCTGGATTAAACCTTCATTTTGATGCCTCCTTTTGGGCCCTACTGCCCGCTTTTCTCTTTGTGGCATTGGTCGGTTCAACCAAGTCAATTGCCCTTGTGGTTTCCGCTCAGCGTGTAGCGACGCGCCGTTCCCAAGCGGTGAATTACCGAGCGGTACAAAGAGCAGTAACTGCGGAAGGGGTTGGGAATCTGTTTGCAGGCCTCGCGGGAACGATGCCCAATACACCTCATGCGGGGGCCGTGGCAGCTGTCGAAATCACTGGTGTCGCCGCACGAAGTACCGCCTTCGCCGCTGGATTGGTCCTTTTGACACTGGCATTTTTGCCCAAGGCACTTGCTATCATCCTTGCAATTCCCGCACCGGTTGTGGCTGCTGCGATAACCGTGGTCATGGCCACCCTGTTTGCGGTGGGGTTGCGCGAGGTCGTTAGAAGTATGGACGCAAGCCCGCGTAATGGCCTGATCGCGGGCGTGTCGTTTTGGGTTGGTATTGCATCTGAATTCGATTTGGTTTTTTCCGGCTATATCTCGGACTTAGCTGGCGGACTCTTGAGTAATGGTTTGACTACTGGAGGGCTCGTAGCGTTTCTACTCACCGCGTTGACCGCAAGGCGGAAGAGTCGAATCCGAGGCAAGCTTGATATGGCCGAACTACCGCGAATCCAAGAATTTCTTCGGAAGTTCGCAGCTAGTAGCGGATTGAACTCAATACTGGAGCGAATGGAAGCTGCAACAGAAGAGGCATTGCTTACACTCTTGCAGTCGAGGGACGAATTGGACGCGTCAGAGGAAGCTCGCGGCAATGAGAGGCAAGAACTACGTCTGACAGCAAGCAAAAAGGAGAACCATGCCGTCCTTGAATTCAGGGTTGGTGCGGCGGGCAACGACGAACTAAATCTACAGGATCAGTTGGAGTGGATTGATGATCGTGTTGAGTTAACTCAAATAGAGCATGATGTCTCTCTCCGTCTCTTGAGACACTTGGCCACCTCGGTCAGACATCAACAGTTTCATGACATGGATATATTGACTCTGCATGTCTCTGCTTCGTCGTCTGATAGTCCATAACGAAACTATGGTAACAGGTATGAGGCACGGGTTTATTCTGGTGTTTGTACTGGTGTTTGCAGTAGGATGTAGACAAGAATCTGAGACCAAAGAATTATCACTGGCGCATTTTTTGTCGACAGGTCACGTCTTAAACGATGGCATGTTCATGCCGCTGTCGCAGCAACTGGAGAGGCTTTCGGACGGAAAATTGACCGTCCGGCAGTATCCCGCGGGGGCCTTGAACTCGTCGGCACCAGCGCAGTACTCAATTCTGCTCAGCGGCGTATCCGATATCGCCCTTGTTATTCCCGCCTATACTGCTGATCTCTTTCCAAAAACCGATCTCATCAGTTTTCCGGGTGTCTGCAAGACTGCAATTGAATGCACTGAGGCCTTGCAGCGTGCCCGGTTGGTTCTCGAGGAGGAATACGAAGCTAAGGTTCTGGGACTTTGGGCCAATGATGCGCCGATACTCCTCACTCGCGACAAACCAGTTCGGACGCTTGAAGACATGCATGGACTAAAGATCCGAGTCTCAACCCGCAGCGCCATCCCATTTATTGAAGCCCTCGGTGCTAGTGCCATCATGCAGTCTGGTACGGTCCTCCACCAAAGTCTGACAACAGGTGTCATTGACGGCGTAGCAGTCTCACCTTCGGGGATTGAAGCATTTCAGCTTCATGAGCCGACTAACTACTTGACGACCTGGCTTCCTTTGTCTGGACTTCCATTTGCTCTGCTAATGAATCAGGAAGTGTACGAGGCACTTTCCCTGGAAGAGCAAGGGTGGATAGATGAGGTTGCTGACCTCTCATTCTCGATGGCCGGGGCTGAGGCCTTCGATCGCTCTGGTGCTGATGGCCTGCGGATGGCGAGGGAAGCTGACGTCCACTTCATTGATCTGTCAGAAGGCGAAAAGCGACGCTTTAATGAGGCAATTGCTCCGATACACGATGCAAGACTTAGTCAACGGGTAGGCAACATAACCGTTGCTGAGATTTTAGGTCTGTTCAGTGCGGAACAATAGAGGGATTTCAGCTGATGGGATTACTGTTTGTATGTATGTCAGGCATATTCACTGAAAGCCTTCACGGCTCCGCACGGATCTCAACTCCGAATCCGGAATAACTAAATTCGATTAAAAGATCCGTCGCAAAGTACTCCGCTAGTTTCCTGGCATCATACCGGTCCGCCCTACTGTTTTTGGCAAAGCACTGCATAGTGGGCATGATACCACCTCGTCCACAAGCGAGATATATGTTTCGGCAAATAATGCTCCGTCAGTACTTTGCCGAGGTAGCGCAACAGGCCCTTATCGCCGTAAGCAAACTGCAGTGTTGCCTTGTCGAAGCACGGCGCATAGACTCGCTCATCAACAACCATGTACTGTGTGGCCGTTAAGAGTGCTAGCAAGCTGCGGCGCGTAAAAAACTGCACATGCCCTGCCGGATTCTTGCTGCGATCGTTTAAGAGAGCTTTGACTCGTCCGAAAAACAGATCTTCCAGGGGTACTTCCGCCACCATATAATCAAATTGGAACTGTCGACCGATAGCTTGCAAGAACGACAAAGGGTTCTCAAGATGCTCAATAACGTGACTACAGATAACAACATCGAATGAGTCCTTGTCGAACACATTGGCGGTTTCCATCACGTCAGCTACCGTGCACTGGATATCTGGGAATGCGGTCTTCAGATGGGTTATTGCCGTTGCTGAATAATCAATCCCATAGTAGTGCTGGGCTAGTCCTCTTCGTTGTAACTCACCTATGACGGCGCCCGTACCACAGCCAAGCTCCAAAACAGCCTCTGGCTTTATCCTGTTTCGGCGGAGAAGTTGTTCTACAGAGTCAGCTTTTTGCCCCGCTCCACCACGCAGCCACTCCGCTTGCCGTTCTAGGGCATCTAAATAGGTGGTTTCGTAGTGATCTCTACCACTTTTCCCAGAGTCCAGCGCAATTGGTTTCTCAACATTCATAATCACATCTAGGCATTCCGGGCGCTGGCCCAGCCCGCTGAAATCTGCTCCTCGGTGACCTTGTCCGTTACATATGCACTTCCAATTCTACTTAACAACACCAAACGCAAATGTCCCGCCTGCACCTTCTTGTCGAAGTGCATGGTTTGGGTGAGTCTTTTTGGATCAAGGTCCTTGATTGAGTTTCTTACAGGGAGTCGTTTCAGGAGGGAATCTATTGTGGTGTATGGCAAACTTGGGTTGAGGAGGACGGATACCTTTAGCGCGGCGCGCATTCCAACTGCCACAGCCTCTCCATGTGTGAACTGGCCGTAACCTGCAATACGCTCAATTGCGTGACCAAAGGTGTGTCCGAAGTTCAGGATCGCCCGCAGTGAGGATTCGCGTTCATCTTCGCTGACGATCTTGGCCTTTATGGCCGCAGCCTTTATAACCATATCTCGAACTGTATCCTGATCCCGGCGAAGGATACGGTGCCAGTTGGCGGACAGCTCGTGTGCGAAATCTGCGTCTGCAATCAGGCCGTGCTTGACTACTTCGGCAAGCCCGCTGGTCCACTCAAGTTCGGGGAGACTCTGTAGCGCACCTAGGTCTGTGCAAACTAGTTTGGGCTGATAAAAGGCACCGATCAGGTTCTTTCCCACGGAATGATTGATTCCGGTCTTTCCCCCGATTGAACTATCGACTTGGGCGATTAACGATGTTGGCAGGTGCACGAGCGGCAGGCCGCGAAGCAGGGTTGCAGCTGCATAGCCGGCCAGATCACCGATGACGCCTCCCCCCAGTGCAAGGACGGGGGTCTGTCGATCAATACCTGCTCCCAGAGCATGATCATAGATCCGCTGAAGCAGTTCGGGTGCCTTGGACTCTTCACCAGCAGGTAGAATGAGTCCCGGATTTGGGCTCCACCCGGCCTTCGAAAGGTAGTGCCGAAGTTTTTCCAGATAGAGATCTGCCACATTGGTATCGGTAACAATGAGACAGGAGCCTTTGCGTAACCCGGCAGCAGCAAGTAGTCGGGGGACTACCCGAAATGGAGCAAAATGGATGGCATAGGACCGTCCACCGCTCAATTTGACGTGCACAGCATCCTGGGCCATATAACATGAAATGGATACATAGAGGGAGCCGCATAAACGGCCCCTCTAATGTTGCAACTCACTCAGGTTTGGTAAGAGCGGTCATCAATGGAAGAAATTCGCCGGCCGTCTCACTCGTGCGTTGAAAGCGCAAAACCTTGACCAGGAAGACATCTCCAGGAGCAATGCTCCTGTAAATGCGCCTGAAATCACCACGATCACTAACCGGTTCGCGGTTTATTTCAACGATGATATCGTTGGCCCTCAGATCTGCTTCGTCATACGCCGTGCTGCTTGGGTTGATAGACTGGACCCAAACTCCTTGGATCTCCTCGGATAAGCTGAATCGTTCCTGCAGTATTTCGCGGTCCAAGTTGCGCAGCTGTAACCCAAGCTCATCAAGGTTGTCCGGATCTTCCTCTTGACGGTCATTGGAATCTCTGTCTTGCGAACCTTGGTCAAGTAATTCGCCCAGAACAACTTCAAGTTGTAAGCGATTATTGTCTCGAATAATTTCAAGGAGTACCTGATCTCCAGGTGCTTTGTTGCCGATAATTGTGCGAAGGAGCAAATAGTCCTCTAATTCCACGCCGTCTATTCCGGCAATGATATCTCCTGTTCTGACACCGGCCTTATCGGCAGCACTGTTGTCGATCACCTGTCTAACTTGTGCAGAGCCGGGAGGAGCATCCAATGCATTTGCCAAGGACCTCGAAACCCGATCAAAATTAATTCCTAGGAATCCACGGTCGACACGGCCTTTTTCGACGAGTTGCATTGCGACATTATCAACGATGGAGACCGGGATTGCGAACCCAATCCCGGCGTTGTTGCCTGTAGGAGAGAGAATAGCCGAGTTAATGCCGATCAGTTGGCCGCTCATGTTGACGAGCGGTCCACCTGAATTACCTCTATTGATGGCGGCGTCGGTTTGGATAAAGTCAGAGTACAGGTTGATCGCAGACAATCGTGCACTAGTACGACCGATTGCACTCACGATGCCGGCAGTGACGGTATTCTCCAGTGCAACATCCAACGGTGACCCGAAGGCCATTACCCACTGTCCAACCTGCACATCGCCTGGTGGCGCCAGCGTTACCGTTGGCAGGTCCGTTTCGTCAATCCTGATCACAGCCAGGTCCGTGTTTGCGTCCCGGCCTACGACTGCGGCGGTGAAGGTGCGGCCGTCGTGCAGCAGCACCTGCAACTTGTCTGCGCTCTCAATAACGTGATTATTGGTAACAATGTAGCCATCGGAGCGAATCAGGACACCTGAGCCCAAGCCTTGACGAACTTGTGGGAAGTCGTTTGGCCGGGGGGCTTGGAAGAAAAATCGCTCCAATGGCGTTCTTTCCCATTCCAATTCCCGATCCCATGCATTGGGTGCATCGCTTCGTTCAATTTCTGCCGATCGGATTTGAACTACTGCAGGATTCACAGCGTCCGCCACGTTTATGAACGCTTCCTCCCACTCTAGGCGTGCCGCCGTTGAGGGGGCGCGCAGGACTTTCGAGTTGCTGGCCTGCGTATCTGTGCCAATACGATGCCCCTGATCGAACAGATTAGCGCCCGTGGTGGCAAAAAGCACACCTGCAACAAAGACGACTGCTACGAGAGCAAGAGTTGAAAAAATCTTGGGTCTACTCATGAAATCAGGATGTTGTGACGTGTAGTAACCGGTGCAAACAACGGGCCAAAGTTATTCGATATTATCTTGACTGCCAGGAATTCCTGGTTGTGTCATATTGCGCACGTCAAGTAATGCATCAAGTGCCTTTTCGTCAAGGAGGTTCATCTCGAGCACGACCTCCCGTACGGTGCGCCCAGAGGCAGCAGCCTCCTTGGCAACCTTGGCAGACATATCATAACCGATTGCACTGTTGAGCGCAGTTGCAAGTGAAGGATTGAGTTCCAGCAACTCTTGACAACGTGCGCGGTTGGCCTCTAGCCCTGCGAGACACTTATCGACAAAAGCGTTGCTTGCACCCGCAAGCAACTCAATGCTCTCCAACAGCGTTACCGCCATTACCGGCATCATCACATTGAGTTCCAGGTTTCCGTGTTGCCCGCAAACGGTAATTGTTGTATGATTCCCCATAACCCGCGCACAAACCATCATCATAGCCTCACAAAGAACCGGGTTGACTTTCCCGGGCATTATTGAGGAACCGGGTTGCAGGGGTTGGAGTGTGATTTCTGCGATTCCACTGGTTGGTCCGCTCGAGAGTATTCGGATGTCGTTTGCAATCTTCATAAGAGAAACGGCCACTGTATTGAGGGCACCTGACGCTGAGACCACGGCATCCCGTGCGGATTGTGCTTCAAAGTGATTCTCGGCTTCGCGGAATGTCACTCCGGTGTGTTCGCTTACATAGGCCAGCGTTCGTTGTGGGAACTCGAGATGCCGGTTGATGCCTGAGCCCGTTGCGGTACCTCCCAGAGGAACCTCGCTCAGTTCGGTTTGGCCGACTCTAATACGACCGATCCCTCGTGTGATCTGCATGGCGTAACCGTCGAACTCCTGTCCCATTGTGATTGGGGTCGCGTCCATGAGATGTGTGCGTGCACTTTTTACGATATCGTCAAAGGCGCGGCTTTTTTCTTGCAGTGCAAGCTCCAGTCGATGCAGAGCAGGTAAGAGTTGATCCTCAATCATACACGCAGCAGCTATCTGCATGGAGGTCGGGATCACATCGTTTGAGGACTGACAAAGATTAACCTGATCATTTGGGTGCACGCTCTGATCTTCCAGCATTCCGGTTGCCAGTCGTGCAATCACCTCATTTGCATTCATATTGCTTGAGGTGCCACTACCTGTCTGATAGACGTCAATCGGAAATTGATCATCCAGATCTCCGGCAATTACGGCTTCTGCTGCCTTTATGATTGCCTCTGCAACGGACCGATCCAGCATACCGGTGTCCGCATTTGCCATTGCAGCTGCACGTTTGATATGACCAAGCGCACGAATGAATGCACGGGGCATACGCTGCCCGCTGATTGGGAAATTGTCTACGGCACGTTGCGTCTGAGCCCCGTAAATGGCATTGGCCGGTACGCGAACCTCGCCTAGTGAATCCTTTTCGATCCGAAAATCACCCATGTGTGGCTAAAATGGATTGTAAAACCAGTCCCAATTAAACGGATTGTTTCCCGTATTGTTATGGTGCTGTAAATTAAGGCTAATTTTGCGTAGTCGATGGAAATTGTCAAGACAATCAGGGAGATGCGCATGTACGCCGATAACAAGCGTGCGGACGGGCATTCCCTGGCATTGGTTCCTACGATGGGATACCTACATGAAGGGCACTTGTCCCTCGTGCGGCGCGCAAAAGCTGAAGCAGACCACGTGATCGTTTCTATTTTCGTGAACCCGACACAGTTTGGCCCCAATGAGGATTTTGCAGTGTATCCGAGGGATTTTGAGACGGATTGCAGGTTGCTGGAGGAGACCGGTGGAGTTGATGTTGTCTTTGCTCCTGAAGCTTCGGAATTGTACCCCGATGGCGCAGAAGCACAGCGTGTCTGGGTCATCTGCCCCACACTTTCGGAGCACCTTTGCGGCAAATACCGGCCGGAGCATTTCAGGGGGGTCTTAACAGTGGTCCTGAAATTGTTTGCGGTGTGCAAACCGCACGTCGGTGTATTTGGACTTAAGGATGTACAGCAGTATATGCTGTTACGAAAGCTAGCACGGGATTTATTGATTGATATCAAGGTTATAGGTGCCCCAACGGCCCGGGAGTCCACAGGCCTTGCGTGTTCTTCCCGCAATGAGCATCTCACTTCTGACGAGCGTAGCCAGGCAAGTGTGCTCTGGAAGGCGGTAACTGCGGCAGCGGGGATGATTGAAAATGGGGAAGATCGCCCGGGTACTGTACTAGAGGGGATGAGAACAGTTATTGCCCAAGCACCACTTGCAATCCTGCAATATGCCGAGGTTGTTACCTGTGATACACTCCAGCCGGTAAAAAAACTGGTGTCAGGGACTGAGGTGATTGTGGCCGTTGCCGTTTACTTTCGTAATGTTCGCCTGATTGATAATGCATTTGCTTTGGTACCATAGGGAGAAGTTTTTTGTCGGATGCGTGCTGCTTTCGGGACTTCTGTCAGCAGCCAACATAGTCTATGGTCAGGATGCTGAAACCATCTACCCGATCATAGAAAATGGTCGGTTTGGTTTCATTGATTCTGCAGGTGAGCGCGTCATTGAACCGAAGTATGATGGGGCACAGGTTTCGTCTGAGGGATTGGCTGCGGTGCGACTCGGATATGCGTGGGGGTTCATTGATACGCAGGACTCAATACGTATCAAGCCACAGTTTTCTTCTGTTTTTCCATTTGCGAATGGGGCTGCGCGAGTTCAGTCTGGTCAATACTGGAGCTTTATTGACAGGACAGGTACACCGATTACAGATAGATATTTTACGGCGGCGCTGGATTTCAATGAGGGACTGGCTTCTGTTCGTGAACGTCCCGGTACAGTGGTAGGCCTTGAGCCCAAATGGGGTTACATCAATAAGGCAGGTCAAACGGTCTTGGCTGAGAATTATGTTCGAGCACTTCCTTTTTCGGATGGATTGGCGGCAGTGGAGGTTGTTCGCAAGGTTTTTGTTGTTAGGATTAATACCCGATGGGGTCTTATTGATCCGACGGGGACCTGGGTAGTTGAGCCGATCTTCAATGCAATGCGCAACCCCACCGAGGGGCTGGCACTTGCCCGCAGAGGCAGGCAGCATGGATTCATTGATTCCACCGGGACTTTCGTACTGACGCTTCACTATGAGCAGGTATTTCCTTTTAGAGAAAATCGTGCGCGTGTGAGCGAGGATGGTCTATGGGGTTTTATTGATCGCACCGGCGAGGTTGTAGTCTCGCCCAGTTACTTGGGAGCCGACGATTATTCAGGGGGGCGAGCGCTCGTCCTGACCAGAGAAGGCTATGGCTTTATAGATCTCCAGGGAGTAATGGTTATTCCACCGCGATACGAGAAAGCCTCCTCGTTTGATCGTGGACTTGCCTGGGTAACACTTGAGGGACGCTCCGGGTATATTGATACCACGGGTATCTTTGTTTGGAGAGAGGGGGAGTAGTGTGCGGTTGTCCAAGGAACTTCAAAATGTTGATGCGCGCCGGAATTTGATAGTGGGCGATATCTGAAGATTGCCCAGAGTCAAGTTCTGCACGTGGGGTGGATAACGGGAAGTGCAGCGGCCGGGAATGTGTCGGCACGATCTACGAGGATGTCAGAACGGTCCCGAACTTGAGTTATGTCTGGGATTGGTTGGCGAGTTGTCCACATGCGGCGGCAATATCTGCTCCACGACTTCGCCGTACTGTCACAGTTACTCCACGTTTTGACAGGCGCCCCATAAACTTGTCCAGTTGCTTTTCGCTTGTACGTTCGAATGCTGTTCCGGGCACGCTATTGTACATAATCAGGTTAACCTTTGCGCGAACGTTGTGGCAAATCTGGGCCAGAGTACTTGCGTCCTCTAACGAGTCATTAAATCCCCTGAACAGGCAATACTCAAATGTTAACGGGCGTCCGGTCGTATCCGTATGGTATTGCATGGCTGGTTCCAATGCTTTCAAACCCGTGAGAGCATTGCGGCTGATGGGCATAATGCTTGCCCGTTTGGGTTCCGTGGGTGCATGAAGCGAAACGGCCAGGTTCACGCGGGGGGCATCGTTTGCCAGGTCGCGTATGCGACGTGCAAGACCGACGGTTGATACCGTGATTCTCCGGGGAGAAAGGGCACAGGCTTCCGGGTGGGTTAGGATGTCCAGACTGGCTAAAAGTGCTTTATAGTTGAGGAGCGGTTCTCCCATTCCCATGTAGACCACATTGGATATATCCCGGTCGAAGCGTTCGGACGCGACCTTGCGCATGTACGTGACCTGGTCTACAATCTGCCCACAGGTCAGGTTTTCCTGGAATCCCATTTTCCCTGTCGCGCAGAACGTACAGCCCATTGCACAGCCAACCTGGCTGGAAACACACACCGTCAGTCGGATCGGGTTTCCGTGATCATCCAAATATGGGATCAGGACTGATTCAACGTTTCGCCCTGAGGGTAACTGCATAAGTGCTTTTACCGTTTGATCGCGTGCCGTAAATAGTGCCTGCACCCTCAAGCGTTCCATGCGAGCACTCGTTGCGAGGGCATCTCGAAGTGATACAGGCAGATTCAACATGGACTCGAAAGAATCCACAGCATTCTTTGCGTACATCCAGCGCAGAATTTGGCGTGCACGCCATTTCGGTTCACCTAGTTCCACGACCCATTCTTCCAGACCAGTGGGAGACAGGGCCTTGAGGTCTGTGGAGGTATGCGTCACGTTTGGGAAGGGCATCAGCGATACGGTATCGGCGGGTGATGGCGTAGCATTTTCAGCCGGTAGATTCTGAATTGTTTAGATCCGTCCCACCCACGAAATCGTTACAGCGGCCATGAGGGCGAGAGTCCCCACGGTTATTTGAAATAACTCACTTCGCAGGGTATTGTTGTCGAACATTTTCCCGGCACTCACAAACATCAAGGTGTGGGTTGGGCAAGTTGCCTGATCTATCCTTGTCAGGTTGAACTATAGGACACGCCAAGCCGTCGCGCGTGTAGGTGAAAAAGTCATCACCTTTGACCTGTTCGGTAACTCAATTGCCTGCGTCATCAAATACTTGCGGGCCAGTTCCACCATCGGCACCATTATGATACTGAATCATCACCAGATCATCGTCAAGCTTTAACACGTTATACACGATGGATCTATTCTGGACCACCCTTTTCAAGTATCTATCCAAGCGGTGGGAGTCAGGGTCAAACGCGTCGGGCACATATCGCTTGATCTGGCGGAACCAGCGGTTTTCGAACTCGAATACCCGAACCGTGTTACCTTCTGGAATACTGCAGCACAGGCAGATCTGCAATTCATACTTTTCCGTGGCCCGAGTGCAACATAGAGGGCCACTCGTTGCATTAGGCAGCACGCGCTAGTTACGGAGGAGGAATCCGGGGTAGGCCTTAAGCGCTCTGCACTCGTCCGGTTCACGTTTGTGGATGAACTTGGCCATCACCGTGGCAAGACTACCTTAAGCCATCGCGAAAAAAACCGGACATACTAGAGTTGACATCCAGTTCGTTCTGAGTGCTGATCCGATCAACTCACCCGATAGACTCTTGCAATGCCTCCTCGTTATCTCCTCGCTGTAACGGTCACTCTTCTTTTTTTTACAACGTGTATCTCTCCCGAGAATCCTTCCTCGACTGTCGTTCGCGATAGCGCCGGCGTCATGATCGCAGAGAATTCCTTGACAGCCTCGGGTGCCGCATGGGGGCTTCAGCTTCCTCCCGTCCTAATAATCGGGCAGGACGAGAAGACGGAGACCGGACCGCGGCTCTTTGGACGTATCAACGAAGTCATACGGCTATCAAACGGAGACATCGCCGTAGCAGAAAATCAAACGGGAGAGATCCGCATTTTCGATGAAAGGGGAGAACATTTACGCACGTTTGGAAGACTCGGCGAGGGACCTGGAGAATTCGCAAATCTTTGGACGATTGCGGAACTGCCGGGCGATACAATTGCTGCGGTCGATCCCTTGGGCGAACGAATTTCCCTGTTCACATCGTCTGGGGCGTTCGCTCGATCATTCCAAATTCCTCGGCATTCAGGGGCATCTGTCCCCAACGTAATCGGATGGCTAGAAGATGGCACCCTTCTTATCAGCGCCCTTATTCGAATACCGTCCAACGATACGGGCAACCAATCCACGCACGTCCTATACTCAGCTGACCGCGGGGGAGAAGTCTTGGCAACTCTCGGCGAATTCGCGGGCGAGCAGCTGGGTCGGAACGGCTATCCACTTGCATTTGGTGGGCGGGCACAGTTCGCAACAGGTGGCAATTTGGTATGGTATGGACATTCAAGTCTGTTGGAGTTAGTTGGCCTTGACCCATCAGGTTCCGTGCACAAAATCGTGCGTGCGGAGAGCGTTCCCCGGGTGGTCACACAAGGTGAAATAGATGAATCGCGGGCCGCAGTAGACGAGCGTCTCCAAGGAATGTCGGGTCCTGCCGTGGACCGAATCCGTGCGACCGAATTCGCTAGCAACCCCCCGGCCTATGGTAGATTTCTCGTCGATCAAGCAGGCAACCTGTGGGTGGAGCGGTATCAAAGTGACTTGTTGGAGTCTTCCGGAGAAAGAGGTTGGGACATTTTCGACGCCGAGGGCAGGCTAACAGGCTACCTGACTACTCCTGGAGGGTTTCGGATCACTCATATCGGAACACAAATGGTCCTTGGAGTTCATTCGGATTCTCTCGTCGGAGAGACCGTTCAAATGTATCGATTGGATAAGTGACTAGTTTACCTGCTGGGTCAGGAGCCACCTGGAGAAGTCCCTAGAATTACATATGTCATAAATCAAATCAGGCCCATTTGCGACCTCTCTAATCTTCTGCTGACACCTTTAACAGATCTCTACAAAACGTCGCCCGTTACCCGCAAGATCCGCGCTACAAGACGGGTTTTGTCATGAACACGGAGGAGCCGCAATCACTCGTAGGGTTGTTTCGACTGCTGCCATCCCAGACGGGACACAAGCTTGTATCCAGTGGATTCGCAAAATTTCCGCTCATTCCTAAGGCGGCTCAATAAGATACATAAGTCCCTTTTGTTGCCTAGCTCTCTCGACACATCCTCCTGGATGACAT
Source organism: Bacteroidota bacterium (assembly GCA_028875125.1). GTDB lineage: Bacteria > Bacteroidota > Rhodothermia > Rhodothermales > Bin80 > Bin80. The sequence goes on along the minus strand of JAPPGC010000045.1, from coordinate 10,859 downwards.
GACTTGATTCCACAACGTCCTAAACCTAGGTATACAACTTCTTTGGTTTATCTTGCACCGCATGGGTCCACAATTTGACAATGGTGGGATTGAGTGCTATGTTGGGAAGTAACTAACTATAGGTGTAATTATGAAACACATACTGAGTATTCTATTTTTGGTCGCCATCCTGGCGGGCCCCGCTGCCTTTGCGCAGGCACCGGCAAATCATTTGGAGGGCAGCTGGCGCATAGTGTCACAGCGATCTGTTTACCCGGACACAGTGATCGTAACCCTGAACGTTCCTCCCTCAATAAAAATCCTGAACTCCACACATTTTTCCTGGGGTTACCAGTCGGCCAACGGTGCGGAGGTCCTGGCTGGTGGCGGCAGGTATACTTTGGAAGGAGATACGCTCTATACGGAGTATCTGGAATATCATACGAGCGAGGTGTTGGTAGGTGAGGAGTTACGTTTCTCTGCCCGTGTTGTGGGGGATCTGTGGTACCATGTAGGTGAGTTTCCAAGTGGCTTCCGTCTCGAAGAAGTTTGGCGCCGGATAGAATAGCGGGGAAGTTGTGTCGATCTTGTGTCCATTTGCGACGGAATCGTGCAGACCGAAGAGGGTGCACAGGCGGAGTATTTCGCTACTGGAGTAACTGTGCGGCGGGAGGCGTTGGCACGATCACTTCTAAGGAAACCATCAATAGAAGTCAACCGGTGACGTGCGCATAGTTAAGGTCTGGTGTAGTACCCAGTTACAGCAGCCAGAGATCAGCTGCAATTGCGGTTACGAGTAGCGGCACGTACGCGATACTGGCTAGCAGGATTTTTCGTGCAAGTCGGGGCGTTTGTTTGCGGTAAAAGCTGATCGCAGGCAGAATAAATCCGATTCCGGTCGGGATTATGATTGCAAGGTAAAGCCATCCTGTGTAATCCAGCATCGTGGGTAACAGGCTGGTGCCCACCAGTAGTGTACTGTATATCAAGGTTCGTTTGGCCGTGGCTCTTCCGTCTGGATTCCGGACAGGAAACATGGCGTGACCTCCACGTGCGTAGTCTTTGCGATACATCCAGGCAAGCGCCAGGAAGTGAGGCATCTGCCAAAGGGCAAGTATAGAGAAAAGAATCCAGCCACCGGTCCCGACCGTTCCTGTTGCTGCCACATAACCTCCCAATGCTGGTAGCGCCCCGGGTATGGTTCCAATCAGCGTGTTGTAGGTGGTGCGACGCTTGAGTGGCGTGTAGGCAAACAGGTATAGCACGATGGTCAATGCTGCCAAGAGCAGTGTGATGTAGTTTACCCACCAAAGCAGTGTCAGACCACCGGTAATGAGAACCAGTCCGAAGGTCAGCGCAGTACCTGCTCCGATCCGCCCGGACGGCAGCGGCCGTTGTGCAGTACGACGCATGAGTGCGTCGTCATTGCGTTCTATGTAGTGATTGAGTACGCCTCCCCCCGCACTTGCAAGCGCTGTTCCTCCGAGGGTTAGTGCCAGCAATAATGGGTTTATGCTCTCGCCAGCCCCCAGCATGAAGCCTGCAAGGGCCGAGAGTACGACCAGAAAGGCAATCTCCGGTTTGACCAGTTCCCAATAGTCCTGCACGATCGAAGCCGGGCTTGCACCGGGCCGTAGCAGACGCAGTTCTGCGGCTTCCTCTGATGTGAAGACGTTGCTATCCACTTCGCAGCCGCAGAGTTCCGAGCAGCACACACGCGCAACTGCCCATGAGAATAGTACCAACCACCAGGTGCGAGGAGGAAAACACAATCTGGGCAAGGCTTCGTTGCCCCTGTCCTGCGTCATAGAGTAGCGTAGTAAGAGCAATCATGCCCAAGATCAACTGCAAAATCAAACACGTTAACATAACCCAAGCCCCACGGTTCAGCAATGGCTTGTCACTAAAGTGTTCCCGAATACGTCCACAGGTGACAATAATAAGAGACAACACCAAAACGCTTCCTGCGGCGTGTACTAAAATAAAAGTCAGATCCACTCCTGCTCCCGGATGCCGTAGTAAAGCACCGAGCAGGATCTGGATATACACCACGACCGCAGTTGAACCTGCCAAGATACGTAATTGCCGCATCTCCGGCGAACTTTCTATATTGTGCGTAAGCCATGTACGCGAACAGGAAACTGTGAGGATCACCGCTGCACAGAAGAAAAGCTGTGCGCCCATAGCATGTACGACGGCTAGATCCATGGATGTCCAGATTACACGAAGTCCCCCGAGAACCCCCTGTAGGATCACTAGACCAGTTGCTGATACAGCCAGGATGCGAATCCAGCGGCGTGAATCTGCCAGCCAGGTCCATAGGGCGAGTCCCATGATCCATAGGCCAACTAGAGCTCCCAAAAGTCGGTGTCCGTGTTCTGCCAGAACCGGTCCTTCCTGCCACCAACGGGCATCTGGATTTTCTGGATCACTGTACCCCGTTGCAATCGGATCATACGAGCCGAACGAACTGGGCCAATCTGGAACAGCCAGGCCGGCCTCGATACTGGTGACAACGCCTCCCCAACTAACCAGGAGGAGACACAAAAGCAACCCGCCCGCCGCATAGTGGTATCGCCGACGGGGGTTAGATGTAATTTTCGGTGAGTTCATGCACAAAAAAACTGCGGCCCAAAGCAACCCAATCAATAGCTACTCTGTTCCATTGTCTCAGTCCGGTTACACTCATACGAATGCTTATTGAATCAATTTCAGGGGTCAGAGGAATTTACGGTGCAGGTTTGGATGCACTGGTGCTCGTACGTTACAGCTTGGCCTTCGGCAAATTTTGCCTGAACCAGTCCAACGATCTTCCCCGGCGCGTTGTCGTGGGCCGGGATGCGCGTGTTTCCGGGGAAGTGTGCATGCAACTTGTGGCATCCACGCTGCGCAGCCTCGGAATTGAGGTCGTAGATGCAGGACTTGCACCGACGCCAACTATTGCTATGGCGGTTCTGTTCGAAAAAGCAAGAGGAGGTATTGTATTGAGCGCCTCGCACAATCCGGAAGAGTGGAATGCGCTTAAGCTGTTAAATCATAAGAGTGAATTTTTATCGCCGGAGGCGGGGGCAGTTGTAATGGCGATGGCAAGACATCCAGAGCCCCCGATGCATCAAGATGTTGTCCCTGGTGCTGTAAGGGCCGGGGATTATCTAGACCGGCATGTTGATGCGATCCTGGGTCTGCCCTACTGTCAACCGGATGCGATTGCTTCCATGGGGTATACGATTGTGGTTGATGGCATCAACTCCGTGGGTGCCCTGGCTATGCCGCATCTGCTCGAACGTTTGGGGGTCGGCAATATTAAGTTGATCAATGGTGATGTTACCGGCCGGTTTGCTCATCCTGCTGAGCCTCTGCCACAGCACCTGCACGGCACGATGGAGTATGTGCGCGAAACGGGCGCCGACCTGGGCCTGGTTGTTGATCCAGATGCCGACCGATTGGCACTGATTGATGATCGTGGGGACTATGTGAGCGAAGAACTGACCCAAGTCATAGCAGCCGATTTTTTGTGGCGCAGGCGTAGCGGGCCATATGTAACCAATCTATCTTCCTCTCGAGCGATTGATGATGTTGCTGCCCGGTACGGCATGCCGGTTTACAGGTCCGCAGTTGGAGAGATTAATGTAGTCAAGATGATGCAGCAACACGATGCAATCCTTGGCGGAGAAGGTAATGGCGGTGTAATACTTCCCGAGCTTCATTACGGCCGGGATGCACTCATAGGAGCGGCAATCGTGCTTCAGCATCTGACTGAACTCGGCATCCCGCTCTCGGAGTACAGGCGCTCGTTACCGCAGTATGTGATTTCCAAGAACAAAGTCCAAGTCGCACATCCCGACGAAGCGCTCGCCCGCTTTGCCGCGATGCATGGGGACAAGGAGATCTCCACTGTAGATGGTGTGAAGATCAGCTTACCGGAGGGCTGGGTGCACGCACGCAAGTCAAACACCGAGCCGATCGTACGTATTTATGCGGAAGCATCCAGCGAGCGTGAAGCTGATTTTCTCGCACGCCAATACATGGACGACATACACTCCGACAAGTAAGGGGCCGGGGGGATCGATTGAACGATCCCCCCGGGGTAGGCTTAGAAGCCCATTCCGCCCCCCATACCGCCCATACCACCGCCACCATGATCATGGTGCTCTCCGCCGCCGGCGGCGCCCTTCGGCTCAGGGCGATCGGCTACTACGGATTCGGTGGTCAGTAGCAAACCACTGACGGAAGAAGCATTTTCCAGGGCAGCGCGCACAACCTTGGTGGGATCAATGACCCCAGAACTCACCAGTGCTTCGTACTCCTCGGTATGCGCATTAAACCCGAAATCATTTTCACCTTCCTTGACTTTCTGTGCAACGATAGAACCCTCAACACCAGCATTCGCAGCGATCTGGCGCAGAGGTTCTTCAAGTGCACGGCGCACAATATTGACGCCGATCATCTGATCTTCGTTCTCGGTGTCGGTATCGTCAAGCGAACTGATAGACCGGATAAGTGCAACCCCGCCGCCTGGAACGATGCCTTCTTCAATGGCTGCGCGCGTTGCGTGCAGCGCATCCTCGACACGGGCTTTTTTCTCTTTCATTTCCGGTTCGGTTGCCGCACCGATTTTGAGAACAGCAACTCCACCGCTCAGTTTTGCCAGACGTTCCTGCAGTTTTTCGCGGTCGTAGTCACTCGTTGTGGTCTCGATCTGCTGCCTAATCTGATTCGTGCGGGCTTTGATCTGGTCTGTTTTTCCCGCACCATCTACAATAACGGTAGTGTCTTTGTCGATCACAATGCGCTTGGCCTGACCCAGATAGTCCAGCACGGCATTCTCCAGGCGGTACCCTTTTTCTTCACTGATCACGGTACCACCCGTAAGGATTGCGATGTCTTCCAGCATTGCTTTCCTGCGGTCCCCGAAGCCAGGGGCTTTAACTGCGGCTACACGGAGCGTCCCACGCAGTTTGTTGACGACCATTGTTGCTAGGGCCTCTCCTTCGACATCTTCGGCGATCACAAGAAGCGGAGAACTGGTCTGCACAATTTTCTCCAGAATCGGGAGTAGATCCTTCATTGCGGAGATTTTCTTGTCGAAGATGAGCAGATATGCATCTTCAAGGACAGTTTCCATGTCATCGGGGTTTGTCACGAAGTAAGGAGACAGGTATCCACGATCAAACTGCATCCCTTCGACGACATCCAGTGTGGTTTCTGTTCCTCGGGCTTCCTCGACAGTGATGACACCATCTTTGCCAACGCGCTCAAAGGCATCTGAAATCAGTGAGCCGATTGCTTCGTCGTTGTTGGCACTGATCGCACCAACCTGTGCAATTTCGTTACGGCCTTCAATATCGCGACTTTGTGTGCGCAGATGCGATACAATCTGGCCAACGGCCTTGTCGATGCCGCGCTTGAGGTCCATGGGGTTGGCGCCAGCGGTGACGTTTTTGAGGCCAGCCGTCATGATTGCCTGAGCAAGGACAGTTGCGGTTGTTGTGCCGTCGCCGGCTACATCGCTGGTTTTGGAGGCAACCTCCTTGACCATCTGTGCGCCTACATTCTCAAGCTTGTCTTCCAGCTCAACTTCTTTGGCCACTGTTACACCATCTTTGGTGACAGTAGGGGATCCAAATTTTTTCTCGATGATGACGTTGCGACCCTTGGGGCCAAGCGTCACTTTAACTGCGCTCGCAAGTTGGTCTACACCGCGCTTGAGTGCGCCGCGAGCGTCTGCGTCGAAAACGATTTGTTTTGCCATGATATTTGTTTGGGGTTTGGGTTGAGTTGTTGTAATTCGTTACTGAATGATGCCGAGAATATCACTCTCTCGCATAATCATGTACTCGGTGTCGTCGAGTGTGACCTCGGTTCCTGAGTACTTGCCGTACAGCACGGAATCGCCGGGCTTGACCGTCATGGCGATTTTGTTTCCGTTCTCGACACGACCGGGGCCAACAGCCAGAACAACGCCCCGTTGGGGTTTTTCTTTGGCTGTGTCTGGGATGTAGAGGCCGCTTGCAGTTTGCTCTTCAGCATCCTGAGACTGCACGACCACGCGATCGCTAAGGGGTTGGATTTTCATGATTTGCAAATGGGTTAAGTGATGGTTAGACCTTAAAGGTTTTCGCAGTTGTTAGCACCCTGCCTTGGCGGGTGCTAACAAAAATGCAACGTATTTGTTCTGCGAAATACACACTTTGCCGTTATTCGGCGAGGGGTGCAGCGCATTCAATTGGCGGACTCCGCAAATGATGTGCCAAATTGTAGTGTGCCAAAAATAACAGTCTGCGGGTGCCAACATGTCAGATAGCTGACAGAAATGGCAATTCTGGGAATCAGATACCTGCGTACCGTGGGGAACCTATGAAGAGAGTTCTGGAGTTCCACGCCAAGGCGCGGTCGTACACGCCTGCTCGCGATAGAATGGGGAATTAATCGCAAATCCAGGAGATTGGCTGCACAGAGATTGGCCGCGAAATGTGGTTACTGATTCGTACAAGATGACGCAAGTTCTCCGTATTAGCTGGACCGGTTGGTGCAGCTCCATGTTGCTCATGGGGATTTTGGTGGTACTTGCCAGTTTGCCTCCGTGGGTTGGTGAGCCTGTGCGAATAGCGTTAGTGTATGGATTTGATCCGCTTTGTCATCAGATAGCCGAACGGTCACCTCATGTCCATGGGGTACAACTGGCAGTGTGTCACCGTTGCTACGGCATATTGATTGGTTTAGCAATTGGACCTATTGCGGCATTGATTATTCGGGGACGGGGCAAACGATACGCTTCCCTACTTATCGTTGCATCTCTTGTACCGCTGGCTTTGGATTGGGGGCTGGGAATTGTGGGCATTTGGGCAAACACTGCCGCAAGCAGGCTTATTACAGGAGCGATTTTTGGCGTGGCTGCGGGTATCCTAGTTGCCAATGCTATGGCATGGTACAGGCCCTCAACGCCGCTCTGAATAATTCACTGGATTAAGGTGTATCCTGCCTGTATTGTTTTGCATACTAACCGGGTGAGTTATTTCTGCAATGGGGTGGTCTGTTTTCGCACAATTATCCGGTTGACCTCAGGATCGGCAATAGGTCCCGATAGATAAATTGGAGACAACCGATCGCTGTCAATATCATTCCGGCGTTTGTTATCTTGCAATTGCCTGAAATGCTCTGAAATTGATGTTCAGGTAGTGTTCGTGAGGTACAACCATAATTAAACAGAACTCCTGATGCCTTCAAAAACCCAATCCGTCCTTGTTGGTGGACTTATTGCTGCTGTCATCGGTACGGTCGTTTCAGTCGTGCAGTATCTTTCCGGTGCCAGCGATCCAGTGAATCAAAACCCGGTCCTGGGCATAATATTCGGTCTGCTGGGCTGCACGGTGATGCTCACCAGTGGTGTAATCGCTGTTTGGCATTACGCTTCAGAAAATGAGCTTACACTCAAGCCTAAGCAGGGTGTTGGAATCGGTGCATTGGCCGGGTTGATCTATGCTATTGCTGCGGTGGCTCTGGGGTTGTTGCTGGTCCTGTTCAACGTAATTCCATCCCCCGAAGAAACGATAGAGATGATACGAGAGACGGGGGCATTTGATACGCCGGGGGCTGAACAGGCGGAATCCATTACTAGGATAATGGTGACCTGGGGAGGGGTCGTTGTTGCCCTGATAGGCGGGGTCATTATGGGGTTGGTGGGTGGAGCGATTGGCGCTGCTATATTTAAGCATGGTCCAGATCCAGAGTCCGAACTCTTGGGCTGACGTGGAATCAAATTGGGGTATGTATTTGTGTTGCTTGTGGATAAGCAATATAGGTCCACAGTATTCACTTCTTTTTCATTCCCACGGTTGAGCCTACGATTTGATCATCGGAAGTAATTTGCGCGTATCGTACTTAGAGGCTCGCCTGTCGGCGTTTCTTTGCTTGGGTCTTGACCGTCCGATATGATGATCTACTGTTCCCATCTACATGGTGAAGGATTGACTGTACGCAGATTCTCATTATATCCTTCGCGGTCAATTCATGGAGAAAATGGCCACAGGGCGCTGAGAAAAAGGCCACAAACTTAATGGAATGTCTGCTGACAGCCAGGACGATTGACTCACGATCGGGCAGCGACCACAGGCTTTGTATACCGCCTCCTGATTGCGAAGAAGCTATCCTGTGTGCCGTAAGGCGCAACATTGCGATCAACGATGTAGCAAGTGGGGTTGATATGGCCCGTATGTTGGGGTTTAACGGAGCTAGTCGCAGTACAAAGGGTCTGGTTTCTGAGCAGATGGCTGCTGTGGTAAGCGAGGGGTAGCTGGCCCGGCAACTTGATAGCACGATATGTACTCATCGTGCGTTAAGACCTCATACTCAGATATATTTCTGCTGCTTCCGGATGTACATGAAATCACAAATCTTTGCCACCCTTCTTGGTCTGTATTTTTTTTGCAGTGCTGGAGAAATACCGACCATGGAAAACCGGAGCGAGCCAGAGAAGCCTAATATCGTCTTCATCTACATTGATGATCTGGGCTGGGCGGATGTTGGATTCAATGGCAGTACGTATTACGAAACTCCAAACATAGATCGGCTCGCGAGTCAGGGGATCATTTTCTCACAAGCCTACGCAAACGCCCCCAATTGTGCCCCAAGTAGAGCTTCAGTAATGACCGGGCAGTACACACCGCGGCATAAGATTTACACGGTGGGAACCTCCAGTCGGGGTAAAGAAGAGGACCGCCGTATGGTTCCTGTTCCGAACACGGTAACCCTGCCACTACATTACATGACGCTGGCTGAGGCACTCGGGGATGCAGGATATACCACCGGCCATTTCGGAAAATGGCATCTGGGAGAGACGGGGTTTCATCCAGAAGACCAGGGTTTTGATGTGAATATTGGTGGATATAGAAGTGGGTCACCGCGTGGGGGTTACTTTTCACGTTACAATAATCCCAACCTTATTGATGGTCCGGACGGTGAATACTTGACAGATCGCCTTACGAACGAGGCCATTACATTCATTGATCAGAACAGGGAAGGACCATTCTTCCTGCATTTGTCTCACTATGCGGTGCACACACCAATACAGGCACAGGCAGACCTTAAAGCAAAGTATGCGGGCAAGGCACCTGAGGGAGGGCAAAGCAATCCTGCATATGCTGCTATGATCGAAAGTGTTGATCGTAGTGTGGGGAGCGTGTTGGGGCGGATTGAAGCATTAGGGTTGACGGACAACACGTTAGTTATATTCTATTCAGATAATGGTGGAGCTGTCCAGGCTACGTCCAATCTGCCGCTTAGGGGCTACAAGGGAATGTTGTATGAGGGAGGTATTCGCGTCCCGTTGGCGGTAAAATGGCCCGTAAGGATTACACCTGGCCGGGTAGACAGTACTCCTGTGATTGGGATTGATTTCTACCCTACACTCCTGGAGGTAGCAGGTGCCGGGCCCCCGGCGCACGCTATAGACGGAGTTAGCCTTGTTCCGATTCTTACCGGGAGCAGCGATCTGACCGTGCGGAACCTCTACTGGCATTTTCCGGCATACCTTGAAGCGTCTAGAGGAATCCTTGGGCCATGGCGTACAACACCGGCCGGGGCGGTACGCAGCGGAGATTACAAGCTGATCGAATTCTTTGAGGATGGTGTGCTGGAGCTTTACGACTTGCGCAAAGATCCTGGAGAGTCCACCAATCTGGTGGATCAGCTATCGGAAAAGGCAGAACGGCTCCATGGAAGCCTCAGGAACTGGCGCGAAAAGATCGGAGCCGACATGCCAAAACTGAAGTGATGGTTGAACTTCTCTCTGTCACACTGCAATAGCTTGAATTTCCAACCACGTTTTTTGATGATACTGTGATCTGGGTTTGTGTGGAACTAGAGATATTCAAGGATGACATTGGAAATTCAGGCTAGCGCGACGTCCACTCCGGGACTCCTTGCGTGGTCAGTAACTACCCTTGGGCTCCCGTAGCCTCCACATAAGCTGGGGTCCCCTGAAGTCCACGGGTTTAGATAACGCAACGCGGTAAGCTCGTTCTGAAAGCTGGGGTAGTGGGTGATCGGTGTTGGTTATGAATGCGCTTCACGCGATGCTCGTACCCTTGATCAACTCGTGGTTAAAGGAGTCTCCCCAAATGGTCTGGGGGTGCTGGGGCTACATGCAGAGCTTCTCCTCAAAGATATACTGAACTACGTTAGCACGGCCCGATTGCGCTAATCACCCGGAACTCGGTTCCGTTTAGGTGTCGCTGCCGGAGTCCGCAGGCAACTCCGTACCCTTCAAGGCAGCGTGAAACGCGGTATATGCAGGACTTGGAGACACTTTATGATCATTAGTCCGTAGCATGTAGTCACGATCTGTACGAATTCCATGAGAAATATTCGGGAAGGGGTTGAAGTGCACTGCTCTGGGAGGCGTCCTGTGGCTTTTCGGCGTGCACGGCACAAAATCTACATGATCGAGCGTATTCTGCGCGTTTGGATGGTGCAGACTGCATGGTGGGCCGATGAGGTGCAGCACACGTATTACGAGGTGGTAGCCAAGGGCGGCATCTACCTGCTCTGCTGCCAGAACCGGGCCGACAATGTATGGCAACTACTGGGCGTGCGCGACTGAAACTGTTCCCGTCCAAGCCGAAGCACCATTGCTTTCATCCAGGTGGTCTCGCGGTCTGATCGCGGTGCGAAACGCCTTTGGCCAGCACCGGCGGAAATCTTGTTCAAACCTTGTCAATTCACCCACTAGGAGCCGTCCGCATGTAGGTTAATTTGGGGCTGTGATTACCGGCAAGCTATGCCCAATCAGTTGTCCTACGCTATGGTTGACTGGCCCCGAATGGCGGCTATCTAGCGACAGTTAAAATTACGGTATGACGACAATTAAAATTAGGGTATGG
>JAPPGC010000057.1 GCA_028875125.1 Bacteroidota bacterium | reverse complement strand
CAAAATGGCCATTTGTGCCCCCGAGTCAACCCGTACCTGTCGAAGTCAGGAGTGGAAGCATCTTCCCGCATTGAGCTAAGGGCCTGCAAGGACTTTGCACCACATGAAGCCCTGCGACAATATCGCCAATACACGAACCATGCCGGATGGACGAAGCCCCGAATACATATGCTCCCGGCTCTTTTTTCAGACTAAACATATGTATTGACAAAAATTTCAGGGGGAAATCATATGTATAGGATTCGCATCTTCGCGCATTACATATGTGTATCGCACTCGTGGTTCGTTCATGATTATAAAAGGAATCTTCAAAAACGTATTAAGCTGAACAAGCAAGTGCCCTTGTTTTCGCTCATGCTCAGTGAGATGTGAATTCCTTAGGCAGTTCTGCATTGATCCCGAAGCCAGGTCAGGCGTTGGAACAGTGGGAGTTGCCTGTTGAGATGAGAGGTGCTCTGCCCCTCTCATACTAGTTCAGGTTTGTTTTTGGAAGGACAGTTAGGCTAATATTGACTACCTTAAGTCTTACAGTCTATTGCGTCCACAAGTTATCATGAAGCACTTTCCAATTCTCACATTTCTGTTGGCAGTGCTGGTTTGGGGCTGTGTTACGACTCCCTTAGGGGTCTCTATAACGTCTCGGGCGCCCGAGGATACAACCTCTACACGCCCTGCCCCCATTGAAGCCAAACGTGCATGGATTTTTGTGGAGGGCTCCCAACAAGGCACTACACCCGCTACCGTCCGCATTCGGCGCAGCTTTGAGATTACAAACGTCTCATTGCACGTTGGACAATCCTTTGAGGAGGTGCGTCGCTACGAAATAGAACGCAGCGTCACTTCCAATCGAATTATGCAGAACTACACTTTTCAGGGTTCCTATGATGGTGGCACACTCACCTTCAATTCTACAGAGCTCTCTCAGGACAAGAGGGGACGCTATATTATTCCTTATTATGCTAATCCCATCCAAATAATTGATCACGAGTATGACCTAATATTGATTTTGACTGAATAACGTGAGCATTAGACCATACGTACTTACCGAGACTAACTGGAAATCGGTCAGTGAAACTGATTTCGGGACGGCAGTATTACCTTGGGGGGCTATTGAAGCACATAATACCCACCTCCCCTATGGTACCGACAATATTCAACTGGACCGGATAGCATCTGATGCCTGTGCCGTGGCATGGGAACAGGGCGCCCGCTGCATTGCGCTGCCAACGGTACCCTATGGTGTCAATACAGGACAATATGACATAAAGTTGGATCTGAATATGATGCCCAGCACACAGCAGGCGTTGTTGGGAGATATTGCACATGCACTTGAAGGCCAGAACATTCTGAAATTGGTTGTCCTGAATGGACATGGCGGAAACAACTTTCGACAAATGATCCGCGAAGTCGGATACCGCTACCCTAAACTTTTTATTTGTGAGATCAACTGGTTCAAGGTAATTGATGCAACACCTTATTTCGAGGATCCCGGGGATCATGCCGGAGACTTGGAAACAAGCCTAATACTGGAAATTGCCCCGGAACTTGCCCTGCCGCTTGACCAGGCAGGTTCAGGTGCTGCACGCCCTTGGGCAATTGCCGGATTGAACGAGGGCTGGGCCTGGGCAGAACGACGGTGGAGTGAGGTGACAGAAGATACGGGTGTCGGGGATCCCCGGGCAGCGTCAAAAGCTAAGGGGAAGCTATTTCTGGACGCTGTTACGCAAAAGATAGGCCGATTCCTGGCCGAACTGGATTCTACTCCAATTAACTCGATTTACAAACGGCTGTGAAGCTGCTTTCAAGAACTCTTACTTATCTGAATTCTAGATACATGGACCGATTAATGGGCGCGCTGTGCTTCGGGATTATAATGGGATTGACCCCATTAGTACAGGCGCAGGATCAGGCAGGAGCCTACCTGCAGAACATTGACCAACTGCTCAGTCAGGCGCATTCGGCCAGCCAGAGTGCTGAAAAGGCCACCTCTGTCGAAGAACTGAAAATGTACACCGATACCGCGTTTGAGACGATCTGGGGTGCCCCCTCAGGACTGCTCTCAACCACTGGGGCAGTACTTGCACATGGCTGGAAAACAAGATGGCAATCCGATGGTACTGAATTTGACGAGGCCCATGTTGAGCGCCATGGTTCGGATAAGCCCATAATCTCGGATCCAGAAAAGCTTGGCATCATGGGACAAGGCCGTGCTATCGTAAAGATGCTCGTTCCCCGTCAGGAAGAACCTCATGCAGAGCACGTACTCGCTTCCCTGAGCAACGTTATCGGATGGATGCGCCTCAGTGATGGAGTAACAAAAGGTGAACGCCAACCTCGAATTGATCTAACACATGTCTGGGATGCCCCTACCCGCTTCTGGAATACGACAGCAGATACCGGCTGGCTAGGTGAAGTTCATGCCCAAGCAATCAACATTCTCAAAACAGAATACGGGGAGGACCTTGCTTCCGCCCAGGAACATGCGAAAGCCATGACTGCATTATTGGAGAAATGCAAGTCAGGCGAAGATGAAAATGGCGATGGTGCTGTCGCTCCGATCATGATGGAGGGGGGACTGGATACAGCGATCCAACACGCAGGATACTTGGGAATTGTTAATTAATAGAATACAATGAGCAAAATAATAGTCAGAATCACTTTTATAGCGTTTGCGGGGGTTCTCCTTGGTCTCATTCCTTTGGGAAATCTATCACCCGCCCAGGCGCAGTGGAAGACACTCTTTGATGGCTCATCTCTGGATGGATGGCATCAGGCAGGACCAGGTCAGTTTGTACTAGAGCCTGATGGGTCCATGATCAGCGAAGGCGGAATGGGCCTCTTCTATTACAGCGAGGAATCGTTTCGTGATTTTGAATTGGAGCTGGAATGGAAGTCAAACAAGACAACAGCAAACAGTGGGGTTTTCGTTCGATTTCCAAAAACCGATGATCCCTGGGTAGCCGTTGACGAAGGCTATGAAATCCAGATTGACGACAGTCGAGATCCTGACCACAAGACGGGCAGCATTTTCGCAATAAGTAAAGCATTCCGCTCAAACCCGGTCCCGGCAGGCGAATGGAACAAGTTCCGTATTCGCGTTACGGGGCACCGGTACGAAGTATGGCATAATGATGTTAAGGTCAACGACTATATGGGGAATCGTGGACGGGAAGGTTTTATTGGCCTTCAGAATCATGATAACGGCTCACGTGTGGCTTTCAGGAACGTAAAGATCCGCCCCATTGAAGAGGACGTCTACGAGTCTCTGGCTGAACTTCTGGCAGCATCTGAGACGTATGAGCCGATACGGGTGCTGATGGTAACTGCAACCCATGGTTTTAGGCATGGCCCTGCAATTGAGGCTCAGAAGGAGGTAATGATGGCGTTGAACCATACCACAGAGCTCCAGGTGGATACGACCGAAGATGTCAGCATGCTGCGTCCAGAAGTGCTGGATAATTACGATGTACTGTTCCTTGCAAACTCGACACTTCGAATCCCGCCTCCAGAGGGAGCCCCGGAACCGGAATCGACCGAAATCATGGCTGAGGGCACACTGGCAAATTTCGACCTTAGGCTCATGGTACCCGACAACGAGATCGAGGGTGAGGTTGCCATCAGCGAGGCCCCGGATTCGCTGGTCGGAATGGTCAAGTTCAACATATTTCCTGATCCAGCAAGCTTGTTCGGTGTTTGGCTAGATGCAGATTCTCTCTCTTTCATGTGGGATACGGGGGGCATGGGGGTAGCATCCGCTGTGCTTCATATCGATGGCGATTCGTTGAGCGGACTGATGTCTCTGGGAGAAATGCAGGTGCCACTTTCAGGCATTCCTAGCGAACCTGAACCCATCAATTATAACATTACAATCACTACCCCACAGGCTCCGTTGGGTGCTCAACTGACACTGGGAGGGGCTTCAAGTACAATTACTTTTCCGGATGGCGCACTGCCAATAAATGATCTCTTGCTTGCGGGAGATTCAGTTACGTTCCACTTTAACATTGAACAATTCGGAGATTTCTACGCCGAAGGGGTTATTGAGGGTGATAGTATCCGCGGCGCGCTTGGGAGTGATTTTGGTGAGTTGCCCTTTGACGGAACCAGACAAATAGGTGAACCAGAACATGAGGGCGAGACTCTTGAACCGGCGCAGCTTGATGCCATCCTTTCATTCCTGGCTCAGGGAAAGGGAATTGCAATAGCACACGCTGGACTTGATGCACTTTACAATTCGCCGGAATACCGCGAGATGGCTGGAGGTGGTCTGTTTGAGAGCCATCCCTGGACGCAAAGCGTTCGTGTTACCGTGGAAGATCCACATACACCTGCAACACGCCATTTGAGAGAAGATCTGTGGGTACATGAAGAGATTTATGTACTTGATGTCAATCCTCGCTGGAATGCGCGAGTACTCCTGTCTCTGGATACTGAATCCGTTGAATTGACGGAAGCATCTGCAGGAGCAGAGCGAAACGACTACCCCATAAGCTGGATACGCACGCATAATGGTGGTCGTGTGTTTGCCACAGGACTCGGACACTTTGCGGATACCTGGAGAACCCCCGCATTCCTTGAGCATATTGTTCAGGGCATACGTATGGTAGCGGGGCGTACAGATGCAAATTTCTCGGGACACCGGGTTAAGGAAGTAATTGCTGACAATGTTTGGCCGGATGATATCGCTGTAGATGAACAGGGTGATGTATGGATTGCAGAGCTTCGAGGCAAAGTGCATCATTATGATGCACGGAGTGGCGAGGTAAGGCAGATTGCCCATTTACAAACGACAGATCCAACGAACGTTGAACACGGCTTGTATGGAATTGAGGTAGATCCTGATTTTTACGACGGGTCGCCGTATGTATATCTCTACTATGCAGAGCCACATACTTTCATCAACACTCTTTCACGATTCGTCTATGAGGACGGGAATATAAACCTTGAATCGGAGCATGTTCTCCTGCGCGTACCAACAGAGCCACAATGCTGCCATCAAGGGGGTGATCTTGAATGGGGACCCGATTCTACGCTCTATCTCTCAACCGGGGATACCGGTATGTCTGAGGTGCGGCCTGGATGGAAGATGTCAGAAGAGCAGCTAGCTGCATTTATTGACACACATGCGCTGAACGATTACCATTGGGCCCGTCTGGTGGATTCCGAACGATCCGCACAGAATCTACAGGATCTACGCGGAAAAATTTTGAGGATTAACAGGAATGGAACGATTCCCCAAGACAATCCTTTTTTCGGCAAACCAGGTGTACGCTGGGAGATTTATGCATATGGCCTACGTAACCCTTATCGTTTCAAAGTAGACCATGAAACCGGTGCACTCTACATAGGTGTGGTGGGCCCGGATGCTTCCTTTGACTACGATGAGTACAACATTTCTGCCGATGGAGGGGAAAATTTCGGGTGGCCACGTACACTTGGAAAGCTCTTCTATAATGAGTGGACACCAGAATTGATACCTGATTTCGTCCCGCCCTTCTGGGAGTACACCTACGAACATGGTGGACGTTCAGCTACTGTTGGACCGATTTACCGCTCTACTGGCCAATATGCATTTGGCGAAAACTTCCAAAACAAAGTATTTGTGTTTGATTGGGCCAGACGCTGGATTAAATATGGTGAACTTGTTGATGCAACGTTTGAGAGCGACCGGGAAGAGGATGTGCGCATCGATGTTCCTGATATTCGGATGCCGGCAAAGCGCTTGGTCAACATTAAGACATTCGATACACTACGGGGCACCTCTCCCATCTCCATGGAATTGGGACCGGATGGAAGCATATATTTGGCAGAATTTGATGGCTTCTGGGACGCAGGGCCGGATGCAAAAGTGACACGTTACCGCTGGATCGAAGGGAATCGTGCTCCACTTGGGAAAGCAGAAATAAGGACCGATGCCAACCAGACTAAACTGCTTCATTTCGACGGGATGGCAATCGTGGATCCCGACGGGGATGCCTTGGAATACCACTGGTCCTTTGGAGACGGCAATGAGGCAAAGGCACAAAGTGTTTCACATGCGTACGACGCTCCTGGTGAGTACCGCATCGTGTTAGAGGTCACTGACATTCACGGTGATTCCAGTGTGATGAGGTGGGATTGGAAGGTTGAATAGCGTTCATACATTTATGTGTTCATGAATTTCAAGAAGGTAATTGGTCTTTTCGGTATTGCAGTGCTGTTCACTGGTTTGATCATCAAGGAGAGTTCAGCACAGGGTTCTTCCAGCGTGGATGGGGAACAACTCTACCTCAGTCGCTGCATGTCTTGTCATCAGGTTGATGGCAATGGTATCCCGGGCGTATTTCCTCCATTGAACGAGATTGACTGGGTGACAGGGGATAAGGGTCGACTGATTCGAATTACACTGGATGGTGCTGTTGGGGAATACGAGATCGGAGGTGTGATTTACACTGGCGCGATGCCCCCTTGGAAGAATTTTCTGAATGACCAAGAGATGGCTGCCCTACTAACCTACATTCGGAGTGCATGGGATAATGATGCTTCGAGAGTTACCGAGGATGAGGTTCGTCTCGTACGAGAGGCCACAAAAGGCAGAACTCAAGCCTGGACGGCCGAAGAGTTGGCAGATGAAGCCAACAAGGGTATCCCTGGTTCTTTCGGATTTCTACTGACCCCGCGCGATACAACAAAATCAAATTGAGGAATATTTTAACATGCTGCGACCATTCTTTATTTTGCTGTGCCTGGCAATATGTAAAGCGCCTTTTACTTTTGGACAACAACTGATTGGATCAGTTGAGGTGCACGATGAAGCCTTGGCATCACTGATAAATCCAGATGAACAATTAGAGGTTCTGGCCGAAGGATTTGAGTGGTCTGAAGGGCCAGTTTGGGTGAGTGATGGCGAGTTTTTACTCTTTTCTGACGTTTGGACTAATCGAATCTACCGTTGGAAGGAGGGAGAATCAGCCGAGGTATTTTTGGAGCCATCGGGCTACACAGGTCCGCCCAGAGAGGGGCGCGTCGGTGGATCTAATGGACTCACATTGGACTCGGAAGGTAGACTGGTAATGGTACAGCACAGCGACCGTCGTATTGCGCGATTGAGTGGCTCCCTAACAGATCCAGAGCCCGTATACGATACAGTCACCGATCTGTACGAAGATAAACGATACAACAGCCCCAACGACTTGGTTTTTCACTCCAACGGGACATTGTATTTCACAGATCCTCCCTACGGACAGGACAAAGAACTGGATTTTCAAGGAGTATACAGCATTACACCGGAGGGTACGGTTAGACTGCTTGAAGCGGGGATGAGTCGACCAAATGGATTAGCTTTCTCACCAGATGAGAGCATCCTTTACATAGCAAATTCAGATCCAGAGCATCTAGTCCTGATGGCTTACGATGTGTTGCCCGATGGTGGGCTAGACAATGGGCGCGTCTTTTTCGACGGTACTGGTCTCATGGAGGAAGGATTGCGGGGAATGCATGATGGCTTAAAGGTGGATCTGGACGGCAATGTATTTGCCACAGGGCCGGGAGGAGTTCTGATTCTAAGCCCAGAGGGTGTCCATCTCGGCACGATCAATACGACCCAGCGCACGGCCAATTGTGCTTTTGGAAATGATGGCAGTATGCTCTATATAACGGCTCACAGTCTTCTATTGCGCATCCCGTTATTGACGAGAGGAACCACTCCATAACTCATTTCAGATGCAGGATCAGGGAGCCACTCTTTATTGAGCGACTCGTACCATATGAATGGTCAGTTCGCAATCGCGATACAAAGTACGGGAAACCCAAAGCAATTCAGGACTGATCTCCGAGGATATGATTTCCAGTAATAACAAATCAAAAATGCGCCATACCTCCGTCGTTTTTGTGCTGTTGTTGGCAATGTGTCAGACGGCTCCCCCAGATGAAACTCAGGAAGAAACACCCACAAACTCAGACCAAACCATGGCTCCGACGAGATTAATCGGGTCGGTTCAAGTACTAGATGAAACGCTTTCCTCCCTGATTGCCCCAGATGCACAGTTAGAGGTTCTGGCTGAAGGTTTTGATTGGTCAGAAGGCCCCGTATGGGTAAGCAATGGCGGATTCTTGCTCTTTTCAGATGTACCTACTAACAGAATCTATAAATGGATCGAGGGTAGCGAGGTCAGTGTGTTTTTGGAACCGTCGGGTTATACGGGTACTGTGGAAAGAGGGGGTGAGACTGGATCTAACGGGCTAACGCTGGATTCCGAAGGCCATCTGATCATTGCACAGCATGGGGACCGCCGGGTTGCCCGGCTGAGTACATCTGTTTTGGAACCGCAGCCTATATATGAGACGATCACGGAGCAGTACGACGGCAAACGATACAACAGTCCCAATGACTTGGTTTACCGCTCTGACGGAACGCTGTATTTCACAGATCCGCCCTATGGACTCGAGTTCAGAATGTCTGATCCGGCCAAAGAGTTGGATTTTCAAGGCGTGTACAGTGTTAGCCCAGATGGGACTGTCCAGTTCCTCGAGTCAACAATGAGCAGGCCCAACGGATTGGCCTTTTCTCCAGACGAGAGCACGCTATATGTCGCTAATTCAGACCCGGAACGCGCTATCTGGATGGCTTACGATGTACTGCCAGACGGCGGTATAAGCAATGGTCGAGTGTTTTTCGATGCAACCGACCTGGTAGAGCAAGGTCTTCCCGGTTTACCCGATGGCCTGAAAGTAGACGAGAATGGCAATACATTCGCAACCGGGCCGGGAGGTGTACTCATCATTAGCCCAGAGGGCGTCCACCTTGGTACGATCAATACGACACAGGCTACTGCCAACTGCACTTTTGGAGGGGATGGTAGCCTGCTATACATCACAGCAGACATGCTCCTTCTACGTATCCCGTTGCTAACCAAGGGCGCAATTCTTTAATCTGCCAACCATGCGTGGTTAATGTTGTGTAGGATATGCTGAGCCCCTGCTAATAGTTGCTATCCCCGAACGGTACAATTAATTCTAGGAGGTACTGAAATCGATACACCATTGGCTGCTGTGATATTTGACATGGACGGAGTTCTTGTTAATTCCGAACCATTACATGAAAAGGCGCAGGACATAGTCTGTCGACGATTCGGTCTGGATGTGCCAGCATCAGTCTCTCCTATTTTCAAGGGCTGGACGGAAGACCGCGTGTACGCATATATCGCTGAACACTTTGGTACGGGTTCAGCTACGGTAGAGACGCTAGTGCAAGCCAAGCATGCCGCATTTGCGAGTCTTGTGGATGAACTTGAACTCATATCAGGCGCAGCAAAGGTTGTTAAAGAATTGTACAACCTGAATATTCCCCTGGGTCTGGTTACTTCTGCTACTCGTGCCGATCAGGAAAGAGCATTTGCAAAATTTGGTTTTTTTCCCTATTTCTCATCAGTCACAACTGTTGAAGATGTTACCGAGGCAAAGCCTCATCCACAGCCATATTTAACTGGCGCTGAACGTTTGGGGATACGGCCTGAAGGATGTATCGTTGTTGAGGATTCCAAGTATGGAGTAGTCAGTGCATTACGTGCGGGATGTTATGTTTTGGGGCTAGCAACAACATTTTCGTGTGATGCATTGGATGATGCCGGCGCGCATGCTGTTTTTGATTCGATTGTGAAAATTGAATCACATATAAAGGAGCTACTAAGCCTGACAGTTGCGTAGTTTCTGGGCATTCCGGGAGCTATCCCCTAATTTTATGAGTCGAGGCAAACAAGTTGAATTAATGAGACATGCGACGATCTTGATTACTGTTGTGGCTGTGTGTAGTTGTACAACAGACCGAAATTCAACAAACATCAGCGATGCATATGCCAATTGGTCCGTCTACCTGGGGGACGCGACGAGTAGCCACTACAGTACTCTTGATCAGATTAATCGTAGTAATGTCGCAGATCTGACTTTGGCTTGGACCTATAATTCCGGTGATGCTGACAGTACAGGCCGCACTCAGATTCAGTGTAATCCAATTATCATAGATTCTACGTTGTATGCCACTTCACCAGGGTTAAAAGCCATTGCACTGGATGCCGCAACTGGGCGAGAAATATGGCGTTTTGACCCGTTTGAAAATGGAGCCGTGGATGAAGGGCGCGGGATCAATCGAGGAGTAAGTTATTGGCCTGGTGATGATCAGCACAAGGCGCGTATCCTTTATACCGCAGGATCCAGGCTGTTTGCATTGGAAGCATCAACCGGAATACCGATCGACCCGTTTGGTGAAGAAGGATCTGTAGATTTGCGTGACGGTCTGGATCGCGACGTTACGGGTTTATCCGTAACAGCACGAACACCAGGTATCGTTTATAAGCACCTACTGATCCAGGGCACATCTGTATCTGAGGGGATACGCTCTGCACCGGGTCATATTCGGGCTTACGATGTGCGCACAGGAGAGCTAGTATGGATCTTCCATACAATCCCCCACCCTGGTGAATTTGGGTATGATACATGGCCCCCCAATGCCTACTTGTACAGTGGCGGTGCCAATGCGTGGAGTGGATTAAGTCTGGATGAAGAGCGTGGAACAGTCTACCTTCCCACGGGATCGGCAGCTTTTGATTTTTGGGGCGGCAACCGTATTGGTGAAAACCTATTTGCCAATTCTGTACTTGCGCTTGACGCCATGACAGGTGAACGCATATGGCACTTCCAGATAGTGCATCATGATATTTGGGATCGTGATCTCCCAGTTGCCCCTAACCTTGTCACGGTCGTACATGACGGTCGCCGCATTGATGCTGTCGCACAGGTCACAAAAAGCGGGCATGTATTTCTTCTTGACCGGGACTCTGGAATTCCTCTTTTTCCGGTGGAAGAACGCCCATTCCCGCCCTCAGACCTAGAAGGTGAAAAAGCCTGGCCAACTCAACCAATCCCGCTGAAACCTCCTCCCTTTGCACGTCAGAAGTTTGATGAGGAAGATGTAACCAATATCTCACAGGAATCTCGTGACTATGTGCTGGAGCGTCTCGGGCAGGTTCGCTCTGATGGTCAGTTCGTTCCACCCAGCGTACCGGGGACCATCATTTATCCGGGATTTGACGGGGGAGCTGAATGGGGTGGTGCCGGCTACGATCCAACCACGGGTATACTGTATGTCAATAGTAACGAAATGGCCTGGATTCTCACGATGGTTCCGTTGAACCCGGATGGAGCAACGACAGGAAAAGGTCTATATGCCCGCTATTGTGCAGGCTGCCACGGCATTGGATTGGAAGGGTCTCCCACTGGTGATATGCCAGCTCTGATTGGGTTGGAATCCCGGATGACAAGAGATGCTGTGAGCGAGCAGATTGCGCGGGGCATTGGCTTTATGCCATCCTTTGGTTTTCTGGAATCAGACGAGGTATCTGCAATTGTAGATTTTCTTTTTGGAGAAGACGAGGGAACCTCAATTGAGCTGGAAGAAGACGATGCCGAGCTAAGTGCGTTTTTTGCCGGTTCCCCATATGGACATACCGGATACAATAGATTTTTTGATCAGGACGGATACCCATCAGTCAAACCTCCCTGGGGCACGCTAAATGCGATAAATCTGAACACCGGCACAATTGACTGGACTGTACCTCTGGGAGAATTCCCGGAGTTGACGACCCGGGGGATCCCACAGACTGGCACAGAAAACTATGGTGGACCTGTGGTTACTTCTGGTGGCCTGCTATTTATTGCGGCCAGTAAGGATGAGCGGTTTCGGGCCTTTGACAAGGAAAACGGTGCAGTCCTGTGGGAAACACAACTGCCCGCAGGTGGCTATGCGACGCCGGCCACCTATGAAGTTAGAGGAAAACAGTATGTAGTTATCGCCGCAGGAGGAGGGAAAATGGGCACAAAATCGGGCGATGCTTACTTGGCATTTGCGCTGCCTGACTGACCGCCACCATATGTCAGGCGTTGTTTCTTAGTCCTCTAGGTAAGAGAGTCCTTCTGCCTTCTCGCATCCGAAAACAAGTCCTTCGGAGTGGTTTGGGCAAATGCGCAAAGACCAGATAAGCTTCGGGTCAAAGTCATTGGACTTTAACGCCACACAACATCAATCCCTCTAGGGGAGAGATTTAGGCCCACAATCAATACGCGCCGGACTGCGACGGACAATCGCCTCGAACAGTCCGTGAAATGCCCATATGTCTTGTACAGGGCGTACTAACTAAACTGGTCCCGACTCCGGTTGCCGCAGACGACGAATACGAATATTTCTGAACCAGACCGGATCACTATGGTCCTGGAGGCAGATATGCCCGGTCTTGGTCATCCCATAATCCGGCATATCAATCCATTTGCTTTCTGCTATTAAGGCATTCCAGTCGTCACTCCACAACTCATAAGAAACAATTCTTTCCCCGTTCAGCCAATGCTCAACATGCGCACCATCAACAACAATGCGGGTCATGTTCCATTCTCCAACTGGACTCACCACATCAGCAGAGGGAGCGTGCATATCATAGTTTGCGCCCGCATGGCGGTCCTCGCCCTCCTGTGCATCTGGATGCAAGTCATTGTCTAATATCTGGTACTCCGGCCCTGTACGCCAGGGATAGTCATGGTCTTCGGATACGCGGAACATGATTCCACTATTTCCCGCAGGTGAAACTTTCCATTCGAGCTCAAGCTCGAAGTTATCATATTGTTCGACGGTAATGATATCACCGCCCTCCCCTTCGCCAGTGAAATGGAAGACTCCGTCATCACTCATTTGCCATGCTTCAGGGATCCCTTCACCTCCATATCTTCTCCACTGGTCAGCCCCGAGCGTTTGCCATGGCATTTCTTCGGACATGGCTGGTTCCTCGTCATCTGTTTCCGCGGGAGATACATTCTCCGAGGCAGACTGACATCCTATTAAAGTCGCTGCAGCAAGTGTAGCCGCTATGAATAATCGCATTACCATGGGATGTTATTTCTGATAAATTGTACGAGCTGGGTGCTTTTGGTCTGTTAGGTCTTTGCAGGTTCCGTGTTATCTGCAACTCGGTCGTCAAAGAGCATCACGAACGCCACTGAAAATACGAATGTGGCCGCAGCAAAAATGTACCAAAACGTAGCCCACCCTCCAAGATCCAATTGCCCGCCTACACCATAGGTATTCACAAAAAGCCCGCTTAACTGGGTACCTAAGAAAAACCCGATCCCCTGGGTGAGAAGCACCAGCAAGCCTTGCACCTGGCCTCTGATTTCCGGTGCAGTCTTCTTGTCAATGTAAATCTGTCCGGTAACGAAAAAGAAATCATAGCAGATACCGTGAATGAGAATACCAATCAGTATGAAATAGTACGTCCCTACACTTGCCCCCACAGCAAAAATCGCGAAGCGGGCAACCCATGCAAGCATCCCCAGAAGAAGCATCCACTTTACGCCTAATCTTCGGAAAAAGAAGGGTATCAGGAGCATGAAGAATATTTCACTTACCTGCCCCCAAGCCATCTCTCCGCTAGGATTCGCGAAAGCGTCTCCTCCTGCAAAGAAATTCTCGTGAATAGCTGAGAAGTAGATGGGTGCGTACGGAAAATAGGTTCCGAAGGCGATAAAGATCAGCATTGCCGCAGCCAGAAACACTACAAAAGATTTACTCTTAAGAGCATTGAAAGCATCAATGCCCGCAATTTGCTTCCATGTAGTCGTTTGTCCCTTAGATGGTGGGGGAGTGTAGGGTAACGTGAAGCTGTACAGACCGAGAAACAACGCCGAACCTCCACCAATGTATAGCGGGATCGGTGTATTATCTGCCTGAAGGATATAGCCCATAAACAAACCGATTGTAGCCCAACCAATAGTCCCGAAGACACGAATCACAGGAAATTCTTTTTCCTGATTTTTCAGGTGATGAAATGCTAGCGAGGCGGTTAAACCAAGCGTCGGGAAATAGCATAAAGCATGCAGCCCTAAAAGCGGCAAGAACAGGTCTGTGCCGGCAACAAATGGCATAGCACACATCGCTGCTCCAGCGATAAGCATGAGAACCCCGAGCAGTTTTTCTGAATCAAAAAAGCGATCAGCTACCATGCCAAGGAAAAATGGTCCGATCATGCAAGCCACCGGTCCAAGCGCATAGGCCAGGGGAATCCACTCTCCTGCATCAATAGTGGTCATGTAGTTGCCCAGCGTGGGTGCCCAAGCCCCCCAAATGAAGTACTGGACAAACATCATTACACTGAGGCGGGCTATAAGTCCTACATTCATGTTAACTCTATTTGACTAATTGAAAAGAAAACGCCATGCAATCTGTCACTGACTGCACGGCGTCCAAAATAAAGGGAATTATATCTAAAAGTTGAAAGGTTTCCGCTCATTTCAGGTTAATTTTCTTCTTCTCCTGCGCTGAATCGTCCCTGCGCAGCACCACTTTCCTCACCATTTCACGCATCGTCATTCCGCCGTAACGCTCATTTACGCTGGGTTCGTCCATCATCCTGTCTAAACGGTCTTTCGGTTTGTCGGGGCCGTTGGAGCGTTGCTTCGTCATTGGTCTGGTAGATTGGCTAAGAAGTCCGGTACGTCTTGGATTGGCAGTGCTTTACTGTACGGTGGTCTCGTTCTCTCATACCTG
The DNA here is from genome assembly GCA_028875125.1 of Bacteroidota bacterium. Classification (GTDB taxonomy): domain Bacteria; phylum Bacteroidota; class Rhodothermia; order Rhodothermales; family Bin80; genus Bin80. The sequence goes on along the minus strand of JAPPGC010000057.1, from coordinate 31,236 downwards.
TACAGTTCCTCCATCTTTTTTTCTGTGAAGTATGGGCCATCCACGATTGCTAAAACAACGTCATATTTACCATTTGACCTCTGAAAATGCATTAGCAACTGCAAGACTTCATTGAATTGGCTGTCTTGATTCCCGCCTCCCTCTTTCGTGTACTTGTGTGAAGCGTAGATCGTATAGTTGCCTGTTTTCCATTTGAAGTCCAAAGACTTAATGCCTGAGGGCCTTTGGCCTTGGCGTAAGTCTCTATCAGAAGCGATATACCATGCCTTTCTGCCTCTCGTTGCCAACTCGTCAAAGTCCTTGATCAAGTCTGATTCTTGCTCAATTTGTCGTAGCCATTCGGCTGCAATTTTCTCATGGAACTTAGTTCTGCGCGGTTCTTTGGCAAACCACGCCGCAAACATTTGATCTTCTCTTATGTGATTGCTGACCTCTGATTCCGAGTACCCAAAACGCCAAATGTATGTGCTGATCTTTTTCAGGATATTGGCGTCTCGGGCATTGAGTCGGTCAATAACAGCATCAACGTTTTCTCGCCATGCTACTTGCTCTAAGGCGTCATAATCTGGTGGATTATGCATTATGGATAATCCCCCGCGCGAGCTGCCAGTCAAGCCGTCTACGATACTTTCCGTCTTTCCTAATGCCTTTGTAACAAGTCATCAAGACATCATGCGTCTTGTGTCTGAACTCATTAAGAAAAGCATTCCATTTCTCCAACTCAATTTTGCCATCAACCCACAATTTAGTAATATGGCGACCTGTGCGCTTAACTGCATAATCGGACAGTTCGTCCGGGGAGCAGAAGCGAATAGACGGCTGAACTGTGTTGTCAAGTGCGTAAAGTCCCACATTTCCGTTTGGGGCGTTGAAAACCACCTTGACACCGTTCTTTCGGGGAATAGGATAGTCCTTTTCTAACTCTTCAAGACAACCTACAAGTTGTTTACCAACCCAAACACGTGTTTTCTCTGTTTTCGTAGGTTGAAACAATGCCATCCCTACGGGATGGCCTGTGTCGGTAAATAAGCATTCAGTTACAGATACAAAAGAACTTAACCGTTTCCTGAATGTCTGCGTTCTGATAAACGATTCTGGTACAAGTGCAGCTACCCAATCGCAATTAGAAAGACAATTTTCGAGGGCATACTGGTACAGGTTCCCGTATTCGCCTTCGGGAAATTCCAGCCCCTTGAACGTAGCGATATTCCGTGCAAGCCAAGGCGGATTTGTAACGCACACCTCAAAGCCTTGCGGGAAGTTTGCCAATGTATCTCTGTATTCTACGTCCTTGCTTGCTGGCTCAATATCGTATGACCTGAACGACCTGCACAAGTCCATTACACGTAAGTGCTTGATAATGCTGTTACTTCCGGCAAAAGGTTCAAGAACCGTGCAGGCTTGCATACCAGAATCTTTTGCCCATTTCACAAATGCTGAGTGTCTGAATGGATTTGACTCCGTGTAGTATTGCCCTCGCCTTTTCTTGTGAAGCAACGGTCCCATTTACGAGATCAGGTCTTTGTACCTCAACCGTTTACCTACCATGCCTTTGACGACCGAGGCCATCTGGTCAATGGTATCCATGCTCCTCAAATTGTGCTTCCCTGCAAACTGCGTGACGTAGCGGTTAAGGTGCTTCTTGCTTAGGTGGTGATATGTGCCGTGATAGGCACGCTTCAAGACAGCCCAAAAGGATTCTATGCCGTTCGTGTGAGCGTATTCGCCCAACGCACTGCTAACAGCCCATTCCTTTCTGCTGTGATTAACTGACGTGTGATTCTTCAAGCCCTTGTAACTCAAATGCTCATCGGTGAACACCGAAGCATCCTCGGAGCGGTTGTCATTCACGAACTCCTGTACAGTTGGCTTGGTCGTATCCTCAATGACCTTAGCGGTGATCTGATTCGTCTTGCGGTCTTTCACGCCCAATACAGCCGCCTTGCCTACCGTACCGCGTCCAGCGTTGAGTTTCTTGTCCTCGTGCTTATTTACTTCCCTGCCTCCTATATAGGATTCGTCTACCTCTACTGGCCCCTCAAACGCATTGATCATTTCCGGCAGCAAGCCCTCGCGGATTCTATGAAGCATGTGCCACGCGTGCTTTTGAGTCACACCAATATCGCGGTGCAACTTCATAGAAGATACACCTTTAAGGCTTGTGTTCTCCAAGTAGATAGCCCATACCCATTTCTTCAATGGCAACTTAGAGGATTCCATAGCTGTTCCAGTCTTGACACTGAAATACTTCTTGCAGTCCCGGCAACGGAAAGGCATGGTCTTGTGCTTGCACCTGTACACGTTATCGCTACCGCACCGCAGGCAGCACAAGTTACCGTCTGACCAATGTACTTTCTCAAACCAACTCCATGCAGATGCTTCATCGGGCAACTTTTCAGCGAGCTCTAAGAGCATGATTCCTTGTCTGTGTGAGCGTCCTGAGCTTGCCATAATATACAACCTCTGATTTGCTTTATCTACTATCTTATACGTAGGCAAATCGAAATGATTTCAACTTTGGGATATAATTCCCAAAATAAACACCATCTACTAATGCCAGCAGATATGGACATTAGCTGATCTACTTGATTGAAGGCCAAACAATTAGGTATTCCATCCCCGGCTAGTTTGAACCGCTCATCCTGAGCCGGTTCATTCTCCTCTGGAGGCCATCTATAATTGCCTGGCTACTTTCTTGTTCTGCCTGATCAATCCTTGCACGTATTCCAGCAATCTGCTCTGCATTCATTTCCTGATTCCGCTCCATCTGATCAACATGGGCACGAGCGAGCGCAAAGGATGGTGGCCATTTGTATGTTGGCTGTCCCTGAGCATTCTTGTACTCCAATTTTACAGTATTCGCAGCAGCAATTTCGTTAGCGGTCAGAAACTCGCTGGGAACAAGCTCAAACACATCTAAGCCACGCGCGATCTCACTGCTGTAAATGTAGCCATTGTACCAGTAGACAGACCAGCTTCCTCCCATCTCCATCTGCTCATCGCTTACAGGGCCACGGTCATGGTACGCGATCTCAACCACATTGGACGGATCTGTCCAGTCGGTAATTGAAATACCTCCCTGATACCAGGACTGTACGAATATATCCCGACCGGGCACAGGGATCTGAGACCCGTTGTGTGCTACGCAGTTTTCTTCGTCCGTCTGTGGTACGGGTAACTTGAAATAGCTTTTGAAATGCATCTTCTTCTCTTCATCAATCGTGAAGTATGCATTTGCCCCCCACTCCATTGGATCTGTTTCACGGCACTTAGGTCCTCCACCTCCACCCCATTCATCCGTGAATAGGATCTGTGAGCCATCGTTGTTAAATGTCGCCGAATGCCAGTAGGAGAAGTTGCTGTCCGCAACCGCATCGAGGCGATAAGGGTTGGCCGGATCAGAAATATCAAGGAGTAGGCCGTATCCCTCACACGCTCCGCCGGCTAAGCCAATTTCAGGATAGAGTGTGATATCATGGCACTGGTTGGGGCCTCGGTCTTCGTCAGCGCCATCACCCCCGCCCATCATCTGAGCAATTATATCTGGCAGCGCCTCACGGAATGCCATCGTATCCTCGGCGGTAGGTTCGGTAATTCCCTCCTGACCAAAGTAGGCTGCACTCATCGGAGCCACGTAGCTCTCAGGCAGTATGAAATAAGAACCACCGATTGAAACTACAAACTCTCCCCGTGCCTTTGCCTCCTCAAATTCGGCTCGCTCCGCGTCTGTAGGACCATGCACTGGAGGGGCGGTCAGGTCTTCAAAGATTCTTGGTGAACTCACGATTGCTGACTCTGCAGGGTCATCCAGAGGAACTTTGATGACTTCAATCCGGAAGAGTGCAGACTCGGGGTCCTCACTAGGGGACATGCCTGAGCATCCTGGCAATTCTTCCGCGGGTCTCACAGGGGCCGATCCAGAAACATAAATGTAGATGTTCTCGTCGTCATCGGGATCTTTGAGCAACGAGTGTGTGTGCGAGCCACGACAGGTCTGGACATTATGGATGTACTGAGGGTCAGTTACATCGGCAATGTCGAAGATACGGATTCCCCGCAGCCGGTCATGACTGATGCTTTCCTGTATGCCTTCAGTGCCGCAATCAAGTCGGCCACCGGTTCCTTCACCTGAAACAAACAGCAGATTACCGTACACTGAAACGTCACTCTGTGAGGCTGGACACAGGTAATCTTTCACAAGCACAGGGTTGCTGGGATTTGATACATCCCAGATAATGACACCGTTATAGTTTCCCTGGAATACATATTGGTCCTTGAAGGCTAAGTCGCTGTTGGTGACACCAACAAAGTTTTCCGGGGGCATAACGGTTGCGACTTTACGCAAATTCCAGATAGCTTCCCCCGCATCAAAGAGTCCAGCTTCAAGACCAATTCGGGCATCTTCCATGACCATCTTCTGGGAGGTGAATTCTTGCGCCGCACCCATTTCTGGTCTGACTATAACAGACATTAGGAATGCGGCAATCAACAAGTATCGTAGTTTCATCGTGTTAGGATTGAGGGGTGGTAGTGTAACTGCTATTGTGCGCCTTCAAGGCGATCGAGCATCAGGCGCATGCGGTCGATCTCTGTGACTTGATCGACATGTATTTCCGTAGCCAGTTTGTAAGTATCGTCACCTGTGACCGCCCCATCTACCTTCAGGAGCTCTCTAACCATAAATACAGCTCCTTCATGGTGCATTATCATGTACTCCAAGAACAATCGATCAAAGTCGACTCCCTCGGCTGCTCCAAGTTCGTCGAGTTGTTCTTGGGAAAGCATGCCTGGCATATGCGTGGCGTGGTGGTCGTCGACGCCATGAATCATTAGAGAACTGCCTTCTATCATCACATGAGGAACTGATTGGTCACGCTTGCGCAGCCAGTCCTGCATAATGCGTATCTCGTCATTCTGAGCGTTAATGATCCGGGCTGCCAGGGTTTGAATTTCGGGGCTTGCGTTATTGCTTTCGGCAAATCCCGACATTATGAGGGCCTGAGCATGATGTCCGATCATACCGGTCATAAAATCAACATCTGCTTGGGAAAAACGTGCAAGAGCACTATCCTTGCGTGCCCAGTAGAGTGCCTCAAGATCTTCAGTATCCTGAGATATCGCCGGACCCACGGAGCATATGCCAATCAACAGGGCGCACAAGAACCCGTTCAGGCGTTCAGTCATACGTAGTCAGATTTGGACGGCACAGAAGATACAAAAAAATCACGTTACCATCGCTAAAACACTCAAAAGGTTGCTGACAATTGCATCCGTACAGTATGGATCTGAGGTGCATCCTGTGGACTCCGTCCTGAATAAGATATGGTCGCACGCAGGACACGGTTCAATTGAAGCCAGCCATGTAAGCGCCATAGAAGAGAACTTCCTCGGCCTCTGCCATCCGTAAGCTCAAACAGTGCGAGCCCGGCTGAACCCTCACCGCCTTCAAGGTTCACATGCGCAAGTTCAAGTGTAGCATTAACATTTGCTCGTCCCGCCCTACTCCATGAACCTTGTAAAGGGAATTTTACAATCGCAGCTGAAACTCCCGTATCACCATCCTTTCGTGCATAATCCGGGCTAACAGATACCCTTAAATCCTGCGTGATCCCTAGCTGAATTTCCTGCGTGAATGATCGTGTTTGAATATCGAATTCCCTGGAAGAGAACGAGTCACTCCTGTTGATCTTGCTCGAAGAGCTCCCCCCGGACTTGAAGGCCCATGCCTCTCCGAGTCGCCATCGTATTTGAATGCGAAAATCATCAATACTTCTCGTCTCTGCGCCGGCAGCAAGCTTACTGGCTGAGCGGATTCTTCGCCAGGAAGCCTCAAGGCCATACTGAGGGTTATTGCGAAACAGCCACAGGTCCTGTGTAAGATTGAGCACTCCACGGATAGAGTACTGCGGATGCCGAAAGTTCTGCTGCCGCAGAAAGTAGATGTCCGATGCCTGGGGCGCTTGACTCTTTTCGTTCACCTCTACTGCGGTCCGTAGTGCCACGTGACTCAACCACCTTTTCCATTTTTCCGAAGCACGCTGCCAACGCTTACTGTTATCAAATTGGATATTGAATCGGGCCTTTAGTCCGGTAACCGATTGCAGCGAATCCGATGGTATAAGCGTGCGTGCGTAGTTGCCTTCATCCTGGGTTACTTCGGGGATAAATTCATCAATTTCAATAATTCCATTGTCATTGGAATCGATCCAGACGTATTCACCAAGTTCAGGACCAGTACGAATGTAAATTTCCTGAAGCACGGGTGTTTGTTCGGAGAGCGCTTCATAGTACCAATTCAATCTGAATAATCGCTGCCATGGCTGCATGCGCCCAGTCCAGCGGAGTACTAATGATCGCTTGTTCGCCAGACCCTGAGTAGTTTGAAAAAAACCCGAATACTTTGTATCCTGCCAACCCAGTCTTCCTTCACTACGAAAAGAACGACCGCTGTTCGCGGTGTACTGCAGACTGGTTGTAGCTGTCCGTCTGCCAGGCATCAGTTTATAATTGGTCCATAGATGCTCATCACGCAAGTCAAAAACTGATGACAGTGTGCCCCAATTACCGGTCCATTCGGCGGCGGGTAATATTTGCCAATACTTTTGTGAGCTCTGTTGCAGCCCTTGGGGTATCTGATGCCGGCGATTGCTGGATTTAAATCGCATACTCAAGGCTAGACGTTCACCAATCAGCGACTCCTGCAGTTCCGCATCATGGCGAACCCAATTTCCCTGAACCAATTCTGATTCGCTCTCAATAACTGTAAAAAAGTAACTTAGGTGGGGTAAGCGAAGCTCATTGATAGTTGCTTCCAGAACTCGTCTGTTACCACTGAATACGCCAGACTGACGAAGGCGGCCAAGTGTGCCGTTTACCGAAGATTTGTCCGAAAATTGCCAGGTAATACTCGCCTCATCAATTGATTCCCGATGTCCCCAAACAAGATTGCGATTAGTTGGGAGGTTCCAGGAACGCACAAACTCAATGGGTTGAACGCGGTCAAATGTGGCGAAATTTTCACCTGTATGGCGTCGCTCAAGGACAACCATGGCTGTGCCTACACCAACCGGTAAATCCGATACTTGTAAACGGCCGTGATAACTATGGGCCCGGTCGTCTGCGGCATCAAGGGAAGAGAATCGGTTTTCGTCACGGAATGAGTGCGCCCATTCACCAGATAGTTCGATATAACGAATTGGCGCGATGCTTCCGCGCAGATCAAGCATACGCTGTTGCGTTGGCTTCGGCAAGATGCGAATAGGTAAATATTCACCTTGTCCCGGTCCACGATAGCTGTATGTGATTCCATTCGTGGTCTGGCCTTGCCGAACGTAATCTCCCTCCCCGGGACCTACCCGAGTGAACTCAACCCTGAATACCTGCCCCTGTGATGCTCGAGTGATTGGAACATAGACACGAAACAGATTGCCCGATACTGTAGTGTCTCGTTGTTCATAGTGGACCCATGGTGCGTCAGGGTCATACGTAACGGGTGTTGCGCCACTGCGTGACGCCTCCTGATCCCCCAGCGTGGTCAGAAGATCTCTGTCAGCGGCCGTAAGCCCGAACTCCTGATCAAATGATTTACCGTCAGCTTCCCTGATAAATGTGACTCCGAACGTTGCAAAGGACGGCCCAGAAGCACGCTCTCCCGCCGAAAAATCTGCTTCAGTTGCAATAAGGGTACGGGTGAATTCCGTGGTTCTATACTGAAATTCCACAGCTACACGGTGATGGTATTTCATCAACCGGTTCGTAGTAAAGGTTACTTCGCCGGTGGCATAGTCAATCACGTAGTCCTGTGATTCTCCACGGGTTAAGAGATTACCATCTAGGTAGACAGATTCAGATCCTGGGATAACCAGGATGAATGGTTCATTGGCGTTTCCTTGCAGCCTGTAGGGGCCTTGGACGCCGTCCTGGATTTTGATATCCTGTGTTTTGAACAGTCCGCGGGATGTGGCGGCAGCCATGCGCAATGTTCCTCTCAGGCTCCCGGACGGAGAAGGCGTTGTGATTCCAACACCTTGAATCTTCCGGTTGAGTTTTGCGAAAGTGCTGCTATTGAGTGGCAATTCAAAATCGCCCAGTTGGGCCGAACTGTATGGCGTTTCAATTTCAATAAACACACGATCAAGTTCGCTGAGTCGCTGTGTTGTGCCTTCGGGGAGAATAGGAGTATTCTCGTCCGTCAAGGCTGCCCGCAGGTTTATGTCCGGTGCCAGCGCCCCCGACATCTGCAGGCGCAGGCCTGACTCAATAGTCGCATCGCGATTATTGCCGGCAAGTATCCCTCGTGTAATGGATCCGCTCCGTCTTAATTGGAGCGGAGCCTGCGTGATCCTTGGGTTGGCTGGCTCTTCCACAATTGATGAATCTGGCTCTATTGGAGACTCAAGGACTCTTGTGTATCGGTCTGGCAGGCCCAAATCCCAAAATTGATAGACTGCAGTTGCAGTGTCACTAGGGGCGAGGGATGGTATCCAAAGACGGCCAAACCTAATGTCTAGACGGTAGTCACTGGAATCCAGTACGGTACCCTGCACTTCGACCGTCAAAGTGCCGGGTACAATGAAAGGACGCAGTACGTAAGGTTGCTCCCCCGTCAAGGTGTCTGTCCGGGCCTGGGAATTTTGTGCAAACGCGTGCGATGACCATAGCGGCGCACACAGGCAGCATATGGATAGTAATCTACTTAGATGAGTACTCCAGGGGCGTTTCTGATCCTGCCTAGCTGCCAAAAGTAACGTCGTCCGCTAGTTCATTGGTGTCGTCTGATCTAATCTCAACTCCAGCCTTCTCAAGGAGAGAACCGCATTCAGTGATGCCTTCGACGAGTCCATCCGCCAATTTTCCCAATTTGATATTCTTCTGGATCGTGGCTACAACGTTTGCCCAGTCATCTGCATCTACTTTTGCATTGATGCCCGTGTCCCCAATAACTTCTATTCTATGTTCAAGTAGAGACACAAACAAGAGGATCCCTGTACGTTCCCGAGTCAAAAAAACCTCTTTCTCCAAAAAGGCTTGTACTGCTCGTCGATGGGTAGTAACTATAAGTCGGCAGCGTCCTGCAAAACGGCGTTTTAATGCCGGTATCAATGAGGTAAGAACTGCTCCTGTCACACCCGTCGATACGATAAGAAGGACTGGTGTAATTCCCTCAAGCCACTGTGGAGCCCCCCAGCCGGGAAGCCAGCGAAGCCCCAAAATCACAGCGTAGGCAAGTAGAGCAGCTAGACCGGCTCCGCGCCAAAGAGCTACTTCATGCTTATCACTTTGTGCCACAATGTAGGGGACGATCTCCCCCGAGGTACGCGTTTCAGCTGCGGATATCGCTTCCTTGATACGTGCGAGTTCAGGCTCGGTCAGGATTGCGTTCATGAGGTCACTTATGTTTAGGTTTGGACACGTATCAGACGTGTTGATAGATAAGCATGGATGGATAAACTAAGTACACTTAAACCCACAGCTACAAGCACTAATCTTATCAATTGTGCCTCTCCACCAACTTGTCCCAGCCTCGTGAATACGGCAAGTGGGATTGTTTGGGTTCGACCGGGTATGTTACCCGCAAAAACGATTGTTGCCCCAAATTCACCGACAGCCCGGGCAAAACCAAGCACGATACCGGCAATCACCCCTCTTGCAGCCAAGGGCAGTGTCACCCATCTAAACGCTGCCCAGCGTCCTCCCCCATATACGGATACCGCCTCTTCCCATTCTGGGTCGATTTGCTCTATAGCTACCCGAAAAGTTTGCACTAGTAAAGGGAAAGCCATGATCCCAGCAGCCAGGGCCGCTCCCCAAGCCGTGAATGCCAGATCTAAACCCAAGAATCTATCGAGAATGCGTCCCCCCGCTCCGTTCGGTCCCAGGAATGCTAATAGCAATAAGCCGGTGACTACCGGAGGAAGAACCAGGGGAAGTTGAACTAGGTTCTCAACGGCAAACGTTAATGGAGACTTCCGTCTAGCAAGATACCATGCGGTCAGGATCCCTGGGATCAGCATCAACGCAACTGCTGCTGCAGCAACACGTGCCGATAGTGCGATAATCGCCCATTCCTGTGGCAGAATAGACATGACGGTTTAAGAATTGAATCCAAATCTGGTCCAGAGGGCTAACTGTGTAGAATCTCCGACAAAAGCAACAAAAGCAGCAGCCATCTCTGGATAAGCTGCATCTCTTAAGGTAGTTGCCACATACCTGATATCTGGAATACAGGAACGCGGTAACAGAAACATTGGTCGTAACCCTTCTACCAATCCGGCGTCAGAGTGATATACTACAGCAACCTCAGCTGCGCCGCTGGATACCGCTGTAAGTGCTCCTCGAACATCCAGTGTGGGGATCACCATAGGTTCTACTACATCCCAAACCCCTGCACACAGCAAGGTCTGTCTACCATACACCCCAGCCGGTACATGCGAAGGATCGGCCATTGCAAGGCGACGCACATTCATAAGGTCTGAGAGGCTATCGATTGGATCTGCTGCATGCAGGCCAACAACTACCAGAGTATTCTCCGCAAAAGTAACCTCCGGCTCCCTAGTCAGTGAATGTTCTCGCAGATAGTTAATCCAGTCTGGACTCGCGGCCATAAACACATCAGCAGGAGCTCCCTGTTGAATTTGCCTTGCAAGAAGCGAAGTCGGCCCTACGTGGGTATAGACAGTTATATCGGGGTGCTGTGACTCAAAAGACATGACCAATTCATTGAGGGCATCTGTGAGAGAAGCCGCTGCAAAGACAGTCACTGAGGCCTTGTGCGAATCAGAGCTTGAACTACATCCTACGGCCAGGAATACTGCGACCAAGATCAGCCGCATCACAAGTTGATCTGTTCGCGAATAGAGGCAATCAATGCGGATGCGCGCTGGTTGTGCACCGAAATGGAATCAGGTGCCAAGGCGCGTACTCGTTCAAGCTGCGCAATTGCCTCTTCCGTACGATTGATGCGGGCCAGCATCAATCCATAGTTAAAGTTGGCATTTAAGTGATCCGGGTCCACTTCAAGTACCTTTTTGATTTCGGTGACCCCCAACATAGGGCTACCGGTATTCAGGTATGCTGTCGCCATGTCTGTACGTACGTCGAGGTTGTCGGGATCTAACTCAAGTGTTGCTTGATAGGCGTTAACAGCCGCCACGGCGGCATTGCTGCGCTCAGTAGCCTGTGTCTCATTCGTCATCCACTCATAGTACAGATCCCCTGCCGTTTTCCAATCTTCGACGAGGCCGGTCTGTTCAGCTATGGCTGATTGAACATCGGCCGCCAAATCAAGTCGCCCTCCCTCTGCCAGTACATACATTTTTTCACGCATAAGGAGAAGAGCAACGGCACTTGTATCACTCGCAATCGCTGCATCCAACTCAGCAATTTGATTCGCCAATTCACCAGACAGTGGAATCCGCAGAGAGACATCACCCGCCGGAGTTGCTGTGGGAAGCACGGGTTCAGGGGAAGATATCCGTTTACTGACTGTAGTTGCAACAAACAGTATGATCACGAACAACACCCCCAGCCCCATGAGTACAAAGACCTGCCGACCAACTCCACGCTCAACGTTCGCTGGACGTTTTTTGGGGTTCGCCAGCTGCTCTTGGGATTTAGCAACTACGCGCTGCAACTTCTCTCCACATTGGGAGCAGAATTTAGAATCGGCTGGGTTTTTCCAGCCACATGAATTACAGTAAGCGCCCTCTGTGAGCCTCGTTCTGAGTACACTTTGAGCTTCTTCGTGCGTCTTTTCCTCCACTGGCCATCCACATAAGCCACACCGTTCCTCATCTTTAATGAGTCGCGCCCCACACTCCGCACATGTCTGCATCATTCACGGTTGTGGCTCATTACTCGGTCTTTCAATTCCCGTGAGGGCTTGAAAACAGGGACTTTCTTTGCCGCTACACGCATGATTTCCCCGGTTGCGAGGTTACGTGCATTACGGGCAGCCCGTTCTTGGACGCGGAATGATCCAAAGCCCCGGATATCTACCGGTTCGCCTCTGGACAAAGCTTCCTTTACCGTTTCTGTAAATCCAGACAACACGGCCTCGGTCTCCTGTTTGGATAGACCCGTTGCACGGGCAAGTTCTTCAATCAGTTTGGTTTTGGTCATGATACTATTAGGTATGAACGATGATGCGAGCAGGTTGGTAGAATCTGCGTCTCTCCCAAGCCTACAACAAGTTTGACGCATAATATACATAATTGTGCCCACCCCAGTGTGGTGGAGTATTTATGGAATAAGGCAGGTGTCTCTAACCGTGCCACGAAGTGTGATTTGGGGAGTATACCCCCCTCTAAAATTCGGCATCTCAAAGTTCAGACAAAATGAGTTCGTGGCAGGAATTACGATTTGAGGCACAGGGAACAGGCATTTCTGTTCCCCTGAGTGAGCAGATTAATCTCCTGGGCGGCATGCTAGGCCATGTAATTCAAACACAGGCCAGCCCGGAGATGCTGGACATGGTTGAAAAGTTGCGCCATTTGGCGAAGCAGGCTATCTCAGAGCAGGATATCGTTCTTCGTCGTGAAGCAATAGCACAAATCAAAGAGCTGAAGCTTCAGGATATTGAATGGCTGCTGCGCGCATTTACAACGTTCTTTTACTTGGTTAATCAGAGTGAGCAACAGGAGATCATTCGGATCAACCGTGAGCGTGCACGACTACTCCCTGAAATGGGACGGGCAGATTCGATTGACGAGGCCGTGGGGATGCTGCATAGAGCAAATTACCCCTTGGAGGAGGTCATTAAGCTGGTAGCACGGCTTGATATCCAACCCACGCTGACCGCACACCCGACGGAGGCGCGCCGCCGAACAATCTTGTACAAGCAGGAACATCTGGCATCACTTATCGACAAGCTTCGGCACAGCAATCCGACTCCCGAAGAACGAAATGCTCTGCTCTACAAAATACAGAACCAGGTCGGTCTCCTAGTTGCTTCTGACAAGGTTCGCGCAAGCAAGCCGACAGTGATTGATGAGGTGGCAAACGGACTGCATTATCTACGGAACGCAATCTGGGAAGCAATTCCACGTATTCATATCGACGTGACCAACGCGATAAAGCACCACTACGGTGAACATGTGGAGGTGCCGATCTTCCTGCAGTTTCGGTCATGGATCGGAGGTGACAGGGATGGCAACCCAAATGTTACATCTGCGATTACGCGAAAAACCTTTTCAATGCATCGTAGAGCCGTGCTATCCCGCTATCTGAACGATGTTCGTGAGCTGCGACGGGATCTCAGTATTTCTGAATTGCACTTGGCAGTCTCTGATACATTGCACGAGTCTATCCAGATAGACGAGGTAGAAGTGACGCTGGCTGCACATGAAAATCGTCTTTACATCCGGGAACCGTTCCGCCGGAAGCTCAGCTTTATGATGCAACGCATTGAGTTAGCGAGAGACGGGGATGATATTGTTTACGATAGTGACCGATTTCTTGCAGACTTGAAAATCCTTGCAGATACCCTTGAGGAAAACGGATATGGAGATCTGGTCGAACACGGACGCCTTGGAAAGATTCTCTTACAGGCGCAGGTCTTCGGATTTCATATGGCTGCGCTGGATATCCGACAGCACAGCAGAATACATACTCATGCAGTAGACACCCTGTTCAAGGTTAGCCGGGTCTGTGGAGACTACGCGGCTATGACTGAAGAGGCTAAGCTGGAGCTTTTATCAGAAGAGCTTAGCAATCCCAGGCCTCTGCTGCCGCGAGGCATCCAGGTTGACGACGACCTAGAGGAGGTACTCAACACATTTACCGTAATCCGGGATGTTATCAAATCGTCTCCTCGTGTACTGGGAAGTTATGTAGTAAGCATGACCCACGCCGTGAGTCACATTTTGGAAGTCCTGTTACTGGCAAAAGAAGTTGGCCTTTGGCACACAGAGGGGGAGGACGTGTATTTTCCCATTGATGTTGTACCGCTTTTTGAAACTATTGAGGACCTGGACCTTGCGGGCGTCCTACTGACCAAACTGTTTGAACATCCAATCTACCGCCAGCATCTTGTACACCGAGACAATATGCAGGAAATCATGTTAGGCTATTCCGACAGTAACAAGGACGGCGGCTACTGGATGGCGAACTGGGCACTGCACAAAGCACAGAAAAGTATTGGTAACATCTGCAAGGATTTTGGGGTTGACCTGCGGCTGTTTCACGGACGCGGAGGAACGGTCGGTCGTGGTGGAGGTCGCGCCGGTCAGGCAATCATTGCGATGCCGCGGATCATACATAATGGTCGGATCCGGTTCACTGAACAAGGTGAGGTTATTTCTTTCAGGTATGCTCTTCCTGCAATAGCCCACCGACACTTGGAACAGATTGTGAGGGCTGTGCTGATTGCCCCGCTTCGTGCAGCAGATGAAGCAGGGAATGCTGAAATCATGGAGCATCTCTCAGCAGCTTCAATGAAGAGCTATCGAGAACTCATAGACGATCCTGATTTCTGGGCATGGTATGTCTCCTGTACACCGATCGAACAGATCAGTCGGTTACCCATTGCTTCCCGGCCCGTCTCTCGCGGCTCGGTGAATACGGTGGACTTCGACGATCTACGGGCGATTCCGTGGGGATTCGCCTGGACACAAACACGATACATCGTACCGGGATGGTATGGAGCTGGGGACGGGCTTACAGCACTTGTTCAAGATCACGCGCCTATCCTGAAGCGAATGTATAATGAATGGCCCTTCTTTCAGGCAGTGCTGGACAGTGCTCAACTCGAAATGGCACGCGCCAGGCTGGATATCGCATCAGAATATGTTGCATTAGCCGCTGACCCGAAAGTTGGAAAACGTATCCATGATCAGATTGTGGAGGACTTCAAGAAGGGTGAAGCAGCAATCCTGGAGATTACTGGATCTGAGCGACTCTATGGACATGTACCCGTTTTCAGAAAATCCGTAGAGCTTCGCAACCCCTACTCTGATATATTGAATCTCTTACAGATTGAGCTTATGAGACGAAGCCGTAATAAGCTGGAAGCGGACGAAAAGCGGTTGGCGCGTGCCTTGCTTCTGAGCGTCAATGGGGTTGCCGCAGCAATGCAGAGCACAGGATGATCGCTTATCGATTCAATCGAATGCTGACTTTTACAGGCAAGTGATCTGATACATATCTGCCCTCACTCACTGCTACGACGGCTTCATAGCTCTGTACAACCCAGCCGGACGATACAAATACATAATCAATTCGCCTTTGAGGTAGAGTTTCTCTTTCAAGAAACCCGCTGAATGTACCTACGGGCCCTTCGGGCGGACTGTTACTGACTGTTCGCGCATCCTGTATCGGATCCGCTGTCAGTGTTGCATAAACTTCAGTTTCTGGGGTTGTATTGAAGTCTCCAAGCATCAATACTGGCGCATCTTCGGTGAATATCCGCGCGCGACTGGTTAGAAGCTTCGCGCTCTCCAACCGCGCCTCGTTGCCGCGGTGATCAAAGTGCGTATTGATCACCCAAAAACGATTGCCTGTTTCTCGAACACTCAGATAAGCTGCAGTTGCTATCCTGGGGAGTGCCGCATCCCAGCCCCGGCTACCCGGTACATCGGGAGTTTCTGAGAGCCAGAAGGTGACTGAATCCAGCAACTCGAAAACCTCAGTCTTATAGAAGATGGGGGCATATTCACCTGCTTCCTTACCGTCGTTTCTTCCTACTCCAACCCATTCATAACCGGAGAGCAGGGTTGCCAGTTGATCCACCTGGTGGACAAGTGCTTCCTGCACACCGACAAGGTCAACCTTGGCCATCTCGTTTGCCACCCATTCCGCCCGATGAGGCCATGCACTGGGACCATCATCGGGATTGTCATAGCGAACATTGAAGGACATGGCCGTAAAGTCTAACGACGCAGACTGCAACACAAATGTCAAAACTATCAGGCCGAACATGGCTACCCACCTATCGTGATCATTGGACGGTTCTTGGACGCTGCGATTGCATGCATGCCTGCATGTCGGGCATGTTTACCGCCTACCGCATTACTTATCAACTCGAGCAGTTTTTGGTCGCTAGCACCATTCCGCATTGCATTTCGCAGGCTGACTTCGGCCCGTCCAAACAGACAAACTTTCAAATTACCGTCAGCAGTGATTCGAAGGCGATCGCAACCTTCGCAAAAGTCTTCGGTCATAGACGTAATAAAACCTACCCGGCCACAAAAGCCGGGCACGCCATACAGCTTTGCAGTTGACTCAGGGCCGCATGCAATTGGTTCAAGCGGATACACTTGTCGGATGATTCGGAGCATTTCCTCATAAGGGACCAGCTTCTCTCCACTCCACTGGTTGTCGTCGAAGGGCATAAACTCTATGAAACGGACTTCAATTGACTGATCACGCGTGAGGCCAACAAAGTCCACCAATTCACCTTCATTCACATCCCGCATCACAACACAGTTGATTTTTACGGGGTCATATCCGGACTTGAGCATCACGTCAATTGCTTCCAATACGAGTCCCAGCCCATCTCGTCGAGTGATCTCCTCAAACCGGTCAGGTCGCAGTGTATCCAGACTCAGATTAATCAGGTCGAGCCCTGCCGCTTGTAGCCTGGGGAGCTTACGCTTTATCAGCAGGCCGTTCGTAGTTATAGCAAGAGTTTTAAGACTCGGTAAAGAAGAAAGCGATTCAACAATTTTCTCAATTCCCGGCCTCAGTAGTGGCTCTCCGCCAGTCAGACGAATCTTGGTTACTCCCTGTCCAACGAAGAGTCGCGCCAGACGGATGATTTCTTTGTCAGTCAGCAATTGATCCGTCGGCGTCCAATCGAGTTCTCCTTCCGGCATGCAGTAGCTGCATCGCAAATTGCAATGCTCAACCAATGAAATCCTCAGATACTTGTGCACCCTCCCAAAGCTGTCAGACAAGACGTGTGCCCGGCTTTTGGCGGGTGCGTACGTGAGCGAGAAATCCCCAGGCGCCTGTGATACAGATGCCGTTCTGGAATCCAGCCTTTCAGCCTCCGGGAGAAGCTCGAGTTCATAAATCATTGCACACTCACCAACATGCTTTCATGCTCGCCCTTACTTGACCATCGCTAAGAATAAGCCAGAAAACCGGATATTGAGGCCAGGGTAGATCCAGTCTACGATTAACTCTAAAAAGGGACTGTGAGTTCAATAGAGCGAAACAGGTTTATCTAGATTCAAAGTCAGCAGTGTAGGAAAGGGGTTATATAGAAAACACCGAGGAAGTGATCGGCGTAATCTAGGCATTAAAGCACATCCTCGCAAAACCTAAATCTCTGGGATATAGGTTTGCATCTGCATTACCAAAAACTCTTGTCTTCCCGTCGGCTCACATACTCGACGCAGTAAATGGCCATTCTTCGGATCAGATCCTCCATGAGAGGCTCTTTATAGGGAATCAGCAGGGAGTATTTAGTTGTCCTGTAATTTTTCAATTCTTCGTGAAAAGGTGTCAACGAAGCCCTGTGCGGCGCAAAGTTGAGATGGGCCTTGTGTGCAGAATAGGCAAACAGGAATCGGGGTTCCACGAAGAAGGGCGTTCCCCATTTGATTACTTCCTGGGCCTCAGGTGCAACATTCCGAAGGATTGCACGAAGCTTGTGTAGATGCGGTAGTGCCTCGTTCGGGGCGGCCATAATGTACTCTTCAACTGTAGTGGGTTTCTGTTTGCCCGCCATAGGATTCTCGTGAGAGATACTAGAATGAAAAATTCATTTGTGCCCGTGAACTACACATCTTGTGCGAACAGGTTTCCATTGGCAAAATGTTCATGAGACAATTCTTTCGAAACTTCAGATGCCTACGGGATACTGCGAGTTCACATATGCTGAGTTTTCGAGAAGGACACAAGCCTGTAGCAGTATGGATCCTTCATAGTTTATCCCAATTGTAAGTCGCAATTACGTTTAGATACACATCCCACTAGTTTTGTTGATTATTTATGGGGAGGTTCTATTGTTGTAGAACCTACGATTGCAGCAATCCGTTACAGTGTCCACGAACAAAACCCTAAGACTGGTGGCAACACAAAAACTGAAAGTACTCGTGGCCGGGTGCGGCCACATGGGCACATCACATGCACGGGCCTACCATGCGATGGATGCCTTTGAAATCGTTGGATTGGTAAGTCGTACACCCGGTTCCCGTGATCGGCTTAGTGCTGAATTGGGCGGGCTTCCCACATTTTCCTCATTTGAACGTGCTCTGCATGTTACAGCACCAGATGTCGTTTCTGTTAATACGTATCCAGACACACACGCTGAGTACGTCCGTATCAGCTTGGAAGCGAATTGTCACGTGTTTGTGGAAAAGCCTTTGGCTACAACCGCAGAGGAGGCACAGACACTGGTTGATCTAGCTCAAAAAGCGGACCGGAAGCTGGTCATAGGTTATATCCTGCGTGTACACCCGGCCTGGAAAAAATTCACCTCCCTGGCACACGAACTGGGAAAACCACTCGTGATGCGCATGAACCTGAATCAGCAAAGTAGTGGAGAACAATGGCGTACCCATCGAGCACTCATGGACTCAATGTCTCCAATCGTTGATTGTGGTGTACACTATGTAGACGTGATGTGTCAGATGACACGCGCCCGTCCAGTGACTGTCAGTGCAATTGGAGCCCGGCTCTCTAATGAAATAGCAGAGGACATGTACAATTATGGTCACCTGCAGGTAACCTTTGATGATGGGTCGGTGGGCTGGTATGAAGCCGGTTGGGGACCCATGATGAGTGAAACCGCTTCGTTTGTAAAAGATGTGGTTGGACCATTGGGTTCCGTGAGTATCGTTGATGAAGCGAAAGATCAAACGGATGATATAGAAGGGCACACGCAGACTGGTGGACTAAAAGTACACTCTAGTAGCCGTGATGCGGCGGGGCATTTTGATCAACCTGAAAGAGTAATTGACACCTCTGATGAGCCGTCGCACGATGAATTGTGTGCGCTTGAACAGGAGTTCCTGCTCCAAGCCATTCAAGAGGATATGGACTTAACCGATCACATGCAGGATGCAGTTAGCAGCCTGCAAATCGTGCTCGCTGCCGATCAAGCCGCACGTGAACGTCGTACGATCAATCTATGAGTTACTGCAGGAGAAGCCTGCTAACTCTGTACGAACTTGGATTACTGGAAGCTAGGCGGCTGGCTATCGGCGATAGCTGTAGTTTGGGGCCTCCTTGGTGATATGCACGCTGTGCGGATGACTTTCACGAATCCCACTGGATGTAATTCTCACGAACCCTGCCCTTTCCCTGAAATCCTCCAGATCCTTGCACCCGCAGTACCCCATGGCAGCTCTTAGTCCCCCCATCATCTGGAAGATCACCTCGCTCAGGTGGCCACTGTAGGGGACTCTGCCTTCGATGCCTTCCGGGACCAGTTTCTTGATATCGTCCTCTGCATCCTGAAAATACCGGTCCTTACTCCCCTCTTTCATTGCTCCCAGAGAGCCCATACCTCGGTAAGACTTGAACTTACGCCCCTCATAGATGATAGTCTCGCCGGGGCTTTCATCCACAGCAGCAAAAAGGCTCCCAATCATAACGCTATGCGCGCCTGCCGCAAGCGCCTTCGGGATGTCCCCTGTCTGCTTTATGCCTCCATCTGCCACTATCGGAATACGATGTGGCTTCGCGGCTGCTGCACATTCCAACACTGCTGTAAACTGAGGTACGCCTACACCCGCTACCACTCTGGTTGTGCAGATTGAGCCTGGACCAATACCTGTCTTAATACCGTCTGCTCCTGCAGCAATCAAGTCCTCCGTACCCCCTTTCGTTGCGACATTCCCTGCCAGAATCTGCAACTCGCCGTGATTCGATTTTAAGGTCTCTACCGCTTTAAGCACACCTTCGGAATGTCCATGGGCCGTATCTACAACAATAAAGTCCACCTCTGATTCCGCAAGTGCACTTACACGCTCATGCAAATCCCCCGAAACCCCCACCGCAGCTCCTACACGCAGACGCCCATGGGAATCCTTGCAGGCAAACGGATGGCGTCGTTTCTTTTCTATATCCTTGAATGTGATCAGGCCTTTGAGATAACCACCCTCATCTACCACGGGCAATTTCTCAATTTTATACTCCTGGAGGATTTTCTCGGCTTGTTCAAGCGTTGTACCAACTGGTGCAGTGTGAAGTGGTGTAGATGTCATAACATCCTTGACCGGCCTCTGGTTATTCTCCTGGAATCTCAGATCCCGATTTGTGATTATCCCGACCAAACGCTGTGCTTTATCCACAACGGGAATGCCTCCAATCGAATAGCGTGCCATGAGTGCGCGGGCATCGCCTACTGTGCAGCTTACTTCGAGCGTGATTGGGTCAAGAATCATTCCACTCTCGGAACGTTTGACTCTCCGCGCCTGTGCAGACTGGTCTTCCACGGACATGTTCTTGTGCAAGACTCCAACCCCTCCCTCGCGCGCCATTGCGATTGCAAGCCGCGCTTCCGTTACCGTATCCATAGCAGCCGAAAGCAACGGGATGTTCAGCTTTATTTTCCGGGTCAATCGTGTTTCTATGCTGACGTCGCGGGGCATAACACTGGACCGTCCCGGAACAAGCAATACGTCATCGTACGTTAGCCCCTCACGCTTGACTTTCTCTTCAAGAATGCGTTTCAATCCAAGTGAGTTTTTCATCTGGGGATTGTTTTGTGGCCGATTATTGACGTCCAATCAGGCGATGTAGTTTGCGAATCTCTTTTTTATTAAGCTGGCGCCACCTTCCCCGCCGCAACCGACGGGTGGTTAATCCAGCATAGGATATGCGTTCCAAAGCAACAACCTTGTGATCGAGTGCGGCGAACATTCGCCGGATCTGACGATTTCGCCCCTCGTGCAACTCAATGCCTATTTCAAAGGGATTATTTGGCTGCGCATACGCAACCCGGTCGAAAGCGGCTGGTCCATCTTCCAGAATGACTCCACGTCGGAGCTGATCAAGTTGATCTGGTCGAACCGGGTCTTTCGTGCGTGCAGTGTAGTGTTTGGGAATCTGAAAACTGGGATGCATCAGTCGATGACCAAGATCACCGTCGGTTGTTAAGAACAATACACCAGTAGTATTGCGATCAAGCCTCCCTACGGGGAATAATCCTTCAGTCCCTCCATCAATTTTTACCAGGTCCAGTACTGTTTTGCGCCCCCGCTCATCTTTCGTGGTGGTGATCGTGTCCTTTGGCTTGTTTAGCAGCACATACAGGAATCCTCGGGGAGAGATAATTTTTCCATTCACGCGAACCTCATCTCCCTTATCAACCTGGTGCCAGAATTCATAGACTTTTTGTCCATTCACCTTGACCTGGCCGTTTTCAATCAGATGATCTGCTTTCCTTCGCGAACAAACCCCCGCACGCGCGATGTAGCGATTAAGTCGTCCAGACTCCAGTCTCTCCGTTGGAGGCTTGGTCGCTCGGGAGCATGCCATTGGTTCTATAGCAAAAAGGCACAGCTGCATGCTGTGCCTAAGTTTTAGACTTCGATTCGGATGAAGTGCTGGAAGGATCGCCATCGCCCATTTCGAGGCCCCTGGCCATGAAAAGACGCGTTCGTTCTTCGTTGAATGCAGCATCTCCTAGTAACTCTTCTGCCTGACGCAAGTTCGGCAGTTCATCCAAATTCTTCAGACCGAATTCCTCAAGAAAGCGCTCGGTCGTCGCATACAGCATCGGGCGTCCAATTATTTCTGCACGCCCAAAGATTGCCAGGAGGTTGAGTTCAAGTAGTTTTCGAAGTGCATATCCTGAATCCACGCCTCGTACAGCATCAATTTCGGCCTTTGTTGCCGGTTGCTTGTAGGCGACAATCGCCAGCGTTTCCATTAGTGGTTTAGTCAGGTGACGCCTTCGCTCACGCCGAAAAAAAGCCTCAAGGAATGGGGCAACTGATTCCGTGGTTGTCATGCGCAACCCGCCAGCCCAATACTGGATTCGCATTGTGTGCCCCCCTATTTCGTATGAATCATTCAGTTCCTCGAGTGCTTCTTCAACGGCAGCCTCGCTCGGGAGACTCGTTTCCCCAACTACCTCAGCATATACGCGACAAACCTCCTTTACACTAACAGGCGCATCCGTGGCAAACGCCAAGGCCTCCAGAACCATTTGCAGGGTAACAGGGCTGTCGAATGTATTCCGATTCATTCTACAAAGGATTGACCTTCTGCACGTGCAATCACAAAATCATCTCCGGCAGGGGCACTCGACACAAAGACCTCTCCCGAATATGCCATTTCCAGTACAGCCAAAAAGGTTACAACTATAAAATATCTCGTCTTTCCCATGACCATGCTACCGAAACTGACTTGCCCCTGTGTAAACACAGCATCGCGTATGTACTCGCACTGTTCCGTAATTGAGTGTTTTTGTGGTGCAATCGTGATAGAGGGTTCCTCTGGCGCCTTTTCGAGTACATCCCTGAGCGTATCAATTAGGTCAAATACTGTCCTCTTAATCAGGATCTCTTGCTCAGGCACCATTGACTGGATAGGCGAAGATGCCTCTCCTCTGGTAAATAATAATGAGCGCTGCTTGAACTGTTCATCGAGCGTCTCCGCTGCATCTTTGTACTGCACATACTCCAACAGTCGGTCGACAATCTCTTGGCGTGGATCAATCGGTTCTCCCTCTTCATCCATCTCTGGGCTCGGTAGAAGCATGCGAGCCTTAATGCTGATGAGCAGCGCGGCAAAGTAAATGAACTCTGCTACACCATCTAGATCAATAGTTTCTATGAGCTCCACATAGGATAGATACTCGTTCGTAATCTGAGCAATAGGGATATCAAATATGTCAATTTCATTCCTGTTAATCAGGAGCAGAAGAAGATCCAGCGGGCCCTCAAAATCCTGTAGTTGTACCCTGTACATCAGTCTGGCATTTTCGAGGAAGCAAACCAGTCAACGGTTTTCCCAAGACCATCGTCAAGATTCACTTCCGGTTTCCAAGCCAGCTCATGCATAGCCTTGGTGCAGTCCAATACGCTTCGGCGCTGCTCCCCAGGTTTTCCAGGACCATGTATTGCAGGCTGTTCGAACCCCATGGCTTGCCTTAGCTTTTGATGGAGGGTTACGACATCAGTTTCGATGCCGGTCCCAACATTAAATGCCGAAGGTGCACCTGTAAAATTGAGCGCAGCGAGATTCGCACGGGCCACATCACCAACATAGACATAGTCACGTGTCTGGAGCCCATCGCCGTGGATGGTAACCCGGTGCCCAGCCAATAACTTCTGAGTAAAAATAGCAATCACGCCTGCCTCACCATGTGCATTCTGACGAGGACCATAAACATTACCGTATCTAAGTGCGACATACGATATTCCATATTCGCAAAAATAGAAATGCAATAGCTTTTCGCAAGTCAGCTTGCTGATACCATAAGGAGAGACCGGCTGCAGCGTATGTGTTTCTTTTTGGGGGCCGGCTTCAGGTTCACCGTAGATAGCTCCACCGGTGGAAGCAAACACAACTTTTTCGAGTCCACTGTCCTTGGCTGCCTCCATAAGGTTGATAAGGCCCAATACATTGACCTCAACGTCAAATGCGGGATCAGCAACACTGCGGCGCACGTCCATTTGCGCGGCATGATGAATCAGAGTAGTGTACTGACCATCTCTGATGAGAGAAGCTGCCTCTTTCGATCGAACATCTAATGTATGTAGCTTTACGGAGCGCGGCACATTCTTCCGAAAGCCGCTCGAGAGATCATCCAGCACTTCGACAGTGTGTCCTTCAAGGATCAAGGCATCAACTACATGCGAGCCAATAAATCCCGCACCGCCTGTAACAAGCACCTTCATGCGAAAGCTGGCATAGTTTCTGCTGAACTGGTTTCCTGCCCCATAAAACTATCTAGGCCATTGTGCCCGTGGCTGCTTTTTCGAACTGACAGATGCAATCTTTAAAATTAGCATGCAATTGATGAGATCCCGTCTTTCTGTTTCAGAGGCGATAGTACCCACAACGCTGTAATTATGACCACTTGGCTAACCAACGGATAAAAGTTATTTGGACTCGGCCCAACTTGGCGTACCGAACCATGCATCCATTTCCTCAATAAACGGAGCAACCACAGAGTCTGGCTCCATGAATCGCCCCAGATCATTGGTTTCGACGATCCAGGCCTCCAAAGCCTGCCGCATTTCTGTCAACTGCGCCTCGTAAGCAGGGTCACCTGCCAGATTATTGATTTCATGAGGATCTGCCTCTGTATCATAGAGTTCCTCATCAGGGAGTGGGAACATCAGCATCGCGGCTGTACCGGTAAGCTCGCCCCGCTCATGCATACTACGCATCAGAGGTTTCACCAGGAAGCACTTTTCTTTATAGCGATTCAATGTCAGAAACCCATCTTTTGCGTCAAAATTTCTTAAATAATGAAACCGTTGGCCGCGTACAGAACGAATGCGAATTACGGTTTCGTCAATTCGATCTCTCGCGCTGAATGCATACGTGCGGGGTAAATCGGCTTCCGCCCCCAGAAATACCCGGCTCTGCATATCCGGAATCGGATCAATGCCGGCCATTTGCAGTGTTGTCGCCGTGAGGTCCAGCAGGCTGATAACGTCATCATTAACGCCGCCAGGTTCATATTGCGGAGGTGCCTGGACGCCATCGGGATAGTGTATAATCATGGGTACATGCAGGCCCATGTCCCAAGCCCAGTGAATACCACGAGCTTCCAGTCTTCCGTTGTCAGAGAAGAATACAACGATGGTGTTTTCGGCTAGGCCATCAAGGCGCAACTGCTCCAGAATCCAGCCAACGCGAACATCCATACCACTCACCGAATTCAGATATCGCGCCCACTCTTCGCGTGTTATCTGATGATCCGGATAATACGGAGGAGGGGTCACATTTTCGGGAGTGGCAATTTGCGGATGCCAATCTTCTCCAACCCACAGTACGCGTTCCTTTTCAGCCGATTTGCGGTCATAGATGTCATATTCAGCCTCAGGAGTATTGATCTGCGCAAAGAACGGCTGATTATCCTTCAACGATGCCCAGTCGCTACCCTGATAGATCGGTCCTTCATTGACAAAATTAAGGTCAAGTTTCCCGGTTCCCACTACCCGATCACCAATATGCGTTATGTTGGCAGTGTGGTAGCCGGCATCCTCTAGTCTATGGGTTAATGGACGAACTCCATCTGGCAGACGATAATCATCATCCCGATGCGAACGCATATTATGGGTATCGGTGGAAGTCTGATACATTCCCGTCATGAATGCTGACCGGCTAGGTGCGCAAACGGGAGAAGTGGCGAAGACATTTGTAAAAAGCAGTCCCGCGCGTGCAAGCGAATCCAAGTTGGGAGTATGAACATTTTCCGCGCCATAAATCCCAAGATCAAGTGCAAAATTCTCCCCGACAATCCACAAAATATTTGGTTGATCGCTTTGGACTGGCCGTTCGCCACCGCAAGCGGGCAGACAAAAAAGTGCAATCAGAAGGATCAGGTAGCGCATGGTTAGTGCAGTGGTTTAACTTGTTTAGTTTCGGCCAATTTACGCAGAGGGGACGAGCATTACCCTAGAGAATTTTTCAGGACGAAGAAACTCAGCCGCAAATGATTGAATCTCGTCCGTAGTGACTGCCTCCAGTTCTGCGATGATTTCATCCATAGAAGTAATCTTTCCAAAATAGAGTTCCTGTTTCCCCAGACGTGCCATACGATTAGACATGCTCTCTAATCCAAGTGCAATTCCACCACGGGCCTGTCCTTTTGCCCTATTCAGTGCCTGGTTACTCACAGGTGTCTGAGCCAAACGGTCAAACTCGCGAAAAATTAGCCTGATGCTCCGCTCAATTCTGGTTGCGTCCAAGCCCACATAGACGCCGAAGTCACCACAGTCAGAGTACATATTGAGAAACGAATAGACGCTATAACAGAACCCATAACGCTCTCTGATACGCTGGTTCAGCCGACTCGAGCTGCCCCCGCCAAGGATAGTATTTATTATTTCCAATACGGCCCTTTGTTTGGAGTGAATCGTGATTCCACGCCGTCCCAGTATCAAATGTCCCTGCTGTATGGGGCGTGTCACGGATAGTTCTGTGGGCTTATACGGTGAAATATCGGGCTTTTCCGGGCCCTTTAATCCCGTGGGCCGCAGGCCCTGAAAAGCCGTTTCTACACTCTTGAGCAGTGATTTATGGCTCAGATTTCCTGCTGCGGCTACGACGATTTGATCCGGTGTGTATTCTTTGTCCACATATTCACACAGATCTTCGCGTCGCAATCGGGAAATCGTTCTGGGGTAACCAATAATCGGCCGCCCGATGGATTGGGCAGGATAAATTACCGATTCAAAACGGTCAGCTATGTACTCATCGGGAGTATCCTCATACATCTTTATTTCTTCAAGCACGACTCCTTTTTCTTTTTCAATCTCTCGCTCGGGGAACACTGGAGAGACCACCAGATCACATGTTGAATCCACACCCCGAGCCAAATAACTGTCCAGCGCCCGGGCGAAGTAGCACGTATGTTCTTTGGACGTGAATGCATTCATATAGCCACCAACCGACTCCATCCGACTGGCAATTTGATGCATTCTGCGCTTGGCAGTCCCCTTGAAGACGGTGTGTTCGACAAAATGACTGATGCCGGCCTGATGCTCCGGGTCGTTACGGCTGCCGGAATCAATCCAGACTCCGATTGCTATCGAGCGCACGGAGGAGACCGCCTCGCTAAGGACGCGGACTCCATTCTCTAGCGTCGTCTTCGTGATCACTCTACTTAACGTCCAGATCTAGTGGCGACGGCGCCCTCGAGGCTTGGGACCTCTGGGGCGACGGTTCCCCCTTGGGGAACTCTGTTGACGCGAATTATCCCGAAACTCAACATTTTTCGGACGCGGTAATGTGACCTTGTGGCTGAGCTGCAGACGTCCGCGGTCATTAATCTGCATGAGACGCACCTTCATTTTGTCCCCAATCTGGACTACATCACGCGGATGTTCGACCCACTCCCAAGAAAGCTGACTCTTGTGCACCAATCCATCCTTACCTGGAAGTATTTCCACAACGGCACCGACATCAAGTACACTGCGTACGATGCCCTCATATTCCTCTCCAATCTCAGGCGAAACAACCAGTGAGCGGATAATTGCTACGGCCTCATTTACCGAACTTTCATTCTTCCCTGCGATGGTCACATAGCCGAGATTATCCTTTTCCTCGATTTCGATTACCACCCCTGTGTCTGCCTGAATACTCCGAACGATTTTCCCCCCAGGTCCAATAACCGCACCAATTGAGTCGGTGTCGATCGTGATTTGTGTGAGTTTGGGGGCATGGGGCGACATACTTTCGCGAGTATTTGCCAGTGTTGCATCCATCAGGTCGAGAATATGCAATCTGGCTTCGCGGGCCTGTTCAAGGGCCTGTAGCATGAGATCGCTAGAGAGCCCTCCGATCTTGATATCCATCTGACACGCAGTAATACCATCACGCGTACCGGTCACCTTGAAATCCATATCTCCCAGATGATCCTCAGTACCAAGAATGTCAGTAAGTACGACATGACGGGTTTCGTCGGCTATCATACCCATTGCGACACCTGCGACCGCCTTGCGAACTGGCACTCCTGCGTCCATGAGTGCAAGACTGCCGGAACATACACTTGCCATGGAGGAAGACCCATTTGATTCCAAGACGTCAGCATTAACTCGAATCGTATATGGGAATTCTTCTACATCTGGAATCATCTGACGTAACGCACGCTCAGCCAGATAGCCATGCCCTACTTCACGTCTGCTTGCACCGCGGAGGAATTTGACTTCTCCGGTCGAAAACGGCGGAAATTCGTAATGGAGAAAGAAATGCTTATCCTCCTGATCAAAGACCTGATCAACGGCCTGTTGGTCGCGTGTGGTCCCCAGGGTGACTGATGCCATCACCTGAGTTTCGCCTCTCGTGAAGATTGACGACCCATGTACACGCGGCAGATAGCCGACCTCGCACCAGATTGGGCGTACGGACTGTGGATCACGACCGTCGATCCGTGCGTGCTCTGCCAGGACCATTTCACGCATAACTTCACGAGACACAATCCTTGCAGCAGCAAGGGCCTCAGGTGCAAGCTCCTTCGGGTCTTCACTCCCGGAAACAACAGCTTCCACAGCTTCCTCCTCCAGGGAATTAAGTCCACCGTAAAAGCTTTTTTTCTCGTACGGGGCCCAAACGTGAGCCTCAAGTTTTTCCTGTATGGCCTCCCGTGCACGGTCTATGATAGCCGGATCGGGGGTATTTGTCTCATAAGACTGCGGCTCAACTGTCCCGTGCTCCTCTTCAAATGCGGAACGCAGGTCCAGCTGTACCTGGCAAACCTTGATAATTGCTTCATGTGCAACGCCCAGAGCCTCAACCATATCTTCTTCTGAGACTTCATTCATCTCACCCTCTACCATGACGATGGAGTCCAGCTTGCCTGCTACTACAAGATTAAAGTCACTGGATTCCAACTCTTCCAGGGTAGGATTAACGATAAAGCCTCCTTCAACACGTCCAATACGAACCTCTGCTATTGGACCATCGAAAGGGGCGCCAGACAGCAATAGTGCTGCAGAAGCCCCGAGACCAAACAGCATATCGCCATCATGTTCGTCATCTGCAGATATCACCGAACCGATGACCTGCACCTCGTTGAGATAGCCATCAGGAAATAGTGGTCGAATTGCTCGATCAACAAGTCTGGAGGTAAGGATCTCCTTATCGTTAAGCCGCCCTTCGCGCTTGATGAATCCACCAGGAATTTTTCCACCAGAGGAGAACTTTTCACGGTAATCCACCATGAGTGGAAAAAAGCCTTGACCAGGGCGTACGGAATCAGATACAACTGTGGTTGCCATTACCATGGTATCGCCCATACGTACCACTACGGCACCACCTGCTTGTTTAGCCAATCGCCCGGTCTCGATTGATATTACTTTTCCGGGTGCGCACTCTACCTGCGCCGTTATTGCTTTAGGGATCATTTAATTTCGTTATAAAAAGCGTGCCCGAACGATTCATGTATTTGGTTCGGGGACTTCACTGCCTTACTTACGCAGGCCCAACGCTTTGGTGATACTCCGATAGCGTTCAATGTCTTTTTCTATCAGACAATTGAGCATCCTGCGACGCTTCCCGACCAGTTTTAACAGGCCGCGTCGAGTTGCGTGATCTTTTTTGTGGTTCCTCAAATGTTGTGTCAGGTGGTTAATCCGGTGAGAATAGATTGCAATCTGTACCTCGGCTCTACCTGTATCTTGGGAATTTTCGCCGAATTTCTCGGCCAAATGTTGTGTTTGCTCCTTTGTTATCATTTAGTTCACAGTGACAAGTTGGTCTCGGGTTCGATATCGCTCCCGCAAAGTGACCATCACGCAAGACCAAGCCGTGATTAATTTTTTGGTCAGCCGAAGCAAATCAGCCCAGTGGTACGGTATGCCAATGTGTCTGTTCCAAAACCTTTCTGCATACAATTTCATCCTCCCGCATTGCTGCCTGTAACATCGCCATTGATGGGAAATAGCGTTCCTCACGTATGCGCTGCAAAAAGTGTACGGTCAAATTCTCGCCATAGATTTTGTCATTGAAGTCAAATAGATGCACTTCATGGTGTACTCCAGTACTATCCTTGACTGCGGGACGTGTGCCAATACTCATCATGCCTCCTTTACGGGCATCAGACATCAGAATGCTAACGGCATAGATCCCGTGGGCTGGAACGATTTTCTGTGGATTCAGCAGGGCAAGGTTCGCTGTTGCATAGCCGAGCTCCCGACCACGGGAATCTCCGCGAATAACTGTTCCCGTTAGACAATAAGGACGACCCAGAAGTTGTGCAGCGAGTGAAACATCTCCTTCATCCCTCAAGACATGACGCACTTTTCTGGAGGATACAACTACACCGTCCACTGTCTGGGGTCCGATTACATTCACATCAAATCCATATTGTTCTCCCATTGAGACGAGCAACTCAATATCACCTTTGCGGCCCTTCCCGAATCTATGGTCGTGCCCTACAACAATGGACTGTAAACCTATTCGTTTAACTAGCAACTCCGTCACAAAATCCTCTGCACTCATTTCCGAAAATCTCTCAGTAAACGGCAAGACAATCATCCGTCCGAGTCCCAGGCCCGCCAACACATCAGCGCGTTCTTCCACAGTGGTCAACCTTGGGAGCAGTCGGTGTAGCAGAACTTCGCGCGGATGTGGATCAAATGTAACCAGAGTACTCAATCCGTTTGAGTTTTTGGCCCGCTGAACAATATCCGAGAGGATTGCTCGGTGGCCAAGGTGCACGCCGTCAAACGTACCTACCGTCAGAACGCTTTCGGGGCGACAGGTTAACCCATCCAGACCTCGTTCAAATATCATTGATTCTCCAATACCGAAATCAGCTGCTGCATGTCCCACGCCTCTTGTACACGATACGCTCCGATAGCGGTGCGTCGCAACCTCGTGAGATGCGCCCCTACTCCCAAACTTTGTCCGACATCGTGTGCTAGTACCCGGATATAAGTACCTTTGCCACATCGTACACGGAATTGCACATTGGGTCCATCTACATCAATCACGTCAAAAGCAGATACTGTAACCATATTTGGTTTACGCTGAACCGATTCTCCCCGTCTAGCTTTCTTGTAAAGCCGTTCTCCGCCAACCTTGACAGCAGAATACATGGGTGGAATCTGTTTCATCGTTCCAGTATAGGCAGCGCAGACCGAAGCTATTTGCTGAGGGGTGACCGCACTAGTATCTTTGCGCTCAGTAACCTCGGTTTCCACGTCCATTGAAGGAGTAGTCTCTCCAAGGCGCATTGTACCACGATAAACCTTTGGAAGGGCCAAAAAAGTTTGCTGTGCCTTGGTCGCTTTGCCAAATAACAGTATCAACAGTCCGGTTGCCAATGGATCAAGTGTGCCTGCATGTCCAATTTTCACAGACTTCGGAAAGTATCGTTTGAGGCGCCGTATTACATCGTAAGATGTCCAACCTTCAGGTTTGTCCATAAGAAATGCTGAACCCGGAATATCCCCCAATACCATTCCATCGGTATATATTGGCACGTCCAGTACAGTCTCTGATCCGTGAAGCTGTCCCAAAATCCCGTCAATTTGTTCTTCTTAAATTGTTTGCATCCTTATGCACACCCAACGCCAGGGGCTTGTTTCAATCATTGAGGAAATTTTTGATTGTTTTTGTGACTGATAGGGCTTAAGAGTCCCATCATTTTCACAACTT
>JAPPGC010000039.1 GCA_028875125.1 Bacteroidota bacterium | reverse complement strand
TGCCCAATTCCTGTCAGTTGGAAAGATCAAGTTTCCCCAATGATTGAAACAAGCCATGTTTGCGTAAAATTTTGCTCTAGGTTATAGAAAAATAACAATAATGTTGCGTGTCCGTAGTCAGATTGTCTTAATCTTTTTGTTCGTTGTTGCACTCGGATGTGGGGGGCCTCGTAATCCGCAACCAGGATCTGAGGCCTACAATAGTACTGTAAGCGCCTTTTATGCGGGGGTATCCGCTATGGAAGTGGGCGAAGACTTGCGTGCCAATGCGAAGTTAACATTAGTCACGGAGCTTGCTCCTATGGAACCTGCCGCGTGGGCAAACTTGGCCCTTATGGCAATGCGTCGCAATGAACTGGAAGTGGCACAGGAGCACTTAAGCCAGGCCTTGAGTCTGGATTCAACAAACAGTGGGGTCTTGCTTCTGGCAGCAGCTTATGCACGAATGCGCGGTGATGAAACAGCACAGGTGCATTATCTCCAGAAAGCGGTCGGAAGTGATCCCCTGAATGCTCGTGCACTTTTTGATCTGGTCCATCTGCTACCCGACAGTTCGGATGAGATCGCGGTTTTGATGGAACGACTCGACAACTCCGTTCCTGGAAACACTTCGGTCTTACTCAAGCGTCTGGAACAGTCTGTGACCCTGGGAACACTAGATGTAGAACTGCTGGACGAGTTGGCCAGCCATCAATGGGGTCCGGACGTAAATGAACAGATTCAGGCTCTGCGCGAGGCGGTATCCGAGACAGGTGATGCGGCAACGCAGTTGGCGTTTCTGCGCAATGTACTCCTCAGCGAGCCACAGTATCGCCAGGATTTGGCCTCGGTGCGTGTACCCATTGAGCGTGTGGGAGACCCGATTACGCGCTTTATTTGTCTAGAGAGTCCCACTTCTACCCCCGCGGCACTGGACGATTCTCTGCAGTTTGTTGCTGATCAATCACTGATGCCAACAGATGAACCTCAGGAATGGATCGCAGCACTCGCGTTGGGTAATGATGCGCTGCCAGCTATTTTCTATGCAGGACGGGATTCCGTAAAAACGCTCCGCGAAGAGGCGTGGAAAGCTCCGGGTGTTGGTGGTCATGACGCAGGTATTGGGATAGATTTTGACTTTGATTTCCGCACGGACATTATTCTGGCAGGAACAGATGGAATGCGACTATTACGCCAGGATTCGCTTGAGCAGTTTGCAGATGTGACCGCCGCGCTAGGCTTGGAGACAGCAATTACTGGAGCAGCGTACACCGGAATTTGGGCTGCAGACGTTGACTTGGAAGGTGATATTGATTTGCTCCTAAACACCGCCCAGAATGAACTATTAGCGCTACGCAATAATGGAGACGGCACATTTGAGCGTGAGGACTGGTTCTCTGGCGTTTCCGGGACCAAGGCATTTGCCTGGGCAGACTTTGATCAGGACGGTGACCCAGATGCTGGATTCGTGGATGCAGAAGGAAGCCTAGTGGTGATGCAAAATGAAAGACAGGGTCGATTCACCTCCATGCCAGTGCCAGTATCAGCAGCGGAGTTCACTCCCTTGGATGTCACAGTCTCTGACAGCAATAGTGATGGTAAGATTGAGCTTCTGGTTCTCGCAGATACCGGACAGGTATTACGAGTCACGTTTGGATACCAGGAAACAGTTGAAGTATTAGCACAGGTGGATCTGCAGACATCTAGCGCACAGATTTTAACAGGTGATTTGGACAACAATGGTGGGGTGGATCTGGTTGTAACAGAGGCGGCGCAGTCCCACATTCTTCTACAGGATCAGGACTATGCTTTCCATTCCCGCGTAGGTCCGGTAGACCTGGAAGCCTATGCACTTAGTGCTACACGCTTTGCAGGTCGTCTAGATCTGATTGGCCTGGATGCTGACCGTCAACCGACTCGATTTGGAGTCCTAACCACCAAAGGATACCACTGGAAGCAGATCCAACCCCGTGCAGCACACGCGGTTGGGGATCAGCGTATCAACTCGTTTGGGATTGGTGGAGAGGTGGAGATTCGCGCCGGACTACTGTATCAGAAGCAGCCCATCACGCAGCCGATTGTGCACTTTGGTCTCGGCACGCAGTCGCTCGCGGATGTAGCACGAATCACTTGGCCAAATGGATCGGTTCAGGCCGAGTTTGATATGCTCTCAGATGAAATTGTGAGCGCCACACAACGATTGAAAGGATCCTGTCCGTGGCTCTTTACGTGGGATGGAGATGAGATGACCTTTGTTACCGATTTTATCTGGCGTTCACCTCTGGGACTTAGAATCAATGCCCAGGAGACGGCCGGTATTATGACTACCGAAGATTGGGTCAAGATCAGGGGAGATCAACTTCAGCCACGGGAAGGATATTACGATGTTCGGATTACAGCCGAGTTATGGGAAACGCATTTTTTCGATCACATATCTCTTATGGTTGTTGATCATCCCGTAGGCACGGAAGTTTTTGTTGATGAGCGATTTGCTTTCCCCCCACCAGAGCTGAAAGTACATGTGACCGGTGAGCTGGTACCCATCACCGGCGCGTGGGATGACCGCGGGAAAGATGTATTGGAGCTCGTTGCCGTTCAGGACGAGAAGTATGCAGATTTCTTTGGAAGAGGGGATTATCAGGGGATAACGCGGCATCATTATCTGGAGGTAGAAATAAGTGACGAAACTCCTCAGGATGCCTGGTTGATTGCAAGAGGATGGATTCGACCTACCGACAGCTCAATTAATGTAGCGATCAGTCAGGGACAGCATGCGGCTCCAAGTGGACTGCGGGTAGAAGCACAGCTACCTGACGGTTCCTGGGAAATTGTACATGCCAACCTTGGTTTTCCAAGTGGGAAATCAAAAACTGTACTGATAGATCTGGTTCCGGCAGTGAGGGAACTTGGCGCACGGCGATTACGCCTGCATACGAACATGGAGATTTACTGGGATGTATTGCACACAGCTGCAAAATTGAGCGATTCTGATAGACAGATAACATCGCTGCTGCCCGCGGAGGCAGACCTCAAATATCGCGGGTTTTCTGTAGTCAGCGAAGCGGATCGCTCTTCGCCCGAGTTACCCGAGTATAGTACGCTCAGTGGCACTGTCCAGGTATGGCGCGACCTGATCGGATACCATACTCGCTTCGGTGATGTACTGCCGCTCCTGGAAAAAGTGGACGATCGCTATGTGATCATGAATGCAGCAGACGAAATGCAACTGCGCTTCGCAGAGATAAATCCGGTTGAGGCAGGCTGGCAGAGGGATTTTGTCCTTGTTGGTGACGGTTGGGTTAAGGATGGTGATTATAATACCACCTTTTCCACGACGTTACGACCCCTGCCATCACACGGAGATCCTACGTACGATGAGCCACCTAGTAGACTGCAGGCAGATCCGGTATATAAGCGTCATTCTTCAGACTGGCAGGAATACCATACCCGGTATGTTGTCCCTGAGGAGTATTCCAGAGGACTTAGGATTGAGAACGAGAATCAGTGAACTGATTGCTTGGTTTGATGCGAGTTTACCAGGGCTGGGGCAAGATATTTTGTGCATGGAGGGTGTGCAGTAGCATCGAATTGAAAAGTGCTCAGGGTGTGGTGGTCGGCAGACCTGAACCCGTACAGCTCGGCCAAAGCCGGCTTTCAAATCTTGCACAAATCATAGGCGGAAAACCCTCAACTTGTCCGAAACCAATATTGTCCGGCAAACAATAGATTATCCTCTTGCATTTTCCTGAAGCGGAAAAACATCCATTCTCGAAGGTTACTATCACCAGCTAAGTAAAATCTTCAGGATCCGTCCATCCCTTCCCAGAGCCCAGCCTGTCGACGGCCCGCCAAATCCAATGGTCCACAGGTTCTCGTTGGAAAGCGTTGTCCATGATGCTCCCTGATTACTTGTTATGGCCAAGCCCTCTGGCCCCACGGCAACCAGCGTGGAGGTGGGGGCATGAGGCACGTAAACAGCCCCGTACACTGGTCCAGAAAAGGAAGGCCGGCCGGCTTGAGTCCAGGTAATGCCCCCGTCATCAGTTAGCGCAATGTTGTCTTCACGGCTTGTCATGTCTGCAACATCTCCGCCCAACACTGCACCCGTTGCGGAGTCAAGGAAAGCCACAGACGTGATTCCTCGTACAGACCCTCCCGGAATGGGTGTATCGCTGTACGTCCAAGTTATGCCCCGATCCGTTGTCTTTAACACCCTGGCGGGCGCCGACTCGTGAGCGCCCGTACCAATCCATACCGTGCTATCTCCTCCAGCATGCAGACAGTGTCCGCTAGCCGCAAAACTTCCTTCTCCGGGCCGTGCAGGCGGCAATACTTCAGGTGGTACGCGATGCCATGATTCTCCACCGTCGCCTGTAGTAATTATGTAGAATGCACCGTCGAAGGAATCACTAAAGGCCATCCCACTGTGTGCATCCCAAAAATCAATACAGTCAAAAAATCCAGAAGGCTCAGCATTCATAAACTGCAGTGTCCAGGATTTTCCTCCATCCGTTGTCTTATAGATCCTGAACTGATCCCCATTGCCGATGCTAGGCAGGTAGGCCGTATTGTCATTTACAGCATGAACATCCCTAAACTGGAGCGTGTCTGCTCCCGGTACTACGCCGATTTCCCAGTGCTCACCTCCGTCAAGGGTGCGTCCGTAGGTACCATTTGTTCCGCTTATCCACACTACAGACTCATCGACCGGGCTTATTCCTATGAAAAGCACCTCGACTCCAGATATCTGCTCTTGGATCTCCACATTCGGCAGCTGAGCTGTGGCTGTTCCCAGTATTAATAGCGTGAGTAGCACTGGCATTCTCTTTAATAAGGCCGCGGGTAATTTAATGGCGTTTAGCGTGTACATGACAGAAAAACTTTGGAATCAGGGAATTCTTCTCAAGATACATACTCCATCGCTACAGCTCAGCGTACTGTCCAGCGGCATGCCATCCTTCGAAGATTAGCGATAGTCGCAGCACCCTACCTAGCCATCGCCTTCTACTTCCAGATCTAACCCTCAAACAATAATCGTCGAAACAGTGAGCACGTCCACGATGTCATAGAGTACTAATTGGCCGAAAATCACCATAGTTACCCCTAAAAATTCCTATTCCACTCTGGTATAGTAGGGCTCTCCGTGACTAGGAAGAGCTAGTGAGGCGCTATGTTGT
>JAPPGC010000073.1 GCA_028875125.1 Bacteroidota bacterium | reverse complement strand
CATACCCTAATTTTAATTGTCGTCATACCGTAATTTTAACTGTCGCTAGATACCGCTGCCAGCTTCGTCTCGGCTATACATGATTATTTTGTAGATATAGCGTTGGCATGATCAAAACAAAAAAGCGCTAACCCACTGAGGATTAGCGCTTTGTAAAATGTAGTTCTGTACCCGGGGTGGGACTCGAACCCACACAGCCTTTGGGGCCAACGGATTTTGAGTCCGTCGCGTCTACCAATTCCGCCACCCGGGCAGCAAAACGTTCTACTGTTACTGGACCTAAGCGGATCCTGAACACGAGGCATAATGGGCATGGAATCGTACGATCGCCTCAATACCCTGCGCGAACCGATCCAGTCCAAAATGTTCGTTCGGAGAGTGGATCGCGTCAGAATCCAATCCGAAACCCATCAGCACACTGTCCAATCCCAGAAGGTGCTTGAAATCAGCTACTACAGGTATACTGCCCCCAATGCGCGTGAAATAGGGGTCACGGCCGTAAACATCATGCAATGCCTTTGATGCCGCTGTCATCGCTGCGCTCCCGGTGTCAACCAGCACCGGCTGTGCCCCGTGCAGGCTCCTGAACTGTAGCTGCATGGAATCAGGTACACGCCTGCGCAGCCATACCTCGATTAGTCCGGCAATCTCTTCCGGGTCCTGATCAGGTACCAGTCGCATGGAAATCTTGGCACTGGCTTTCGAGGGCAATACTGTCTTTGCTCCATCCCCGGTATAACCACCCCAGATACCGTTGCAATCAAGTGTGGGACGTACCGTTGATGCCTCCGATGCTGAATAACCCGCCTCCATACGCGGGGTCTCAACGCCAACCTCCCGTGCCCACGCCTCTTCATCAAATGGCAATGCTGCCATGGCACTCCGCTCACGTTCAGAAAGCGATCTTACACAATCATAGAAACCGTCAATCGCAATCCTGTTATTCGCATCGTGCATCTCCCCAATCAAGGCCGCCAGTGCGTTGATCGGGTTGTGAATGGCTCCTCCGTATGTTCCTGAGTGGAGATCCCGGTCCGGTCCTGTTAAAGTGATTTCCACATAAGCCATTCCTCGTAAACCATAAGTAATAGAAGGAATTCCCGGTGCAAACAAGCTGGAATCCGAAATCACAACTATATCCGCAGCCAGAGCATCCTTGTGCTCCCTAATGAAGCCTGGAAGGCTTGCAGATCCAGATTCTTCTTCGCCCTCGAGAATGAACTTGAGGTTTGCAGGCGGCTTGCCCATGGTACGCATCCAGCATTCCAGCGCCTTCAGATGCATCAACAGCTGACCCTTGTCATCACAGGCTCCGCGTGCATAGAGCAAACCATCCTTGATCATGGGCTCAAAGGGAGGCGAGTTCCATAGATCAAGCGGGTCAGGGGGTTGGACATCGTAGTGGCCATACACCAGGACCGTCGGAAGTGCAGCGTCAACATGCACCTCACCCGTCACAATCGGATGTCCTTCTGTCTCGGTGGACACAGCATTCTTTACCCCGATATCCCACAGCGCCTCTGTTAACCAGCCAGCAGCATCCGCAACATTCTGTGAAAAAGCCGGATCAGTACTGATTGAAGGGATACGAAGCAAATCAATCAACTCCCCAACAAAACGCTCTTGATTCGCCCCCGCATAGTCCAATGCATCATTCATTAGAAGTTATATTTTTGTGCTACAGTTCACTTTCATCACGCCAGCGAAGTAACCGCCAGGCGCGGGTTGTATCCGCGCGTGTAAGCAGGAAATTTACGTTACCGTCCCCCCTGAATACCTCGCCACTGTTTAAGCCAATGCCAAGATTAAAGCTCCGCACTGCAATCGCCCGTTTGCCTTCCTCGAAAACCTGCCTGGAAATTATCTGATTCCACTGTAACTGCACCTCTACAACACTCTCGAACATTCTACGGGTTGTTTCGAGCTCCTGCCCAAACCCCCACTCCCGCTCAATTCCCGTATCAAAATCCGTGTAAATAAACACAAAGGATGAATCAATAAGCGGTTCATACAGGGAAAGATCCCGCAGTTCATATGCGTTCCTGAAATTGGCGAAGTAGCCTTCAATGGTCTTGGGGTCGCCCAGTAGGTCACCGAAAGGATCTCCCTCCCCTATAGCTGGCGCAAACGGATTGCATGCGGCGAACAAAAACGGCAGAACCATGACTGCCATCCCGGCTATGTAGACTTGGCGTATCACTGTAAAATTTCAGGATATTACATCCATGGGTAACCGTGAATTTCATTTTTCAAACGAGGCTGTTGGGCGATTGTCCCGGTTAATTCCGTTGACGCTTTTGACATCTATTGCACCAACATGTATCCGGTGGACTGACAACTCACCTAGCTTTCCTGTACCCATTGAAGATAGATACTCTGTCCGAACGCCCCTGTTCAGGCCTCTTAGCCTTCCTTGCAACTGGTTCAGCGCTGACCATCACTCCAGTCCACTTACTGTGATAGCATGATCTTTCTGCCGCTTGCGGATTATTCTGTGTTGCTATATCAGAAAAATCCTCAGATTCGGTGACATGAGTGCCCTCAGTTGCCAAACTCCGCTTTAAGATCACTCCATGAATCTGCCGATCCAATGCTCTGGTCCTTCCACCAAGAAAGCGCCCAGAGACCATCGGGATTCCGTGCAATAGTCCAGATTAATCTTCCCTGCATGGAGTCGGCTACCTGCCGGCTTCCGTGCTTGATCAGCAGCACATAATGGGCCTCCAACGTGTATGTCGTGTCGCCCAGTTCGGTGGTCACATCTTCCAGACGAAGAAAATGTCCTGTGTTCTCTTTGGCGGCTTCCGCGACTGTCGTGAAATAGCTGTTCTCTTGGGCCTGCCCCCAAATTGCCCAACG
Source organism: Bacteroidota bacterium (assembly GCA_028875125.1). Classification (GTDB taxonomy): domain Bacteria; phylum Bacteroidota; class Rhodothermia; order Rhodothermales; family Bin80; genus Bin80. The sequence continues at coordinate 2,302 of JAPPGC010000073.1, read as the reverse complement.
CTGTGGATCACGCGCCTGCGCGGAAGCAGTCGGCGTGAACATGAATTCCAGATCTATGGAGCGTCGGTAGTTGGTAGCATTAAGCTCTTCAACGGCAGCCCGCAGATTATCAACAACGAGGTCAGGAGCTACAGGCTGCAGCCACGTGCCCGCCTCACCCACGGGCGGTGCAGGTGCACGCGTACTGAAAACATCGCAGGACGCGAGAAGAAAAATGTAAATCCAAATACCACGCGTCGTCATCAGACTCACGCTGCTGCAGTGGTATTCTGATACGGCGCCAGCGCCTGTTCAAAGGAAGTTGTGCCCTCGAAAAATGCCACCACTTTGCGAATCACTTCATCCATTAACATCTCCGGGCAGGACGCCCCCGAAGTCAGTGCGATAGATGCTGGACGGTTCGTTGGCATCCAACTAACGGTTGTGCGCACTTCCTTGGCCGGGTAGTCATAATGATGTATCCGGTTCCTGTCTGCAATATCATCGGCACTCCCTATAAAGTAAGTGGGAACCACCTCACTACATAAAGAAACTATCTGACTAGTGTTTGACGAGTTATATCCACCAACAACGAGCGCCAAATCAAGTGGCCGATCCAGCAGCGCTTTTGCTGCTTCCTGATTTTCGTGAGTCGCGTAACAAAGCGTATCGCTGGTGTCTACAAAATGATCCTTTGCACCATACCGATCAGCAATGGCTTCCCGCAGAACGCCCGTAACTGCCTGCGTCTCCCTCACCAACATAGTCGTCTGGTTCACAACACCGATGCGCTCCAGATCTCGATCTGGATCAAAACCTTCACTGTAGCGATCAGCGAACGTGTCAAAAAAATATTCTCGCCCCTCCTCCCCGCGGATCACCCTTGCCAAATCATGCGCCTCGGCAATATCCCTTACCACGACCACGGGAGCATGCTCCTTGGCGTGCGAAAAGATTGCCCGTGACTCCTCATGAAGTCGTTTGCCATGAATAACTACAGTGTAGCCCTTGTCCCCTATCTGGGCACTCCGACGCCAAACCTTTTCGACAAACGGACAGGTCGTATCGTATTTGCGCACATCTACCCCCAAGTCTCCCAGCTCTTCAAGAATTTCCAGCGTGGTGCCAAAGGCGGGTATAATAACAATATCCTCAGGGGAAAGCGTACTGAAAGGGATCAGTTGTTCCCCCATCGTTGAGCGCAGGAACTCCATACCCCGGCGACGCAGATCATTATTCACATGCGGATTGTGAATCATTTCCGAGAGCATGAACAGTCGCCGACCTGGATTGTCCGCGATTGCCTGATAGGCAATCTCGACGGCGTTTTCCACACCAAAGCAAAAACTAAAACTCCTGGCAATCCATATGTGGAGAGATCCGAAGTCCAGCAGTGAGGGAGAAGTATCCTTCTTCCGCGGATCTGCCGCCATTCGCGCGGTCTTAAGCGCCGATATGATCGGGCTACGATAAAATTGCGGAATCTTGAATGTCCGTGGCATTGTATTCGAGCCTCTTGCAAAACTTTTTTGTTGCAACTCGTTCCCCGGCTACGTTGGGGCACCAATTGATCCAATTTATCCAACTTACGCGAATGATGTCCATGGGTTCTGCTCTGCCTGCGAATCTGTGCGCGACTTGTTTCCACCGAGGCCTCAATGTGGCGAGTTTTGTCTAGGATTTCGTTTGGGAGCGTCCCGATGCGGGCTCCAGTGTTTTATCAGGCAAAAAAGGCCGGACCGCTAACCTATCTTCTGAGCTCCCGTATGAGGAGCTCAGTCAAGCGTCAAGTATATCTTGGCTACCCATATCCGCCGCTACAATAACACTCGGGATCTATCTGTATTCGTCTTCCAGAGCAGACAGAACGGAGTGCTTGACGTGCTGAATTCCAGGCGGGGGCTTTGTTGCCTAGGATCAATACTGTGTATTGAGAAACGAGCAAGTATATTCAACATCTAAGGAATTTCCCATCACTGCGTAAACTCATGGCAATCGTACTGGAGAAACCTCAATTCCCTCCCAAGAGGACGTAAGTTGGGCACGCGGCAGGCTCCGCAATTGGGCCTAGTCATCCTCGAACTGAAAATAATTTTCTATCACACGCCATCTCAACTTTCGCCTTCTTCATGGCTATCTGTCGCAAGTTATAACAAAATGTAGCCCGAAACTATACATATCGCCCTAATTGAAACCTTCCACGCTACACCATTTATTCCTCGTGGCTATGTGACAGCTGTTGTTGCGGCTGGCCGGATCGTTAGTTTTCGCCCCTGTATATTGTAAGGGGTGCAGTTTTTAGTGTGTCGTACTGTGATTAAGA
>JAPPGC010000005.1 GCA_028875125.1 Bacteroidota bacterium | reverse complement strand
CCATACCCTAATTTTAATTGTCGTCATACCGTAATTTTAACTGTCGCTAGATAATGCAGCGGTGTAGCTTCCTGAGCGTATGCACATAAAACTACAAAGCAATACTCTGGAGGTTTGGGCTTTTTGCAAAACCATTTTTAATAATTGGAGTCAAGTGGTTTCCCGAATGATTTTGGTTACCAATCTTGGGTTTGGTGGTACTGGCGAGTCTGAGTTGCCGTCATCGGAAAATTTACGAGCCGGAATACAGACCGGAGCGACGGGTCGAACGCCTCTTACACACCTTCCTAACAGGCGCAACCACATAATTCAACTGCGGCAAGCCCAGAAATCCGTTTCAAGTAGTCCCGACTCGGATCCTTTACTGGACATGCACGAAGCGTCCCGCGTGTACAACGCGGCCACCCGGTATTGACACATGCACCCTGTACAGATACAGCCCCGAGGGCAGCGCAGCCATGCTCAGGTTTACGCTGCGTTGCCATCCGGCTGTCAAATCAGTCGAAGGCGTCGTCAGTACGCGGCGCCCTATCACATCTATCACCTCAACCGTCACACGGGTGGGCCACGGAAGATCCATCAGCAGCTGCGTGGTATGCTGAAAGGGATTAGGAAAGTTGCCGTGCAGGGCGAATTCTTCCGGCAATGATTCGTGCTCGGCACTGACCGGAGAATACACCTCTATGCTAAAGGACAAACTGTCTGTGGATCCGTTCGTATCGGTGGCCTTGTACGTATAGGGCGTGGCCGGCGTGACCTCCGTCGGCGATCCACTAAGGGTGCGGTTGCCTTGGTCAAAGGCTAACCCGGTCGGCAATGTGGGTGTCAGCGCATAGTTAATCGGTGACGCCCCTGCAGCTTCGGGCAAGACAACAGGAACAATGGGCTGCGCACGCGGAAATGATTGATCCGCCACGCTATCTGTAAAATGGACTCCAGGGCAGGTTGGACCGCTTTTATTCCGGATACTACCGAGCCACATCTGAAACGCATCATCTCCCGGTGCGCAAAGGTCCTGGCCACTAAAGGACAGAGACTCCAGATTCGTCAGTTGCATGAGACTCCTCGGTAGCCTGCCCGTAAAGGCGTTATCGTTAAGGTACAGCCGTGTCAATTGCGAGAGTCTACCCAGTTCGCTGGGAATTTCACCGGTGAGCAAATTGTCGCTCAGATAAAGCCATTGCAATTGCGAGAGGTTTCCCAGTTCATGGGGAATTTCCCCCGTTAGCGAATTGTCGTTCAGAACCGGCCCTCTCAACTGTGTCAGGTTACCCAACTCGCTAGGAAGTTCCCCAGTAAGCGAATTGGAATACAGGGCCAGCCACTCCAATCGCGTCAGGTTGCCCAATTCGTGGGGAATTTTCCCCGTTAGCGAATTGTTGCTCAGCTCCAACCTTTCCAACTTCGAGAGGTTATCTAATTCATCGGAAATTTCCCCAGTGAGTGAATTGCCATCCAGGTCCAGCCTTAGCAATTGCGTCAGGTTTGTCAATTCATAGGGAATTTCCCCGGTGAACGAATTGTTGTTTAGAAGCAGGTAGTGCAACTGCGTGAGGTTACCTAGTTCATGGGGGATTTCCCCGGATAGTGAATTGACGCCCAGATTCAGCCAACCCAACTGCATCATGTTGCCCAATTCACTGGGGATCTCCCCGGAGAGTGAATTGCCACCCAGCCCCAGCGTTCGCAGTTGCATGAGACTACTCAACTCGCTGGGAATTACCCCAGTGAGTGAATTGTTACTCAGCTCAAGCCATTGCAATTGCGTCAGGTTGCCCAGTTCATGGGGGATCTCCCCGGAGAGGGCATTGCCCCAGAGCGACATGTGTTGCAACTGCGAGAGATTACCCAATTCCCGGGAGATTTCCCCGGACAGTGAATTGGCGCTCAGGTCTAGCCTTCGCAATCGCTTGAGATTACCCAACTCGCCGGGGATTTCCCCAGTGAGCGAGTTGCTTTCCAGGTTCAAGGATTGCAATTGCGACAGGTAACCTAATTCATGGGGGATTTCCCCGGTAAGCGAATTGCGGTACAGGTCAAGCGAATGCAACTGCGTCAGGTTGCCCAGTTCAGGGGGGATCTCCCCGGTAAGTGAGTCGTTGCATAGCAGCAGATCCATTAACCCGTGCAAGTTGCCCAATTCACCTGGCAGCGTTCCCGTCAAATTGTTTCTACAAAAAAAGAGTCCACTCAGAATACCGTGCCTGACCTGGACGCCATACCACCGATTCAACTGCCACGGATTGGGAACTGTAGTGAAATCCCAGTTGTAACTATTGCGCCAACTGGGGCCGCCAGTGGAAGTGTAGAACGCACTGAGTGCGGCGTGATATAACTCGATCCTAGCGTTGATTCCAAAAGATAACTGGTCCGGCTCATCGATGAACGTACCGTCGCGAATTCGTGTATAGAGTCGTATCACGCGGGAGGAGGGCGCATCGTTGGCAACCACGAACCGCAATGTCACCTCTGTGGAGTTGCCACTAGCCAGACGGCCTACCATTTGCTCCGCATTCGATAGATCAATGTACGGATATGATTCAGCCCCCCTCAGTCCTATGCTCAGTTCTTGTGCATCCGCCAGGTGGTTGACGAACACAGCCTTGATCGTTACCTCTTCCCCCGACATGATCATGCCGTCGCCATCCGTGTCGCCCCATGTCCACTGCGTCAGGCGTACAGCCGGAAAAACGGGCATTTTCAAGGACGCCTCGGCATCTACGTACGCATTCCCTAGTTGTCCTGCTTGACCCGGATCCTTTGCGTCTCTGAACTTGCTCGCAAGTCGGATTTGTTCCCGCAATGCGTCTGGTGAAATGTCAGGATACCGGGTCTTTACCAAGGCCGCCACACCACTGACCAGAGGAGTCGAAAATGATGTTCCGCTTCTTGAAAGCGTGTATCCATTGTTGACCTCGGTAGTAATGATGCCTACGCCAGGGGCAAAGACGTTCACCATCTTGCCATAGTTCGAAAAATTCGCCCGTATCCGCGAGTCCTTGGCCGTCGCACCAACGGACAGTACGCGAGGGTAGCTACCTGGGTAAAATCGGTACAGATCACTGTTGCGATTGGCATTATCTGTTGCTGCTACCACCAGCGCACCCATATCAGTGGCGAGATCTAGGGATCGAGTAACGAAAGCCCACGGTTCGACGGATCTCCCGCCCCAGCTTACATTTATGATGTCGGCACCGTTGGCGGCTGCATAGACAATGCCCTCGTAACGGCCGCAGATATGCATGAGCTGGGCATTCCAGGCCGCACCGGCCATCCCAATGCCATTATCGGTTACGCCACCGGCTGTACCGGCTACGCGAGTGCCGTGCCAACTCCTCTCTGGATCGAATGGATCGTTATTGGTGTCATCATTGTTGCAGAAGTTCGCCCCGTGCACATCATCAATTAAGCCGTTGTTATCGTCATCTATTCCGTTGTCTGGAATCTCATCTGCATTGGTCCATACGTTGGCCAGAAGGTCTTCGTGCCGCCAATCGGTGCCGTTATCCACAATTGCGATTACAACCGGCGGGCTCATGTCTTCTCCCTTGACGATGTCCCAGGCTTCCGGGAGACGCAATTGACGCAGGTAAGTCTGATTGTTGAACAATGAATCATTGGGCTCTGCCCTAACCTCCGATTCCAAAAGGCGATTAATGATCACGGGCTCGGCATAGATCACGCCAGGTGCCGAGGCCAGCGCCTTCGCCACCCGCTCGGGATCATCGCCCGCGCTGTACCGGACGTAGTAGGTATGACGAAGGGCCACGAGATTCTGCCGGGTCTTGGGGGTGGGCTGCACGTGATCCAGAAATGGATACACGCGCTCTATCGTGTGTACGCCATACCTGTCGGCTGTACGGTCAAAGACCTCGAGCCCCGTCATGGCGGCTCCGTCGAAGATGGCTACACCCGGCTCAACCTGCACGACCACGACGTGCGACTCGTATACGGGCGTCTCTTGGGCCCGGCCAAATGGCACAGTCCAAAGACCAATAAGAACCCAGAGTAAAAAACAGGAAAACAGGCGGGCCTGCGGGCTCCATGGGAGAGGTAGTATATTCATCGGGCTAATCTGCCCTGCGCGGCATCGTTTCTTCAGGCCACAATCAATGGGACAGGGGCCCCGAGATTTTGTATTGTTGGGAAGATATGCAGTTTTGTATTCTCCTGCTAACACGAATTGTTTCCCTGTGTGGAGCACAACTATAGAGTTTTACCCAAAGGGTTCACGAAGTTGTTGTTGGTGTTTGAAGGGGTGTGTGAAGGACCATCCAGCACTAGCGTACCGAATTGGATTTTCTGAAACACAGAAGCCGTGGGATTGGGGTGCTAACTCTACGCGGATCGTGAACGAAATTTACCAAACAGTGACCTCCCTGAAGGCAAAGTACCTGTCGACTCAAAAACGGTTAACCCATGCCGATGATTCGCATAATCCGACTAAAGTGGACCTTTCTACGCCGTCAAATTAGCGGGATAAACAGGTAAGCGCAGAGAAATTTCAATGAAGCTCTAGAAAGCAAAGATCCGTGAAATTCAGAAAATCAATGAGTTTAGTGGCTCTACATGGGACCCGTTCAACCGAAGTTTTACTATCAATACAAGTCAAGACCGCCCCCAGAATATAATCATGATCAGTGGGGCAGTACCGCTGCAGAAAAACCTTACCCAAAAACTTCCAAGGCCCCTTTCCTGAGGGGCAATGCGTCAAGTATTGCCTGAAGACAGAAAATCACTGCTGGACTATGACCATCCTCCCAGTAGGCCATGTATCAACCAGATTGGTCATGTCGTAGGTCGTACCAATTGACTCAGGCGTTTCAGGGACAGTCGCTTCGAACAGGATCAATTGTGATCGCTCTGGATCGGGGTCGGGGTCAGGCTCAAGTGAGACGGTTACCCGCGTACCTGCAAGGCTGAGAGGGAATGTGAGGGAGGGAGGGGCATTTACTAGAAAGTCTTCGCCAGGGTAATTATACCCAGGTTGGGAACCACTGTAGATATTCGAATCGTCGGGCTGGCTGTGGTGTGAGATCACTCCCATATTGAGTGGAATCCCATCTATGTCCACCCACCCCTGGTGCTTCCAGCCGGGAATGGGGGTTGTTATACGCAGCCCACGTGCGGGAGGGCCACCGGTTAGATTCACAAACCATATGCCGCTATGTTCAGACGAATTAGGCCCATTGGTTGGTGTTTCTATGATGTAGTTTCCGCGTGCCAGAACCAAGGCATCCTCAATGCCTTCTACATCGGTTGTGCGCAGTTCTGCACTCCCTTCAATGAACAGGCCCCCCATCAGTCGAGTCATAGAGGGAGAATCGTCAACATCGCCAGGTGGCTCAATCGTGATGTAGGCAATGCGGGCACTGTCAAGCGGAAATTGGGTGTCAAGTCTGCGAGTGGCTAACTCTTCACCAGCCAGGTTAAAAAGTTTACCACCCGAACCTATAGTAAATTTTCCAAGTGAAAGCGTGGCCAGATCCGAGGTTACAACCCAGCCCTCCAGGTGGTAATCCCCCGGGAGCGGACTTAAACTATTGAGTGTCAGAATGACTGCACCTGTTTCTGGAGAAGTGTTGTCGGAACCTCCAGAGTCACAAGCGGAGATGATGAAGACGAGAACGAAACCAAAGATCAGCAGCCTATATTGTCTCATTGAACTAACCCTTTTTTACTGTCTACGTAATTCTTACAATATCGTTGCCATAGAAACGATGCAGGGCGTGTTTCGTAGTACCGCGTTTTCAGGTTTAACCAATTATGGAGAACACACGACCAGACTGGAGTCCGATCTCTTGGCGTACAAAAGAAATCGCTCAACAGGTGGACTATACGGATGAGGAGCATCTCCAAACAGTCCTTAATGCGATTAGGCAGCAGCCACCACTGGTTACGTCTTGGGAGATTGAGGCATTACGCGATCAGTTGAGTGAAGCTGCCGCAGGTCAGCGTTTTTTGCTTCAGGGTGGAGACTGCGCGGAGAGCTTTGAGGATTGCGAGGAGGAGATTATTAAGAACCGCCTCAAGATCCTGCTCCAGATGAGCGTAGTGCTTATTTATGGCCTAAAGATGCCGGTTGTAAGGGTTGGGCGTTTTGCTGGGCAGTATGCTAAACCCCGGAGTAAATTGTTTGAGACGCGCAATGACGTGTCGCTTCCGTCGTACAGAGGCGATAATATCAATGCTCGAGAATTCACTCCAGAGGCAAGAATTCCAGATCCTGAGCGTCTGATGAAGGCCTACCATCACTCGGCCATCCAACTGAATTTTGTGCGGTCGCTAGCCGATGGTAACTTTGCAGATATACATAACGCGGACCACTGGGATCTTGGTTTTGCTCAACAATCGCCGCACATCAAGAGTTACCAAGCCATCATCAGTAAGATTCGTGAGGCGCTGCGCTTTGCAGAAACAGTCGCGGATTATCCTATCGGTGGGTTGAACCGGGTGGACTTTTATACCAGCCACGAGGCACTTCATTTGCCATACGAGGAAGTGTTCACGCGCGAAGTCCCCCGTTCCGATAACATTTATAATCTGTCCACGCATTTGCCGTGGATTGGTAAGCGAACATTATTCAAAGGAAGCGCACACATTGAGTATATGCGCGGGATACGCAATCCAGTCGGTATTAAAATCGGCGCCGACATGGCGCCTAGCGATCTGTTGTCACTTCTTCGCAACCTGAATCCCCTTAATGATCGTGGCCGCATAGTCATCATCACACGGATGGGGGTTGCCAAAATAGAAAGTACATTGCCAGGACTTATTGATGCTACACAGCGTGCAGGACTGAATGCTCTGTGGTGTTGCGATCCAATGCATGGGAATACCGAGACGGCCTCCGGTGGTATGAAAACGCGGCGCTTTGATAATATCCTGGTGGAACTGGAAGCCGCGTTTGAAATCCATGCGGGCATGCAATCCGTTCTGGGAGGCGTGCATTTTGAGCTCACTGGGGAAGATGTCACCGAATGTGTTGGAGGCGCTAGCGATGTTGGCGAGGCAGACCTTAACCTACGGTATCGTTCGACGGTAGATCCCCGGCTGAATGCGCACCAATCCCTTGAAATGGCACTTCGTATTGCCCAGAAGTACCAAACATTGGAGCAACTCTAGCAGGTATGCGGGCGCTTGTATTGCACGCACCAGGGAAATGGGCCTGGGAGGACATAAAGGAGCCGGACGGTGAGGGCGTCCTGGTTCGTGTGCAGCAGGTGGGGATCTGTGGTACAGACTATCAGGCGATCAGGGGATGTCAGCCGTTCTTCACGTATCCGAGAAGGCTTGGCCATGAAATATCCGTTCAGATAGTCGAGTCCGCTGGCGACCTCGCTCAAGGCACGTATTGTGCGGTGAATCCGTACATGTTTTGTGCAGACTGCCAGGCCTGTAAACGTGGGGATACAAATTGCTGCTATGAGCTTAGTGTGCTCGGGATTCATCAGGATGGTGCGTTCACTAGGCTTTTGAGGTTGCCGGCCTTCAGCCTCCATCCCAGTACGTCACTTCCACCTGCTATCCTTGCACTGGTTGAACCTCTTGTGGTGGGCTATCATGCAGTAAAACGCGCACGTATCAGTGAACGGGATCAGGTTCTGGTTGTGGGGCAGGGGCCGATTGGACTTGCCTGCGCATTAATTGCGAATGCTCTGGGGGCAGATCTTGCAGTTATGGATATTCGGGAAGGTCGCAGGCAGTCGGGGCTTCGACTGACTGAGCGTGCACTGGCTCCTGGTGAAAATCCTGAGATTGTGGTCAGGGAGGCTTTCGATGGAGATTTACCGGTCACTGTGATTGAAGCGACTGGCAACCGCGCAGCTGTGCATCAAAGTTACCAGTTGGTTGCCCCTGGCGGGACGCTGGTATTTGTAGGGTTGTATGTCGGAAACTTCGAGTTTGATGATCCAGATTTTCATCGAAGAGAATTAACTTTGCGAGCCAGTCGCAATGGCACGCACCATGATTTTTGTGCGGTTATGTCAATGTTGGAAGACGGCACTATAGATCCAAGTTGGTTCATCACTGATCGGATTCCATTCACCGAAGTTCCAGATCGAATTAAATCACTTGACGGTGCCCAAGGTTGTATTAAAGCCATGGTTGATATGAACGCGGCTGGCTAGCAGCCCATTTGTTTAGCGACAACTACATTTTTACACGTAGTGCTTAGAAATTTCACAAAAGGGGGAAGTCAGTTTCATCGGGGCATCGACTTAGCAAGCATGCTGATCATTGCAGCTATTCTGTCTGGATCCGGTGACTTTCTTCTGCGTTGGGATGATGGCGCTCGCGGATGGCGCTGTCAACATGTTTAATATGCTGCACAGGTATCCTATTGATGGTCATGTAGCGATGGCAACCTTGCTGAGAATTTCTGTTGTATTCTTGTACTGGCTATAATCCCCCGATTTTTCTCCAGTTCGAACCTTCCTCATGCACTATGATTTGATTGCGATGGGTCGTTCGTCCATTGATCTGTATTCGGACGATATCGGGGCGCCATTCCCGCAGATCACCAGTTTTTCTGCTTATGTGGGAGGATCTCCCACCAATGTATGTGTAGGTGCGAGTCGACTCGGAATGCGAACCGCGCTGCTCACCGCGGTTGGACAGGATCCAGTTGGAGATTTTGTATTGAACTTTCTCCAGAATGAGAGCGTGGAGACGAAGTACATCTCGCGCAAGCCTGACCGGCGGACAAGTGCAGTCATCTTGGGTATCGAACCTCCCGATCGTTTCCCTCTGGTATACTACAGAGACAACTGCGCCGACAATGCGCTGAGTATAGAAGATGTATTGGCCACTCCGATAGATCGGGCGAAAATCTTTGAATTTGCAGGTACTAATCTTGCCCGGGAATCCAGTCGAAGTGCGACGCTATTTGCAGTAGAGCGTGCTGCCCGTTACGATGTACCTGTAGTTTTTGATCTTGATTTTCGTCCGGATCAGTGGCATGATCCCCGTGCATTCGGGGTTACTGTAAGGAATGTTCTTGCCAACGTTGATATTTTGCTTGGCACCCAGGACGAGATTAACGCCGCAGTCCTCGAGGACCCCGACCAGATAGAATTAACACATCAACAGGTATCAGACGCGCATGTGAGCGGGGATGTGGATTCGGCCGTCCAGACACTGTTTAATTGGGGCGTTGAGCTTATCGTGGAGAAATGTGGGGCCGAAGGTGTACGTATTCATGAGCGGGGGAAATCCCCAGTTAGTGTTCCTGGGTTCCCAGTTGAAGTACACAATATTCTTGGGGCCGGAGACGCTTTTGCCGCGGGATTCATTTATGGCGTTGTTGCTGGTTGGACATACTACGACGCGGCTCGACTTGGCAATGCTTGTGGCGCGATTGTGGTTACCCGGCATGGATGTGCCAACTTCATGCCTACGTTTGAAGAAGCAACTGCGATGATGAATGTGTAATGTGCGTCGCCGACGCAGATTACGGAGTAGTAGATGACGTAGATCAATCAACGGATAATCTTGGTCCTGCGATTGGAGGATTAGTGACGGTACGTCTACGGGAAATACAACAGATCCAGCGCAAGGAGCCTACAGTGTCACTCACGGGCTGAAACTGAGTAGCGATGGCAGTTCCGCGAACCCGTCTCCGGGTCGGGTGTTTGGTGTGATGGGATGTACAGGTATATTGATTCCCGAAATACGACCTGATGCCTAAATCTTTCAGAAATATCGGTGTGACACCTCGCCCGCTTATGCTGTGAAATCCTTTACGACATCAGACAAGCCATTTGCAATGCCCCCAGAATGACGCTCAGGCCAGGGTTTCAATGGTAGACGGGTTCAGCTTCTCTGACAGCGGCTTACGCCTGAAGAGCGACAGCATAGCCACTGAGGCAAACGGGGCAAGCAGTGTGGATGCGAAAAGACCACCTGTGACCGTGACTGCCAAACCGGTCCAAAAATCGTCATTATCGGGGAAGACCAGTAGTGGCAGCATGGCGGCACAGCTAGTCAATGTTGTGGTCCACATTGGACGTAATCGTTCGCGAACGGCCAGACGCGCCAGTATGGAAGGATTCCCGTATGGACGGTCCACTCGCAATTGCCGAAAACGATCTGTCAATAGAATACTGTCGTTAACAGCGATGCCAATCAGGAGAGCGATCCCGATAAAAGCCCCCTCAACAAAGCTGGTTCCAGTGAAGATGAAGCCCATACAAACGCCTACTGCGGCTAGCGGAACACTGAGCATGACCACCAGGGGCAGACGCCATGACTCAAACACTGATGCCGTAACTAGGAATACAAGGATAATGGTTGCAACAAAAACCCAACTGAAAGCACGCTTGGTTTCATCAGTGAAGAAGAAATTATTCCCGTAGTCAAGTCGATATCCAGGCGGTACAGAGAAAGCCGCGACTGCATCCTCCATAAACTTCCGTCTCATGTCAAACGGGCCCCGAAAATCAACGGACACATGACGTACATACTGCTGGTCCTCACGCTCAATCTCCGCAGGCCTTTGAGTGATATTGTAGTTTGCCACACCTGCTAACCTCAGGGCCGAGCTGTCAGCGACCAAGAGTGGACGCTGAATGATGCGGTCAATGTCCATCTCGGGAGCTTTCTCAAGAATAATCCGGATAGGTACTCGAGTATCACCAGCTATATCGGCCCTCCAGGATGCGCGGTTGGTCTCGAAGTAGGGTCTCAATCGATAATAAATCCACCTGGCATCTGTACCGGTTCTTGCAGTAGCATCACCGGACCATTCAAGCTGAAGGACATGGCGAGCCTGGGTCGCAACCCATGAATTTCGGGTGCCATTCAAGTCTACGGTTTGGACACGGCGACTTCTTCGCTTAACAAAGGCTGCAAACTGATTTGCCAGGGCATCAAGGTCCTCGTAGTTTGGACCATACATGCTAACCCGTGCGCCACCGGATCCACCGCCACCCCCACTGGAATAACTAGTCTGCGGGATTATCCCTGACACGTACACTGATAATCCGCCGAGGAGGATGGCCCGGCCTACGAGACGTCTTTGCAGGATATAGGGGCCAGGTTCCAGGAGTGCACCTTTCTTGAATTCGATTTCCAATCGCGCATAGTCCTCGCTGATCCGTACATCGGTTCGATAAACGCTCGCCTCCGCAAGGGCCATCTGCTCAAAATCCACAATCAGCGAGTCGCTCCGCTCAATCGTGTTTCCCTTTGGAAATGTCAGGGTAACACGGATGGATTCTCGTTCACGGTAACGCCAGGGTTTGTAGAATGATGTGTTCCTGAAAAAAGGTCGCAGGACTCCTCCTGTGAGTGGATCTAGCCATTCGCGTGCTCTCTGGATTGTTTGGGCTCCCAAGGTAGCGTTATACACGTTGGCGAAACGTCCCTTAACCTCACTTGACCATCCTCGCCGGGGCTCGTTGATTTGCATGGGCAGTGTCCATATGGGGACGCCGAGCACAAGAAACAGTGTGATCAGAGTGGATTTCGGAAATCTGGCAACCAGGCGGTAAGGTGAGGCAACTGCTCGTCTAAGCCAGCGGTGTTCCGGCTTTTCACTTTTGGGAGGCAGAAAGCGCACAACTACCGGCACGAAGATGACTGCGCTTGCCAACGAGATAAGAAGGGTAAGGCTTACCAGAACTCCAAAGGGCAGAAACAAGTCACGCAAATCCCCGCTCAGGTAAACTAGGGGAAGCATGACGGCCATGGTACTTAAAGTGCCTCCCATTAGCGGCAGCCATACTGCCTTCAGGGCGGCTTGTGTGCGAACTATTTGCAACTCAAGCCCCTGAATTCCGCGTGCCATTAACTTTTGCTGCTGCAGGAGCAGTTGTTCAACAATGACAACACTGTTGTCCACCAATAGGCCGAAGACAAGCACTAGGCCGGCCAGCGTAATTACGTTCAGGGAAAGGTCGAAAAACCTGAACAGGGCCAGCGCAGGTGTCAGTGCCAGAGCGACACTGAATAACACAATAGCAGTAGCTCTTACGCTCTTTAGCATAAAGAGCAGCACGAATGTGACCAGGATTAGACCGATACCGCCGCGTAGTGCTAAATCATCTAGCAGTTCGCGGACGTCCTCGGTGCGATCCATGACGATCATCAGCCGCGCACCTTCCGGCAGGGAGTCCCGGATATCCTCAATTCGATTATTGACGGTCTTGGCGACATTGATCATATGCGAACCCCGGGTCCGTTCCAGATCCAACGCCACTGCATTAAGCCCGTCAATACGCCGGATACTCTGGCGTGGGGCCGGGCCCAGATTCAAGTCAGCAACTTGATCAAGGCGAATCGGGAGTTTCTCTGGATTACTTCGGCTGACTATGATGGCGGACAGAAGGCTTACATCAAGTTCAGGGCGGCTAATCATCAGGTGTCCCCGGCCTTTGGCATCCATGCGTCCGAAAACATGATCCCGTAAAGCCGAATCTATTTGTCCCCTCACCTCGGAATAATCAATTCCATAGGCATCCAGTCGGGCCGGATCCAGGGTAATCAGGAGCTCCCGTTCACTTCCGCCGGTAACCTCAACCAGATCAACACCGGGCAGACTTTCGAATTGAGGTTTGAGCTGTTCATCGGCCAGTTTTCTAAGTTCATCCGGGTTGTAGGGACCGATTAACCTTAGTGTCATGAAGCCCTGTACGTCACGAAAAGCCTCCGGGATCTGCTTAGTCAACCGAGGTGATACATCATCAGGCAATTGGTCTCTGAGCAGGGTTAGACGCTCACCAATCTGGGTGGCAAAAGTGCTCAGGTCAACATCCTCATCCACCAGGATCTGGACATGTGAGCGTCCCTCGGAGGAAATGCTACCGATTTCGGCAATACCGGGAACGGTCTGGATTTCACGTTCAATCGGGGCGGTCACGTACCGCTCGACCTGCCGGGGGGATGCACCGGGCCAAATTGCCGAAACTCTCACGCGGGGCAACTCGGTGTTCGGTGAGTATTCAATTGGAATATCAATTGCAGCCCAGGTGCCGGCAAGAACTAGCGCAACACACCAGGATATCACTGAGATGGGCCTTTTCAGGAGCCCGGCTCCTTTAGTGAACATAATAGTTGCGTGAATAGTGTTTGGCGGACAACATTCCAATCGACACGGTAAAGCTGAACTATATTTCGGCAGCATAGTTCAGCGAACGCCCCGGAGGGGAAGTTGCCTTGCCTATCGTGTAGTTCGTTCACTTTGGCAAGCTTCTTGCTGCAAGAGACATTCGGATTATAGACTCGGAATAGACCGAAAAAAAATCATTTTACGGCCAGTAAATCGCGCTCATTCAGTAAAGATTCGTCCTTGGCAGGTATTCGGTTTGATTTTAGCGTTGGCTACGGCAGGGTTGATCCTGTACGGAATATGGCCTTACATAACCGGGGAGGATTCGGAGGACGATCGGCAACTAACTGAAGAGCCAGAAGCTGCACGTGCTCCAGTTGAAGTCATGGTAATAGAGCGGGGGGAGTTCCCGCTTCGCGCAGAAGCGACGGGACACTTGGCACCGTGGAGAAAAGCCGAGATAAGTGCAGAGATCGGTGGCCTCATTCTTGAACGACCCGTAGAAGAAGGGCAGCGTGTACAGGCAGGTCAGGTGCTGCTGCGACTGGATGATCGCGAACCCCTCATTCGGCTTAGGGAAGCTGAAGCAGCCCGGCTCCAGGCATTGTCGGTTTTTTCGGTACAACTCAGCAATGCCGGGGAACTGACCGAAGCCGACACCACTAAACTAGCAGAAGCCAGAGCCCAGCTGAAGACCGCACAGGAAGCATTTGCAGCTGGGAATCTCCTGCAGACAGAACTGGATAATGCTCGCCGTCGTTTTGAAGCCATGAATCTACTCGTGGGTAATCAACGCGAGGATGTTGCAGCAGTGACCAAGAATCTGACGCAGACCGAACTGCAGGTTGAGCGGGCCCGCCTACAAGTGGAGCGTACACGCGTTGTGGCCCCATTCACAGGACGAATAGCAGACCTTGTGGTGGAAGCGGGGCAGAACATCGGGGCTGGTACGACACTGCTTACGTTGATCGACGATAATCGAATGAAAGTGAAGGTGGATGTCCTGGAGGGTGACTTGGTGCATATTCTTAGAGGAGTATCGGCTAACGTGAGTATACCGAGCTACAGCGATGAACCGTTCCAGGGCTACGTGCATGCAGTCAATCCCTCCATTGAACCAGGGACCGGGGTCGGGCGCGTCACTGTAGCATTGCAGAATCCCGGTGGGCGGCTCGTATCGGGCCTTTATGCGGATATAGCTCTGGAAAAAAACCGTTTACAGGATCGAATGGTAGTTCCATCTGACGCTGTAGTCGTTCGGCAGGGCAGAGATGTTGTTTTCCTAGTTGTAGGAGGTAGATCCTACTGGATGTATGTGATCGTAGGCGAGCGCTCCGGCGATTTCACGGAAATCATTGGTGGTGATCCGCCGAGTATTGTTGAGCCGGGCGACTCACTAATCGTCATGGGTAATTATGCGCTGGCTCATGACGTTCCTGTAGAGGTAACCGCTGTAGTAGAATTGGGGTTGAAGTAGGAATTGAGTTGCTGGGTGATCTCTGGTGAGACATGAAAACCTTTATTGCAGCCTGCCTTAATCGTCCGGTAGCAGTCACGGCATTCTACATGCTGCTGATAGTGTTGGCGGCCGTAGCCTACGTAAGGTTGCCGGTTGCTTTGCTCCCTGACCTGCGATATCCGGGGCTTGTAGTATGGACTAGTTACCCTGATGTGCCCCCGGAAAGAGTTGAGCGGGCTGTAACCGAGCAAGTGGAACAAGCTGTTGCCGGCACGGCGGGGCTCACGCGCGTGACTTCACGTACGCTTCTTGGCGGGAGTCTTGTACATATGCAGTTCGGGTGGAATACAGACTTGGATCTAGCGTTACTGGATGTCCGAGAAAATCTGGATCGCATAGGTGACACTTTCCCGCGTGAAGCATCCAGGCCGGCTGTACTACACCTTAATCCAGGTGATCGCCCTATAATGATCATTGCACTGCGTTATGCGCAAGAACTGCAAGGGGGGCGATCAGACGATCTGGTGGAGCTCAAGCGTGTTGGTCGAGACATTATTGCACGGCGACTGGAGCAGCTTGGTGATGTCGCGCGCGTTCAGGTGACCGGCGGATTTGAACGTCAAATCGAAATTGATGTTGATCCCAACCAGATCCTGGCGTACGGGATCAGCCTAAATCAGATTGCAGGCCGGTTGCAGGGGGCAAACGTAGCGGCGCAGGGCGGGGTAATTCGGCGGGGGCCGTTCAGATATCCCGTTGAAGTTAGCGGGGAGTTCAAGGACGCCGAAGATATTGCAGAAACGGTCATTTCCGTACGGAACAATGCGCCCCTTCGATTGCGGGATATTGCTGAGGTACGCGACGGAGTTATGGACCGTCGTGGACTGGTTCGTCTAGATGGTGCAGAAACACTTCTATTGCTTGTTGAGCGTAAGGCGGACGCGAATGTTGTTCGGGCAGTAGAAGAAATTCGAACAGTTCTGACTGAACTGGAAGAAGAACATGAGCGGATCACCCTGGATGTAGTTGTGGATGAGAGCACGTTCATCAGAGCAGCGATCGGCGGGGTTACGCAGGCCGTGATGTTGGGAGGCATCCTGGCAATCGTGGTTTTGCTTGTTTTCCTGAAGCGTGCGCGTGTTCTTTTGGCGGCTGCGATTGCAGTACCGCTTTCGGTAGCGGTGACATTGGTGTTATTTGAGCCACTGGAGGTCACTTTCAACCTGATCTCGCTGAGTGGCCTTGCGCTGGGTGCGGGTATGCTTGTTGATAATGCCATTGTTGTTATTGAGAATATTTCCCGCTTGCGGGAGCAGGGGCAGGGGCCGTTGGAAGCTGCCCGCAATGGTGTATCCGAGGTTGCAGGGGCTATAACGGCAAGCACGCTGACCACGATTGCCGTCTTTTTGCCGATCACGCTGGTAGAGGGATTGGCGGGACGCCTCTTCCGGGATCAGTCGCTGGCAGTTGTGTGTTCGCTGCTGGCTTCATTGCTCGTGGCACTTACTGTTGTCCCACTCATAGTATCGCGTGAAAAGAAAACCGCTGTCCGAGGGGAGCGCGAGTCTCGTTTTGGAGCGAGACTCTTATCAGGTTATGAACGTGCCCTTTCTTGGAGTTTGGATCATCGTTTGACGGTAGTGATGCTTTGTGCTCTGGTGCTCATGGGCGCCGGATTGTTAATCACGAACCTGCCTCGCGAAGTGATCCCGAAGACGGAGCAGGGGCGCATTGATGTGCGGATTACGCTACCTACAGATGCTGACCTAGCAATGGTTGCAGCGCGTGCATCAGACATTGAGTCCCAGGCAAAGTCTAGAGGATGGGCTGAAAGAGTGCTTGCGGACCTAGGGGAACGCGATCAAGCTCGTTTAGACCTGGATCCACGCCCGTCCTATGAAGGTGACGTTACCTTATTGTTACCGCCGGGGCAGCGCGCCGATAAAATATTATCAGATGTACAGTCACTTGATCTGC
The DNA here is from genome assembly GCA_028875125.1 of Bacteroidota bacterium. Taxonomy (GTDB): domain Bacteria; phylum Bacteroidota; class Rhodothermia; order Rhodothermales; family Bin80; genus Bin80. The sequence continues at coordinate 29,595 of JAPPGC010000005.1, read as the reverse complement.
CCGACGATGTCTCGATCAAGGTTCAGCGTGTAGAAACCCAACTTGAGCAACTGCTGACCACGAGTGACGCCGATATACTAATCGATCTTGTGAGCGAAGAGCGGCGTGATGCAGAAAATGTCGTAGCGCGCGTTCAACAACTGTTGGAGGTAAGACCGGAACTGGCCAATGTGCGTCGTACGGATGCGGCGTCGGTACCTACGTACCAACTTGGCTTCAAGCGTGATGTAATGAACCGTTTTGGAGTTACCGCAGGAGCGTTGACGGTATACCTGGAGGCCGGCGCACGCGGAAGTGAGGCGACCACACTCAAGACCGTGAACGAGGAAGTGCCTATTGTGATACGGTCGCGTCATATTGATTCTATTGAGCGGCTCTTGGCTGAACAGATCCGGACACGCGATGGATTGATGCCCATCGGAGAGTTTGTTACCGCGACATCATTACCATTACCGGCTGCTCTCATTCGAGTAGAGCAGGCTTCTGTTATTCGATTGACAGCTGATGTGGCGCAAGGATATGACCTTGGAAGGGCAATAGGCGCAGTGAACGAGGTAACTAGAAGTGTCCTGCCAATCACCGTACGCAGTCGTGTAGGGGGCGCAGCTGAGGTGTTTCAGCAAAGTCTGTTCGGGGTAGGTCTCAGTCTTGCATTAAGCTTGTTGCTTGTATACCTGATTTTGGCAGCTCAGTTTGAAAACCTGGTTCAACCGCTAATCATCCTGGTATCTGTGCCTCTGGCGGCAGCAGGGGTCTCTTTTGTGCTCGGCCTTACAGGCCAGTCCATTAACCTGATGAGCCTTATGGGGGCTGTGGTACTTGTTGGAATTGTGGTTAATGATGCAATCATAAAGACTGATTTCATTAATCAGAGGCGTGCCGCGGGTATGCCGATACGCGAGGCTATCCTGGCGGCGGGGCGTGATCGTGTACGACCGATTCTTATGACCACGATCACGACAGTTCTTGGTCTCTTGCCCTTGGCGTTGGGTTTCGGTCAGGGAGCAGAGTTGCGTGCGCCACTGGCTATTGCCATAGTTGGTGGCTTAACCAGTGCAACCATACTTACCCTTTTCATAGTCCCAGTATTGTACAGTATAGTTGCTCGAATGAAAACCCGGACTGATACGATCTGAGGGCTAGGTGTGGAAGAACTTCAAACCGCTAAGGTGAAATGTGTCGGCTGTCATAGGTTGGTATCCTACATGAGACCTATCGTCTTGCAGCACGCCGAATCGACCAAGGCCTTCCATTAACGTCTACATGAATCAGTGATTCATTACTCTCCCGATGGCGGGACAAATCGGTAGCTGATGATCGTAGGGTTGAGGATTTCTTCAAAGGATTCATCTTCAAGATCACCCACGAAATACAATCTTCCGTTCCCTATGGCCTCTGGAGTCTCCTCAAACTGCGTACTGACAACTGGAAATTGATCACTGTGACTGGCAATGATGGCCCCGTTATCCAGTTCCTCATTGCTAGGATCAATGGAATTGTACATGATCATGCGTGTCTCGTTATCAAGTGCGAATATGCCCATCACCCTTGTTGCCTCGGCTTCAGCTTTTATAACCATCTCGGTAAAGTTGAACTCCCCCGCTAACCCAAACTCTGGATAATCCCGAGTCCGCTCCACAAAAAAGTCCGGCTTAAATCGGGTCAGTCCTGTACGGGATAGTCGAGGAGTGGCGTCAAAGTTTTCTGAAAATACCCACCAGACATCGTCATCAAAACATCCCATAGCGAATCCCGGGTTCGTCAACATAATGGATGCCCGTCTTTGGAACTTGGGCGCCGGGAGTGGAAACTGATCAACGAGTGTAAAATCTGAACTATAGGCTCGAATGAACGTGCTGTTCTGGATATAGCGCGGCATGGCAAATATTGAATCCCGGTACGAGCATAGCCCCCACGTATTGGTCGCCATATCTGCATTAGTGATAGTCTGGTCGCACTCCCCATTCTGACCTAAAACGATCGCCCCCTTGTCAATTAAAACGGCAACACGAGAATCGTCCAGAAATGAAGCGTGTGGGCTGAAATTGAAGTTTGCTTCGGGATTGCAGTCGGTGATTGTCATTGTCCAAACCAATATTCCGTCAGGGGAAAACAGGTGTACGCCTAGACTCTGGGTATCAAGTACCAGGAGTTTACCTTCAGAATTAACAAATAGGTACCACATCGAACCGAGCAGCACCGTGTTATCAAGCTGAACTGTGCTCTCTCGCACAAAGAGGTCTCCGAAATCCACGTGAGTCGGAGTCAGAACCTGATCAACTGCAGATCTGGAGTTGCAGCCAACGACCAGACAAACCAGAAGTCCGGCAAGAATGGTTGTGTGTAGCGTGGGGTTATTAATAAGACGAGTAAGGAGGTCTTGGCCTATTGCTTGTCAGGTGCAGCTGTGATTGTCATGTATATGCACGCGTAACAGGACTCGCAAGTGGTAACGTGTCAGGGTGAAATACTATTGTTTGTGGTTCCCGCGAGCGAAAGATAGGGAATATGTCTCGAAATTGTGCATGCAGACCTTACTAGTCCAGGACCTCAAACTTATTATTCTGCACTCGGGCGATGACCGGGCTGGTAACAGCGTCCCCATTCTCATCGAAGGAAAATGGTCCGAAAATGGAGGGGAAATCTCTTATTTCGGCCAAGGCATCCCTGATCGAAGTCGCATCATACGCTGAAGCCCGGTTCAACGCCTCTCCCAGAATGGTTACGGCAGCGTAGCCGCGGGCAGCAAAGTCTCCTGGCTCCTCGCCGAATTTACTGCGGTAGTTATCTACAAACTCTCGACTTTCCGCGACTACAGAATTTGGCAACCACACCTGAAATGTGATGGTACCCTCAGCGGCACCGGGTTCCGCTTCATTCACGGCATGAATGGCTTCTATCGAAATAAAGTTGACGATGAATGGTATGCGAAGTCCCAGCCGGTGAGCGGCAATGAGTGTGCCGATTCTTCCTTCCGGCAACGCAGATAGAAAGATGGCATCAGGTGTGGGGACAGCATTCTGAATCGCTGTCAGTTGAGCCGTAATATCTCCAAAACTCTGTCCCTGAGGAAGCCGGTACGAAGCCGCATGAACTATGGTCACATCACTGTGCGTCCCCAGCTCCTGTGTTATGAAATCATTGCTGCTGTTGGAAAATGCATCCACCTTATTGACAAGCGTCGCGACACTCTTGTAGCCCAGATGTTTTTTCGAGATACGCACACCTTCGGGTACCGTACGGCCGACGGAGAGCGACGAGAGAAACAGGAATTCACTCTGAGCGCCCAGGCCGCTGCGGGCTGCAGTCGCACTGAGGGTAGCTATTTTCTTATTGTTGATTAGCGGGATCGCACGTTCTGTCTCGGTTGAAGATGCAGGTCCAATAATAGCTGGTACCTTGTGCTGGTCCGCAAGTCTAGTGTATGCGGCCAAGGCGCTATCAACGTTACTCTTTCCGTCCTCCACAATGAAACGAAGACGAAATGACTCCCTGGCATTGATCTCTTCCAGCGCCAGATCCATGCCATTCATGACACTCTGCGCGAGCGGGCTCAGCGTGCCCGAGAGTGGCAGGATCACTCCTACGGGTATTTCCGTGGGTTCCATTACCGGGTCACAGGCTGAGGTATTGAGAACCAGGCCTGCGATCATCAGCGCAGTGACTGCATTTCGTCCGATTGAATAATTGCTTCTGGACATCATCGTGGGGTTTTCAGGTGCAAGAGCATTCCGAGGCCAGAAATTGTACTCTCGATGCCTCATGCAGCTTTTTCACATTGATATGGGATCATTGTTCTTCATCTTTCAGCGGGGTACCCGTTTCGGGAAACCTTCGGGCAAAGATCAAGTCCTCCAAAATGGAATAAACGATATTCACGAACTGCTGTTTGTTGCCATAATCCCAGCAGCGGATTTTGCCCGTCTTTTTATGTGGCTGCGGGGTAATGCTTACCTTCAGAAAGAATAGATTGACGACCGATAAGTACTTTCAACGGTTATTGGTGGCCGCCAGTGGCTTGAGGTAATCTTCCATACTCCAGAGTAGCCAGCTTTGCCAATCCTTGCATGTCCTTGTTGGGCAAGCTGGATCTCGGAGTTGTGTGCGGAGAGGCTGACGGAGTTATACAGGTCGGATCCATGAACAGAAAAACAGTCGTAACTTTATATCCCATGTGCAAACAGCAAAGCATCAATTATCGGTGATTTAGATGAGGACAATCCGTTGTACGATGGCACAAGCGGTCGTAGCATATTTGAAGAATCAGTTTGTGACGCGTGACGATTTTGAGCAGCGGTTTTTTGCCGGTTGTTCGGGGATCTTCGGTCATGGAAACGTCAATGGGATCGGTCAGGCTCTTCAGGAGAATAAAGACTTTAGATACTACCAGTCCAGAAACGAACAGGCGATGGTGCATACGGCGGCAGCATTTGCCAAAATGAAAAACCGTCTGCAAACATTTGCCTGCACCACGTCGATTGGTCCAGGGGCAACGAACATGGTCACGGGAGCGGCGGTAGCTACTGTGAACCGTTTGCCAGTACTGCTTTTGCCGGGTGATATCTTTGCCCGTCGTAATGTGGCTCCCGTCCTGCAGCAACTTGAGAGCGAGCATTCACAGGATATTAGCGTGAATGACTGCTTTAAGCCGGTCAGTCGTTACTGGGATCGCATTAATCGTCCAGATCAACTCATTACTGCGTTGCCGGAGGCAATGCGTGTCCTCACCAGTCCGTCCGAAACCGGGGCAGTGACCCTTGCACTGCCGCAGGATGTTCAGACCGAGGCTTACGATTATCCTGAGGAGCTATTCAGGAAGCGTACTTGGAAGGTCCATCGCAATCGTCCCGACCGAGAGGCCCTGGCTCAGGCAACAGAATGGATCAGGAGGAGTCAGCGGCCGCTCATTATAGCGGGGGGAGGAGTTCTTTACAGTGAAGCAGAAGAGTTGCTGCGAAGCTTTTCTGAGCATACAGGAATCCCTGTGTGTGAAACTCACGCAGGCAAGGGTAGTGTCTTGCACGGTGATCCATACAACCTCGGAGCAGTCGGGGTCACAGGCACGCTTGCCGCCAATCGTATCGCTAAGAGTGCTGATTTAGTTATCGGTATTGGTACGCGCTACAGCGATTTCACAACTGCAAGTAAAACGTTGTTTGAGCATGAAGATGTACGTTTCGTAAACATAAATGTAGCAGAGTTTGACGCCTTCAAGCACGGCGCACTGCCCCTGACGGGGGATGCAAAGGCGACACTGGAGGAGTTGAATGATGCACTTTCAGGCTGGACGACCTCACACGAGTACCAATCTGAGTGCAAAGCACTTGTGGGGGCCTGGTCTGCGGAAGTTGACCGAATATATGCTATCCGCAATAAGCCATTACCTAGTCAAGGTGAAATTGTCGGAGTCATTAATGAGTCGGGTGATCCAGAAGCAGTCATGGTGTGTGCAGCAGGAAGTCTCCCGGGAGATCTACATAAGCTTTGGCGTGCCAGACATCCTAAGCAGTATCATATGGAGTATGGTTTCAGTACAATGGGCTACGAAATAGCCGGCGGCCTAGGTATAAAAATGGCTGCACCAGATCGACCGGTGTACGTCCTTGTCGGAGATGGCAGTTACCTGATGCTGTCCAGTGATCTTGTTACAGCAATCCAGGAAGGCTTCGATCTGACGATTGTGTTATTCGACAATGACGGGTTTAAGAGCATTGGTGGACTTAGCCGTTCGTTAGGGCAAGAGGGCTTCGGAACCAGGTACGTATTCCCCGAAAACGGTATCTTGCCAGGAGATTCTGATGAAGATGTCAGAACACTGCCGGTTGACCTTGCCGCAAATGCAGCTTCCCTTGGCGCTCATGTCATCAGGTGCGAGGAGATTGGTGATGTTGGTAGTGCGCTCAAGGAAGCAGGCAGAAAGAAGGGGACCACCGTCATTTATGTTCGAAATGATCGCTACGTAGATGTATCTGGATACGAGGCTTGGTGGGATGTACCGCCCGCGGAAGTCAGCACAATGCCGGCTGTCCAGGAGGCCAGGGTGAACTGGGAGCCCATGCGTGTAAAGGAACGCCATCACTTTTCTAGGGACTAATCCAAATGCGCTGGTTATTGATTTGTTGGTTGATCGTGTTGGGGGTTGTCGGTGGCGGATGTGCGTCCGATGACGCTGGTACCGATACTCCGACGCTGCGATTTGTGTTTGTAACACACGGGCAGGCTTCAGATCCCTTCTGGAGTGTGGTTCAGAGGGGAGCACTGGATGCTGCGCAACATACCGGAACAAGGGTACTGTACCAGGCTCCTGAATCTTTTGACTTGGTGACGATGTCCCAGCTTATTGATGCCGCACTGGCCTCTCGGCCGAACGGGCTTGTGGTTAGCATCCCCGATGCGGACGCATTGGAGGCAGGGCTGACGTCAGCCCGCGAGGCGGGTATTCCTGTCGTGAGCATTAATTCTGGCGGTGAGCATTCTTCGCGGCTGGGAAGTCTGCTGCATGTAGGCCAGTCTGAATATGAGGCAGGATATCAGGGAGGGCTGAGATTAGCTGCTGAAGGGATAACGAATGCGTTGTGTATCAATCAGGAGGTGGGTAACCTCGCACTTGACGAACGTTGCCGAGGATTTTCTGAGGCGCTGGAAAGCCAGGGGAGCAGCGTACAAATGCTGGCAGTGGAGCTGGGGGATCCCACAGAGTCCACACAGCGGATACTGGCAGCGCTCCGCAGTGATCCTTCCATTGATGCGCTAATGACCCTGGGGCCGACCGGTGCGCTGCCATGCCTGCGTGCGCTGGAAGAGATTGATAACCCGGAAATCATTTTCGTGACCTTTGACACCTCCCCCGAAATACTCGACGCGATTGAGTCTGGCACGATCCTGTTTGCAATTGATCAACAGCAGTATATGCAGGGTTATCTGCCCGTCGTACTCCTGGCGCTCTACCACCGTAACGAAAACCTGTTGGCCCACGAATACCTGCAGACAGGACCAGGCTTCATCACGAAGAACAATGTGGGGCGATTAAAAGAATTGACCGCACGGGGTACACGCTGAGTATGGCTTCCCGGGATGAGCGATTGCGCAAGGTACATCCGATCCGTCGACTTCTTTCACGCCCGGAGGTAGGCGCGCTGGGGGGTGCGTTGGTTGTGTGGATGTTGTTTGCTTTGGTGGCTGGTGATCAGGGCTTTCTCTCACTTAGAGGTACGGCAACCTATCTGGAGGTGGCAGCAGAGTTGGGCATCCTGGCATCAGTTGTAGCTCTGCTGATGATCGCTGGCGAGTTTGATCTCTCTGTCGGTTCGATGATTGGTGCCAGTGGAATGCTTCTTGTTGTGCTCAGTGTGCACTTGGGCTGGAATATATGGCTTGCCGTAGTCGCAGTCTTCATATTTGCTGGACTGGCAGGCTTCTTTAATGGGGTACTTGTGGTACGGACCGGGTTACCGTCCTTTATTGTGACATTGGCAACACTTTTCGCCTTCAGGGGCGCGACAATTGCATTGACGCGACTTATTACAGGTCGAACTCAATTGGGTGGGCTCCAGGAAGCGAACGGATTTAATTCGGCAGAGGCATTATTCGCGAGTGAATTGACGCTTGGAGGGGCCGACTGGCCGATATCAATTCTCTGGTGGATACTGATTACCGCGGTCGCCACTTGGGTACTCCTTAAAACGCGGTTTGGTAATTGGATATTTGGCACCGGGGGAGATGCTAAATCTGCGGGCAGTGTAGGTGTTCCAGTGCGGCGTGTAAAGGTTACAATGTTCATAATGACAGCACTGGCGGCCTCCTTGGTGGGCATTATTCAGGCCGTAACTTTCAGTGGGGCAGATGTCCTTCGCGGTGAACTGCGGGAGTTTTTTGCGATTATTGTCGTTGTGATTGGGGGTACATTACTAACCGGGGGGTATGGATCAGCCATTGGAGCTGCGATAGGGGCGTTGATCTTTGGGATGGTACGGCAGGGGATTGTCTTTGCGGGTGTGGATGCCGATTGGTTCCAGGTGTTTCTTGGTGTGATGTTGCTCATTGCCGTATTAGTTAATCATTGGATTCGCCGAAAGGCGTTGCAGGAATGAGTGCTCCGCTCTTACGAACCCATCAACTTGGCAAAGTTTTTGGCCGGGTCATTGCGCTGCAGGATATTACGATGGAGTTGCGCGCAGGGGAAGTTCTGGGACTTCTGGGGGACAATGGGGCAGGTAAGTCAACGCTGATTAAATGCCTCTCCGGTGTACATCGTCCCACTCAGGGGCGGATATTCATTGAGGGCAACGAGGTCTTGTTCGCTTCGCCGAGAGAGGCCCTGAAAATGGGTATTGCCACTGTGTATCAGGACCTTGCTATGGTCCCCCATCTAGGTATTAGCCGCAATTTTGTCCTAGGTAACGAGCCTACACGAGGTTGGGGGGTACTGCGAAGACTAGATATGGCCAAAGCGGACCGGATCACGCGTGCCGGCTGCAGCAGGCTTGGCATAGATCTGCGAACAACAAGTCAACCGGTCGGAACGCTGAGTGGTGGTGAGCGCCAGAGCGTTGCAATCGCTCGGGCAATACACTTCGGTGCCCGGATTCTGATCCTTGACGAGCCGACCTCTGCACTCGGAGTAAAAGAATCGGCAAATGTACTGCGAGATGTGGCGGAGGCACGCGATCGCGGCGTAGGCGTGATTCTCATTACGCATAATGTATATCATGCTTTTGAAATTGCTGATCGATACACGATATTGCACCGCGGACGCAGTTATGGTAATTTTAAGCGGGATGAGGTCACTCGAGACGAGGTGATCAATATGATGTCGGGTCGGATGACAAACACTGCTGAACAACAATGAGTAACGTAATTGAATTAGATCACTATATAGGAGGAAAATGGAGTCCCTCCAAGTCTGGAGAGGCCCTGAAGGTCATTAATCCAGCCACCGGAGCCACCATGGCAAATGTCCCTATGGCTTCGTACACCGATGTTGGCGCAGCCGTAAGTGCAGGGCGGGCCGCATTCAGGCAATGGCGCGCGACGCCGGTTACCGATCGGATCCGTTATCTGTTCGCCTTCAGGGAAAAGCTTGAGTATTATTTCGAGGAGATTGCCCGTTCAATTACTGAGGAATGTGGCAAGACAATCAATGAGAGTAGGGGGGAGCTGCGACGTGGTATAGAGAACGTTGAAGTTGCATGTGGTGCTCCGATCCTGATGCAGGGTTACAATAATGAGGACATTGCTAGTGGGATTGACGAACACATGATCCGCCAGCCGTTAGGCGTAGTGGTTGCGATCACACCCTTCAATTTTCCGGGCATGATTCCTTTGTGGTTTTTGCCTTACGCCGTTGCAACCGGCAACTGTTTCATCTTTAAGCCGAGCGAAAAAGTACCCCAGACGAGTGCCTGGCTGGTACGTCTACTAGATGAAGTGGGTTTGCCTGCAGGTGTAGTGCAATTGGTGCACGGAGGTAAAGAGGCGGTAGACGCTTTAATTGAGCATCCGGGCACGCAGGCTGTTAGTTTCGTGGGTTCCACGGCGGTTGCCCGCTATGTGTACGCGCAATCTGCTGCGAAGGGTAAGCGGGCTCAGTGCCAGGGTGGGGCCAAGAACATAGCAGTTGTGCTTGAAGATGCCGTCATGGACATGACTTCCACGATTGTAGCGGATTCAGCCTTTGGCTGTGCGGGCCAGCGCTGTCTCGCGAACAGCCTTGCGGTGACGGTCGGCGGAGCAAAGGGCGTATTTACAGAAGCCATGATTGAAGCCGCCCGTACGCGCAGGGTTGGGTATGGATTGGATGAAGATTCAGAAATGGGCCCGGTAATCACTCCGGAGAGTCAATCCTACATCGAAGGTCTGGTGGACGTAAGTGAGCGGGAGGGCGCGAATGTATTGGTGGATGGTCGCGGTAAAGTGGTAGATGGCTTCCGGAACGGCAATTGGATTTTCCCGACACTCATTGACAATGTGGATTCGGCCAGCACATTTGCCCAGACAGAGGTGTTCGGGCCGGTATTTGGACTAATGCACACGGATGATCTGGACGGTGCAATTGAGTTGATTAACTCCCAGAACTATGGCAATATGGCCTGCCTGTTCACCAGTAGTGGAGCGGCGGCGCGCCAATTCCGCTATGCGGCTAATGCCGGTAACATTGGGATCAACCTGGGCGTTGCTGCCCCGATGGCCTTTTATCCTTTCAGTGGTTGGAAGGACAGTTTTTTTGGATCGCTTCATGCCCAGGGCAGGCATGGGGTCGAATTCTATACACAGACTAAGGTAGTAGTGGAGCGATGGCCGAGTGGCTGGAGTAGAAAGTTCTAATCTTGCCAGATACTATAAGTCCCACCTAGTAACGTGAAAGCACGGTCTTCAACGGATTTTCCGATGTTGGGCAATATTGTCTGACATAAACGTTCTCGGCTTTGCTGCTTAACAACCAGATGAGAAATAATGATTGATAGATTCACAGTGACTCGGTTATTAGTGTTCGTTAGTATGTTCTTCTGTGCTGCGGCAGAGGCGCAGACTGGAGAGTTGCTCAAGGACTTGGAATTTCGCTACATAGGTCCATCACGCGGGGGACGCGTAACAACAGTCACTGGGCATAGGGCGGATCCCGGCACGTTTTATATGGGGGCAACTGGCGGTGGAGTCTGGAAGACAACAGATTATGGCGTGAGTTGGGAAAATATTTCTGACGGGTACTTTGAGACAGGTTCCATAGGATCTATTGATGTAGCGGACGCCGATCCTAACATTGTATATGTAGGGACGGGGTCAGACGGTATTCGCAGCAATGTGATTATTGGTCGGGGCATGTATAGGTCGACCGATGCAGGCGAGTCCTGGCAGCATATTGGACTTCGGGAGGCCGGCCAGATTGGTTCCGTGGTCGTGCACCCAACCAATCCACAGGTGGTGTATGTGGCGGCACTTGGCAATCCATTTGGGCCTAATCCACAACGCGGTGTGTTCAAGTCAGTTGACGGGGGTGAGAGCTGGGAGCATGTACTGTATGTATCAGAGAATACGGGGGCGGTGGATATTGAGCTTGCACCGGGTAATCCAGCGGTCGTGTACGCTGCGCTCTGGCGTGCCGAGCGCAAACCGTGGACGATTATAAGTGGGGATGATGGAAGCGAGAATGGAGTGTATGTTTCGCGCGATGCAGGTCAGACCTGGTCCAAGAGTACAGAGGGCTTGCCGCAAGGCCTCATTGGTAAAATTGATTTCGCAGTAAGTCCGGCAGATCCAAGTCGGGTGTACGCACTGGTAGAAGCCGTCCCGGAAGAAGAAGGCCTCTACAGATCTAATGACAATGGGGCTATCTGGCATGTGGTAAGTACGGAGGGCTACCTCATGACACGTCCATTCTATTACACCAACGTGGATGCAGATCCGTCAGATGCCGATATAGTATGGGTAAACAACCTCGCACTTTGGCGCTCCGTCAGTGGTGGGAAAGAATGGTCACGCGTCGGCACCCCGCATGGTGATAACCATGATATGTGGATCAACCCAGACGATTCACGAATTATTGTACAGTCGAATGATGGCGGGGCGAATGTCACGAGAGACGGTGGACGAACGTGGTCAACCCAGCACAATCAGCCCACGGCGGAGCTTTATCAGGTTGACGTAGATGAGCGGTTTCCTTACTGGGCTTATGCAGGTCAGCAGGACAACACTACGGTTGCTGTTCCAAGTCTGCCTCCAGACTCACGTCCGGGTGGTCCGACGGCATACTGGGAAGCCATTGGAGGCTGCGAGACCGGTCCCTCTGTCCCAAGTCCAATAGATGCCACAATTGTTTACAGTAATTGCAAGGGCAGATTCAGTCGGTACAATCGTGCAACAGGCCAGGAGCAGTCCTACTATGTTGGTGGGATCAACATGTATGGTGTCAATCCACGCGAGTTACCGTATCGATTCCAGCGTGTTGTTCCTATTGAAATTTCCCCGCATGATGCTAACGTGATATACCATGGATCGCAATTCGTCCACCGCACCACAGATGAGGGACGCACATGGGAGACGATCAGTGGCGACCTGACCGCTTTCAGGCCCGAGCGTCAAGTAGTCAGTGGAGGTCCAATTACCCGTGACATTACAGGGGAAGAGCACTACAGTACGCTGTATGTGATTGAGGTGTCTCCTGTGGAAGCAAACGTGATCTGGACGGGAGCAAATGATGGCCCAGTACACGTTACACAAGATGGTGGAGAGACGTGGACAGAGGTTACGCCACCTGGAATGCCCCCGGAGGGCCGTATTCAAACGATTGATCCTTCGCCACACGCGGCCGGCAAGGCCTATATAGCGGGATATCGGTATTTACTCGGGGATTTTCGACCGTACATTTATCGGACAACGGATTTTGGAGCTACTTGGACCCTATTGACAGATGGTTATAATGGAATTCCCGAGGATTTCCCGACACGCGTGATTCGTGAAGATCCTGACAGAGAAGGATTGCTCTATGCGGGAACAGAGTTTGGACTATTCGTGTCCCTAAATGACGGTATCACCTGGGAAGGATTTCAGCGGGGTTTGCCTGTAACTCCGGTCACCGACCTGAAAGTTCACCGCGGGGACCTGGTTGTTTCGACCATGGGACGTGGGTTCTGGATTTTGGATAACATCACCGTATTGCACCACATGGCCCCTGAAATCACCAACTCTGAGGTCCATCTCTTTCCGATACGTGATGCATACAGGATGAGATATGGTTGGGGTGGCGGTATTGCTGCACCTACATATCCCAGACCAGGGATGACCATAGACTATTACTTCAAGGAAGAGCAGGTTGGCGAGGTCTCCCTGGAGATTGCAAATGAAAAAGGTACGGTGGTTCGAAAAATTGAAGCTGAAGAGTTACAACCCGAATCGGCGGCTGTTCAGGGAATGCGAGGTCCGGTTTCGCGGCGTCCTGCTGGGGCGGTCTTGGAACGTGGATCAGGAATGCATAGATACACGTGGAATCTGCGTCATAATGGGTTCGAAATGCCGGGCGGAGGCAGTTTTTCCGGCCCAGTGCTTCCCCCCGGAATGTATACTTTGCGCCTGAATGTAGACGGAGACACATTCTCTCAGGAAGGCAAGCTTTTAATGGATCCGCGAGTAGCTGCCGACAATGTTAGCGTGAGCGACCTCGAGGCACAATTCGATTTTGGCTTGGAGCTGACGCAGGTTCGTGTCGATGCGGCGGATGCAGTTCAGCGTATCGAATCGCTGATGGAAACCTCGGAAAGTCCGGCGCACGCGGAGACACTCAAAGGATTACACGCATTGCTCGAGACGGAGACAGGGGACAGTTATCCTCAGCCTATGCTCATAGATCAACTGGGGTATTTGTCTAGTTTTGTTTCCCGGGGAGACTATCGTCCTGGTCAGGATGCGTATGATCGCCTTGCACAGCTTCGGGAGGAGCTTTCTGCGATCGTCAAAAAGCTTGACGCGTTATAATTCTCGCTGCAAAGCGTACAGTAGAATGGTAGGTAATTTCAATGCAAGCTGTCGTATCTGTGCGCAGGGAACAATCCAGTTGCTTTCGCCCGTAAAGTGTTCGATTTGATAATGTTCGGGCGTTTTGTAATCAATCAAATTTGGCTGTGAAATAACATGAAGGAACTTCTGCGAGTAGCTGTTCTTGGGGCAGGTCGTATAGGCAAGATGCACGCGGAGCACATTGTACATCATGTGCCACGTGCAAGACTTGTGTCGGTAGTTGATCTACAAGAAGAACTCGCACAAGACTGTGCGTCCGCATGTGGAATTGACGATTATGGTACATCCGTGTCAAGTATTCTGGATCGCAGTGATGTGGACGCAGTCGCAATCTGTACGTCAAGCACAACTCACACCGAGATCATCGAAGCTGCTGCTGGTGCAGGTAAGCATATTTTTTGTGAAAAGCCCATCGACTTAACACTGGAGCGCATAGACAGTGCTCTGGAGGCTGTGGAGTCAGCAGGTGTTCTATTCCAAGTAGGTTTTCAGAAACGTTTTGATCCCGGTTATCAACGTATTCGCAGGGCTATAGATGACGGAGAGATCGGCACACCATATTCCGTGCACATAGCCAGTCGGGATCCTGCGCCGCCACCGATAGAGTTTCTGCGCACTTCGGGAGGGCTATTCCTCGATATGACCATTCATGATTTCGACATGTCCTGTTTCTTGATGGGGCATGACGTAAGGACGGTTTATGCCGCCGCGGCGGTCAGGGTAGATCCGGCTATCGGTGCGATCGGAGATGTAGATACTGCGGCCATTGTGTTGCAATATGGGGATGGCACATTGTTAACCATTGAGAATGGTCGGTCATCGGCATTTGGCTATGATCAGCGCGTAGAAGTTTTTGGAAGTAAGGGGAGTATTCGTGTCGATAACGCTTATCCTAACACTGTAACCCTGTCGACTGAAGAAAGCGTCCGCAGAGATGTACCGTACCACTTTTTTCTAGAAAGGTATAAGGGGGCGTACATTGAGGAATTGCTGGCTTTTACCGAGGCTGTTCTGGATGGTAAGCCGTCCCCACTTTCGGGAAAAGAGGCCAGGATGCCAGTTGTTATTGGATTAGCCGCCAAGCTTTCCCTGAAAGCTGGACGGCCCGTTGAGATTGCGGAGATCGCTTCCACAACTTGAAATGACGGACATTGCGGCAGTTCTTGGAGCTGAGGCAGATAGCTTGCTTCAGCATCGTTGCGCGCATGTGCCGGAATCGCTCATTAAGGCTTCTGGTTTGCAGCGTTTGGAATCCATTTCAAACAACTCGGATCGATCTCCCCGGGTGTTGGCTGCACTGCAGACGCTATACGGTGCTGGTCGACTGGGAGGTACAGGATACCTGAGCCTGCTTCCTGTAGACCACGGGATTGCCCATACGGCCGGTATGGTGTTCGCTCCCAATCCGATTTATTTGGATCCGGTCGCCATCCTTCAACTGGCGGAGCAGGGGGGCAGCAGCGGTCTTGTCAGCACATATGGGGTCTTGGGAGCGATAGCCAGAATGCCTCGACGGAGGGTCCCGCTGGCGCTTAAGCTGAATCACGACAATCAGTTTACTTGGCCCGCACGCTACGAAAACATTCTCTTCGCTCGTGTGCGCGAAGCTGCACAGATGGGCTGTGTAGCTGTCGCAGCCACGGTGTATTTCGGAGGGCAAGGAGCTCGCCATGAGTTGCAATTGGTATCCGCTCTGTTCGCTGAGGCCCACAGCTTGGGCATGGCGACAGTTTTGTTCAGCTACTTACATCCAAAGGCTCTTCAAGAGGGGGGAAAGGACATGATATTTTCGGCTGACCTGACTGCCGAAGCCAATCATCAGGCGGCTACTGTGCAGGCTGATTTAGTTAAGCAGAAGCAACCATTGTGGACGGGCGGGGCGAAGGCTCTGGGAATAGAGTATGGTCGTATGGATGAGCGAGTTTACAGTGAATTGTCATCATCGCATCCCATTGACCTCACGAGGTATCAGGTTTTGGCCAGCTATGCTGGGAGTGTAGGCTTAATCCATTCGGGGGGTGCCAAGGGGGATAACGATATAGCTCAAGCTGTTCGTGCGGCCGTGATCAACAAGCGGGGTGGTGGCACGGGGCTTATAGCAGGCCGTAAGGCTTTTCAGGTACCCTTGGAAGAGGGATGTCGACTCCTGAATGCAATCCAGGATGTTTACCTGAACCCGAAGATCACAGTCGCGTGAGTGCGGAGTTCATGTCGATCATGGCAGGGGTTGCATATTCCGTAGAAAGGCTTCCTCGGTATGGCTTCAACGTGCTTGTCTTTTTGCCAACTTGACTAATCGGCACCGCCATGAAGCTCGTAGATAAGTTACCCCACGAGCTGACCCGGGACGACATCAAGCTGCTGCGCAAAACGAAGGTGATGTAATTGCAAAGACGAGTACTTTGCACACCTCCAGGAGTTGCAAACTTTGGTCAGCCGGGTCCTCGAATTGCTTTGAAACCCGGCGCCGCAGCCTTAGAGGTCTTCCGATGCTCCATTCAGATATTCTAAGGCTGGCAAAACATCACGCCGCACTGATCGCACCGGACCCGAAACAAGTGCCAGGACATTCACCCGGCGTGCAGTTTGTTACGAATGCAGCCGTTCGCCACGCACCTCCTGACGAGATAACGGAAGTTACAGGACACTTAATTCCTTCAAGGATGACGATCATCGTTCCTGCAGACTGAGGCCCCTTTGGCCAGTGATGACCATCCATTCGGATATGATTCTATTGTCTGACACACTATATCAATAGCTTCATTTGATTTTGTAAGTAAACATGTCCTGTGACAAAACTATTGATTCCTGCAACTGTAAGAGGTTTGTCGCTGGCCACGAAGGAATAGAGAGAGATAAACCTTCTCAGGACAATCCTGATTAGGCGGTCTAGGGAGGTCCATGCGTTCTTCAAGCCATACTTTTATCCATGAGGTCGATTCGGTTTTTACTCTTCCCGTTCGCCGCAGTGCTCGTTGTAATCAACGGCTGCACGCCTTCAGAAAGTACACAGCAAACCCTGGACACGGCAACGATTGCTCCGATCTCGTTTCAGGACATCCCCTCGCCCGCCGGTCCTGGAAGTACTACGCCCACAGTGCATACCACCAATGAAGGGGTCGTGCTGCTAAGTTGGGTGGAGCCTCATGCAGAAGGAGGGCATGTTTTGCTTTTCTCACGACTGGAACACGACGGATGGTCAACGCCGAAAACCATCGCTCAAGGAGAGGACTGGTTCGTTAATTGGGCCGACTTTCCTTCGCTGATTTCGCTTGATGACGGTACGCTAGCAGCGCACTATCTAGTTAAAAGTGCAGAAGCAACGTATGCCTACGATGTTCATGTGACCCAATCCCTCGATGGCGGCCAAACGTGGAGTCCGTCTGTGATTCCTCATACGGATGGCACACAGACCGAACACGGCTTCGTGTCAATGCTGCCCGCGAGCGATGGCCGGCTCTTTGCTGCTTGGCTCGACGGACGTGAAACTGGGGGAGGTCATGACGGTCATGGACCGAGGGGGGCGATGACACTACGCGCTGCTACACTCAATCATGCCGGCACGCTTTATGACGAAACCCTACTTGATGAACGCATTTGTGAATGCTGCCAGACCTCGGCAGCCCGTACTACCAACGGACTTGTTGTGGCTTACAGAGATCGGTCAGACGAAGAAATACGTGATATTGCGGTTGTCAGGTGGCAGAACGGCACTTGGTCGACACCACAGACAGTGCACGAAGATCGATGGCACATTCTGGGATGCCCGGTTAACGGCCCAGCCCTAGCAGCAGCGGGTGATCAGATTGCCCTTGCCTGGTTTACAGCCGCTCAGGACAAACGCCGCATCAAGCTCAGCTTTTCCGCCGACGAAGGACTGTCGTTCGGCGCTCCCGTTCAGGTCGACGATGGCTCCCCCATCGGGCGCCTCGACACTATCTTGTTGCAGGATGGTTCAGCTCTGGTCAGTTGGATTGAGAATACCGACGACCGAGCTGAGATCCGCGTTCGCCGCGTTTACCCCGATGGCACGCCCGATGCCTCTTCTGTGGTGGCCGCAACCTCGGCTTCACGGGCTAGCGGCGTTCCTCGTATTACCCGGAACGGCAATGCCGTATACATTGCCTGGACCGAAGCCGGAACTCCTCCGTCCGTCCGCACGGCCGTCGCGAAGCTTTTGGTGGGTGTATAGCTATGAACCTGCGTGGTGCGCAGGATCTATCGTGACTTGGGACAACAGAGTGGGAAAACTATCATCATTCGAGAGGTACTTCTAGTCAGGATACGAGCTAGTGTCAAAGCTGGTCCTCTGGATTGGTGGCTCACTTCAATCGTATTCAGTGGCTCACTTCGTTTGGAATACTCAATTTGTCTTGAAAACATCGGCACGATATTTGCAAACATAGGAAAATCACATTCTCACCTAAATCTTATTACTCCATACAAATGAGGACAGAACCTCCTTTCAAGTTTCCCGTTCTTCTTGTGCTTGTGTTTTCAGCTAGCCTGATTGGGGCTACAGTTGCACGGGGGCAGGCCACCGTTTCCGTTCATGCCGGTGGAAGCTTCGCTACCTGGGGCGGGGATGACGTTAAAGAGCTAGAAGACGCTGGCTTTGACATTGGCTATCGGACCGGCGTGGCCGTTCGGGCATCGGTCGTTTCGCCGCTTACGGACCTCTTGGGACTGCAGATTGGTGCGGCCTATGTGCAAAAGGGCGCGTCTGGGGAGGTGGACGAAGATGATTTCTACCTCGAATTTACTACTGATATGGACTATCTCGAATTTCCCCTGCTGCTGAGATTCAGTCCGCCACTGGAGGGGCCGCTGTCGCCCCACTTGGCTGCGGGTCCGGCATTTTCTTTTGTGCTCAATTGCAGGGTTAGTAATCGGTTTAGGGCCTCCTATATCGACCCGTTTACCGATGAGACAGTAATGGTCGACGATGATGAGTCGGAAGAATGCGAAGAAGACGTATTTAAGACGTTTGACTTTGGCGTAATGGCCGGTGCGGGCTTGGCCTTCACGGTGTCTCCGTCCTGATCGCTAACGTTAGATTTTGTATATAACCGCGGCCTGTCGTCAATTATAAAGGTGGACGACGATGTGTTGGAGCTGTCGGACGACACAGGAAACCGGACGTACGCGATCATGGCTGGCGTAGCCTTTCGATTACGGTAGCCCAGGGAGGATACCGCTGGCTAAAACGCCGCACGCTGCCAACAAGCTAAGCCAGTCCACTTGAGTACAGTCTGTAGGGGACGCCGCGTAGAGGGGTTACGGATATAGAAGGGCGATGCCTAGTCATTGGGGTACGACCTGGGATCCGCACATCAGTGGTCTCTGAGTTGGGGTTTGCCACGCAGCGTAACGAAGGGGTCCGTATCAGTGTAGATCTGGTGACAGTAGTTTATTTTCTGGTCTAGGTAAAAAAACTGGAACTGATTAGCTTTTATGCTTATTTTCGTCCCCGTGAATCGACAAAGGACGTAGGATTAAGGTATCCCCAGAGAATGACCCGAGAGCAGGAGCCAATTCCACAATTTAAGTTTCTCCTCATTTTCCCGGCAATGTAGCCCGGCCCCCTGTAGTAAATCTGGAAATTGACGAAGTTATGAATTCCCTCGCCACAGTCGAATGTGTTGAAGATCTGGCGTTATTGCAGGAGGGTTTGGTGGAGCCGTTGCAAGCTCAAGTTTACCAGCTCACTAGTCCATCTTGCCACTTGGCGTTACATGACACGGCAGGTGTACTGGTTGCCCGTTGTTCGCTGTGGGAGAGGGATGACCCTAGCGGTGCGCCAGTACTGGACGGTCTTGTCGGTCACTACGCGGCTGCCAATGCCCATGTAGGCAAAGAACTGTTAGAGTACGCCTCAGATCGACATCGGGCGAAAGGACATGAGCGGGTAATCGGTCCGATGGACAAGTCCACATGGCATCGCTACAGGCTCCTGACAGATCGTGGGACCGAACCGACATTCTTCTTGGAGCCAGACAATCCCGATGAGTGGCCACGCCATTTCACCGAGGCAGGATTCGTCCCGCTGGCGACTTATACCTCTTCGCTAAACGCCGACCTCAGCCAAGTTGACCCACGCTCTAACAGGCGTCGAGCCGAATTTGAGCGCAACGGTATTACAATGCGGAAATTCGACATGGCACGCTTCCAAGATGAACTGACAGCCATCCATGAACTGTCGCTAGTGGCATTCGCCGGGAATTTCCTGTACAGCCCAATTAAACTCGAGGAATTTCTGACATCTTACGCGCCAATCCGTGCACATTTAATCCCTGAATTAGTCCTTCTCATAGAGCATGATAAGCGTCTCGTAGGCTTCATATTTGCGATTCCAGACCTGTTGGAACCGGCAAGGGGTGCGCCTATGCGCACGGTCATCGTTAAGTCTATGGCGGTGCATCCGGAGTACGGTGGGAGTGGGCTTGGTGGGGTTTTGATGGATGAGGTTCAGCGAGCGGCACGAAGTCTCGGGTTTGAGCGCGCCATTCACGCACTCATGCAGGAGACTAATCTGTCCCGACGCATATCAAGTCACTACGGCACTACAATCCGTCGCTATACGCTCTACGAGAAGGTGTTGTAAGAGAATGAACATCTGCCACATCCTGACTGAGCAGGCCGCCGAACGACCAGATCAGCCTGCTATCATTGAGGGGGCTGGTAAGGGCACCCGCTCGGTGACATTTGCTCAACTTGCCGAGCGGTCAGCCAAAGCCGCGGCATTGCTCCGCATGTCCGGGTTGACCCGGGGGGATAGGATCCTTCTCTTCCAGCCGATCTCGATCGAACTTTATGTGGCGCTGCTCGGTATTTTCCGTCTTGGTTTGGTGGCCACCGTACTGGATCCTTCGGCCGGACGCAGGCACATTGAGCAGTGTTGTGAAATTGCCCGTCCCAAGGCTTTCCTGGGCCCGGCGCGGGCGCATTTCTTGCGATTTCTCAGTACGAGTTTGCGACGGATTGAATGTCATCTGGTGACTACGGCATGGGCTCCCTCCGCAATTCGCTGGTCCAAGCTTGAGCGCCTCAGCCCATTGGACTCCATCACGATTTGCTCGTCATCCCATGATGCTTTGCTCACCTTTACTAGCGGGAGCACTGGTACTCCGAAGGCAGCTGTCCGCAGCCACGGTTTTCTGCGGGCGCAGCATGAGGTTTTGGCGGCTTCAATTGATCTGGAGCCCAGTGAAGTTGACCTGCCTACCCTGCCAATCTTCGTGCTGGCCAACCTGGCCTCCGGTGTGACCTCTGTCATCCCTAAGTGCGATCTCCGGAAACCCGGCTTTATTGAACCTGGTCCGGTGCTCGCTCAGCTTCAGCATCACCAGGTTACCCGGACTGTGGGATCCCCGGCGCTATACAACAGGTTGCTCGAGGGGGCTCGTATGATAGCGGGGAGGGAAAGCGAGAACCAAGAGGTATACCTTAGTTCACTTCGGAGGCTCTATACGGGCGGTGCTCCCGTCTTTCCCCGCCTTCTGCAGGAGCTTCGTGCGGCCATGCCCAAGGGTCACGTGATCGTAGTCTATGGTTCTACCGAAGCCGAACCCATCTCACACCTTGATTGGGATGAGGCAAGTGATCGCGATCGCGCTGCCATGTATGCCGGGAAGGGGCTTCTAGTTGGAAAGCCGGTGAATCAAATCAGGCTTCGCATTGTGGGTAACAGATGGGGAGAACCCCTGCCAACCATGAATGCACAAGAATTTGCCAAGCTTGAACTTCCTCCAATGCGCCGGGGCGAAATCGTTGTGAATGGTCCTCACGTCCTCACTGGCTACCTGAACGGAGTCGGCGATGAGGAGACCAAATTCCGGGTTGACGATGAGATCTGGCACCGAACCGGTGACGCTGGCTATCTTGATACAAAAGGCCGACTCTGGCTTCTAGGGCGTGCAGGTGCTGTTATTCGGGACGAACGGGGCACAGTCTACCCCTTCGCTGTGGAATGCGCGGCAAGCCAATTGACTTGGATTGAGCGGAGTGCTCTTGCATGTCTCAATGGAGAACGCCTGCTTGCTGTTCAGATGAAACCTGTGGTCCCCGCGGATGCGGAACATAAAACACTTACAACACTTTCCTGGGCACACCTGGACAGGGTCGTCTGCATTCCCCGAATCCCGGTTGATCGTCGTCACAACGCAAAAGTAGACTATCCTTTACTCAAAAAACAACTAAAACGCCATGTCAGCTGATCTTCGCGGTGTTCGGGGCTTCTTCCAGCGCCTTTTCGCCGAACGTACTCAACAGGAAGTAGAGCAAGGTCTTACACCCTCGCTAGAGGACATCCCACCAAGCATCCCCCGGGGAGACAAACCTGAGACGATTTCTCCGGAAGAAGTGGATCGACGCTGGGACATCCTTGATGTGGACGTGTCCGTTAGGCATCAATTACTTGATGCCATGACGCGCGAGCAGATGAATTCGTACAGTAAAAATATCGAAAATTTTATCGGCACCGTGAAACTCCCCATTGGATTAGCCGGACCGCTGCGGGTACGCGGACTGTTTGCTAATGGAGATTATTATGTGCCGCTCGCTACGTCAGAAGCTGCTCTGGTAGCGTCTTACGGCCGGGGAGCGCAGGCCATCACGAAGGCTGGCGGCTGTACCGCGGCGACGATATGGGAGGGCGTGACCCGGGCTCCTGTCTTCGTCTTTAATAGTCTGGTTGAGATCGGCAAGTTTATGGCATGGGCCAGTGAGCACGCGGACACGTTCAAGGACATCGCCGCATCCACTACGCGACATGGCCGGCTTATCCGGACTTGTTTCAACGTAGAAGGAAATCATATCTACCTAATTTTTGAATTCGTCACCGGTGATGCTTCTGGGCAAAACATGGTCACGATTGCAACCGATGCCGTGTGCCGTTTTATCCTTGACCAGACCCCGGTTCAGCCCGCGTACTGGTTTGTGGAGGGTAATCACTCAGGAGATAAGAAGGCGTCGTATATGTCCTTCCAGAATGTGCGTGGAAAGAGGGTCACAGCCGAAGTGACGCTCACACCCGAAATTCTCAAAGGTCACCTGAAAACAACTGCCAGCCGGATGGTTGATTTATATCAGGTCGGGGTCGTCGGCGGGGTCATGAGCGGCAACATCGGACTGCAGGGACATTATGCCAATGCAATGGCAGCGCTATTCATTGCCTGCGGTCAGGATGCCGCGTGTGTAGCTGAATCCGCTGTAGGTGTAACCCGAATGGAGCGTACGGACGGCGATTGCCTGTACGCATCTGTAACACTTCCCAATCTCATCGTGGGTACGGTTGGAGGGGGAACGGGTCTGCCGAGCCAAAGTGCCTGCCTCGACATTCTCAAGCTTTCCGGGCCGGGCAATGCCTCTGCGCTTGCCGAGGTATGCGCCGCACTCGTTCTGGCGGGTGAGCTGTCCATCTCCGCTGCAATGTCATCGCATGGCTTCACTAGTGCACATCAGACACTGGCGCGGGGGCCAGTGAAGAAAAAGTCATGAATCCCGACCGCGATCGAGGTATTCGGCGCTGGTGGGTGTATCAAAAAGAGCGTTTCCCGCTGGCCCAGCACGGGCCACTGATTTTCGCCTTCAGCTTCAGCGCGGTCGCCTTCGCTTGGATGCTGCGATCTTCTGCAGGATGGCCCAACCTTTTGTCTGTGGTGGTTGCATTCGGCTCTTGTCTGATCTTTTTTCTACAGCTGCGCATAGCGGACGAATTTAAAGATAATGACGAGGACACACGTTATCGCCCGTATCGTCCTGTCCCGCGAGGTCTGGTGACCTTGCGCGACTTGGCCGGACTCTTCGTACTGGGTGCCATAGTGCAGGTGGGTCTGGCACTGTGGCTCGATGCGCGACTTCTTATTCTGCTGCTGATTACTTGGACTTACCAGGCATTGATGGGCAAGGAATTCTTTTTGGGAGAATGGCTGCGCGGTAAACATCTCACGTACATGGTTACCCATATGGCCATCATGCCGCTTGTGGATCTTTATGCAACGAGCACCGACTGGCTTGCCTTTCAGGGCCATTCTCCAGCCGGACTTTTCTGGTTTCTCTTGGCCAGCCTCTTTAATGGCATGGTGATCGAAATTGGCCGTAAGATTCGCAGTCCAGAGGATGAGGAGGAGGGGGTCCCTACCTATTCGGTTGTGTGGGGACGGCGGAGGGCATTGGGTACATGGTGGCTGGTCATGGGACTCACACTTGTTTGCGCCTGCATTGCTGTGCGCAGAATTGATTTTTTGCTGCCCTTGGTAATCATTCTCTGCCTAGCCCTCGGCGGTGCAGTATTCGTCGGAACCTATTTTTTGCGTCGTCAGACCAAAGGAGCGGGCAAATGGATTGAGAATTGGTCTGGGGTCTGGACACTGGTGTTCTATTTGAGCCTTGGGCCAGTTCCGCTGTTCTTGAGGGAACTGGGATGACCTACGTGCTCTCGCATCTGGATGGGGTTGATCTCAGCCAAATGGGCGGCAAGGCTGCAGCACTGGCTACGCTGGCCAGCACAGGACTGAAGATCCCGACATGGTTTGTAATTGTTCCGGATGCCTTTGAAGCCAGTCTCTCACTGGAGCAGCAACAGACTCTGCTTCAGGCCGTAGACCAGAACGAGATCCAGACTCTCTTTGATGAGGTCTTGCCGACGCCTGACCTCATGAAGGAGGTGAAGGAGCAGTTTGCGGCACTGGATGAGGAGCCCCGCTATGTCGCCGTACGCTCGTCAGGAGTACAGGAAGACAGTGTGGAGCACTCCTTTGCCGGCCAGTTCGACAGCTTTCTATTTGTCACTCGCGAGAATTTGCCAGCCCGGATTGTAGACGTATGGAGATCCGGCTTCAATGAACGCCTGTTGGCCTACAGGAGGGAGAATAAGCTTCAAGGGTTACCACGGGCACCTGCTGTATTGGTGCAGACGATGGTAGACAGTGAGGTCTCAGGGGTTGCATTCAGTGCAGATCCGGTAACCGGACGCCGCTCCGTGGCCGTCGTGTCTGGGCTGCGCGGTTTGGGGACAGCATTGGTCGGCGGGGATGCTGATGCTGATACTTGGCGTGTTCATTTCGATGGAACGATCCTTGATCGGAATATCGTGGCCAAAACGCTAGAACACCGGCCGGCCCCGAATACCCACGAGGGCGTTTTAGCGCAAGAGGTTGTTGAGCCTGTCGCTTCTGAACCGGCACTTACCGACGAGCAGGTTGCGCGGGTAGCTGAGCTCGCACGTTGCACAGAGCTGCATTTCGGCCGACCCCAAGACATCGAATGGTCAATGTGCGGCGACGAATCCTTCCTGCTTCAGTCGCGACCAATCACCTCTCTTGCGGCCACCCCGGATCCGGATGGAATCCATGCTATCTGGGACAATTCGAACATTGTAGAGAGTTATAGTGGAATTACAACTCCACTCACGTTTAGCTTTGCGCTGCACGCTTATGAGGGCGTGTACCGTGAATTCTGTCGCCTCCTGGGCGTACCCAAGGCTACTATTGAGGCCAACGATCTTACATTTCGGCGCATGCTCGGTCTGATCCGCGGCAGAATTTACTATAACCTCCTGAACTGGTACCGCGTCATTGCGCTACTCCCGGGCTACATGTCCAACCGCCGCTTCATGGAGCAGATGATGGGTGTTCGGGAGAGCCTTCCCGACGAGATTACCAAGGCGACATCCAATGCAACCCGGTCGGCACGCCTTGTTGACCTGTTTAGACTGACCCGCACCATGGCAGGAATGGTTGTCAACCAAATGCGTCTGCCCCGTATGATCGACCGATTCTACGAGCGCCTCAACGCAGCGCTCCTTCCGCCGGATCCACCACTTAAGTTCAGGCGACTTGATCAGTTGGTCGCTGATTATCGTAAGCTTGAGCAATCCCTCTTGACACGCTGGGATGCGCCGCTGATCAATGACTTCTTTGCCATGATTTTCTTCGGAGTCCTGGGTCGCCTTACGTCCAAATGGTGCGCTGGGGAGGAGGACGACCAAAGTTCCCTGCAAAACAATCTGGTATGTAATCAGGGAGGTATGATCAGCGCCGAACCCGCAAAGCGCATCGTTGAGATGGCTACGTTGGTAGCGCGCCATGAAGATTTGATTGATACCCTTTGCCATAGCGGAACGACGGTGGCCGTTCAAGCTTTACATGGTCAAGAAGAGTTGGCACGGCTCTACGACGATTACCTTGACACTTTTGGTGATCGATGTCTTGACGAGCTCAAGCTCGAATCAACTACACTATTTGATGATCCTGAGCCCCTGGTACGCTCCGTCGGGCAGGCGGCAGCCAGGCTCTCGCGCGGCCAGGTGTTCGAAGCTGGCATCTCGTCGGATGTGCGCGAGAATGCGGAGCAGAGGGTACGTCAAGCCTTGGGAAGGAATATTCTGCGACGCTCCGTTTTCGCCTGGGTACTCCGTAACGCCCGCAGGCGCGTACGTGATCGTGAAAATCTAAGGTTCGAGCGTACCCGCTTATTCGGTCGTATAC
The DNA here is from genome assembly GCA_028875125.1 of Bacteroidota bacterium. Classification (GTDB taxonomy): domain Bacteria; phylum Bacteroidota; class Rhodothermia; order Rhodothermales; family Bin80; genus Bin80. The sequence goes on along the minus strand of JAPPGC010000005.1, from coordinate 3,598 downwards.
GGCGAATCTTCCTTGAGGTCGGGCAGAGATTCTTTGCTGAGGGGGTCCTTGATGATCCGCGTGACATCTTTTATCTCGAGCTCGAGGAAATCGTGTCCTACACGGAAGGAGCTGCATCATGCCAGGATCTTCGTGGTTTGGCAGCGGTCCGTCGCTCCGCATTCGAGCATTATGCCACGCTTGATATCCCGGCTGACCGCTTCGAGACTTTCGGTTCACCTTATATTGCCAATAGCTACGAACCACAGGTAGCAGGTCAGACTGGAGATGATGAAGATTTGGATGCCAGCGGACTCCGAGGCATCGGCTGCTGCCCGGGCATCGTACGGGGCCGGGTACGTGTAATCCGTGATCCAAGAGGGGCCAAGTTGCAACAGGGGGAGATTCTAGTCGCGGAGCGTACTGATCCTGGGTGGATCATGCTTTTTCCCGCCGCCGCTGGCATACTGGTTGAGCGCGGTAGCCTCCTCTCACACTCGGCGATCGTGGCCCGCGAAATGGGGATCCCTGCCATAGTCTCGCTCGCCGGGATCACGACTCGGGTTGGGACTGGTGACTGGATTGAAATGGACGGTGCACGAGGCACTGTGCGTCTGGATATTGCATCGGACCCCGAACCAGATTCAGATTCCGGTGGACTCACCGTGCAACCGGGACATGGGACTGACACATGAGTACTGAAGCCGCGGCCCGTGCCGATTTTTCATTTGTCCGCTATGCGCAGTGCTGGGAGGATGCCGACATTCTTCTGGAGGCGCTCAATGTTGGCGAAGGGGACGTTTGCCTCTCGGTCGCCTCGGCGGGAGAGAACTCGCTCTCGCTCCTTTCCTGCAAGCCTGCGCGTGTCATTGCCGTAGATATGAATCCGGCCCAGCTGGCCTGTCTTGCGCTGCGCGTTGCAGCCTATCGGGTACTGAGCCACGAGGAGCTTCTTCAACTGATCGGCTCTCGGGAATGCGGCGATCGGGAAGCCCTTTACCGGAGGTGCCGCGGTGCCCTTGAAGGTGGAGCGCGGGATTTCTGGGATGCCCGCCCGCAATTAGTCCAGGCCGGGATTGGTAACGCTGGCAAATTTGAGGACTACTTCGCGGTGTTTCGCAGGAAAGTATTACCCTGGATTCATCCTCGGCACCGGGTTGAGCAACTCCTTGCAGGAGGTACCGCAGACGAACGCCGCCACTTTTACACTCGCCATTGGGCCAACCTGCGCTGGGAACTCCTCTTTCGACTCTTCTTTTCCCGCTTTGTGATGGGTCGGATGGGGCGAGACCCGGAGTTTTTCCGGTATGTAGAGGGATCAGTCTCCGAACGCATCCTCGCGCGCGCAAGACACGCCCTGACCGAGCTTGACCCTGCCGCCAACCCCTATCTTCAGTGGATTCTCACTGGACGTCACACCACAGCTCTCCCACACGCCCTCAGAAGAGAAAATTTTGACATCATCAGAGAGAATCTGGACCGGCTTGAATGGCACTGCCTGTCAATTGAGGAATTACTCGACGCCGAACCTAAGTTGCTTGTCGATTGCCATAATCTGAGCGACATATTCGAGTACATGTCCGACGACTATTTCCATGAGTTGCTCTCGAAACTTACTGCGCATTCCCGGGATGGAGCCCGACTCGCATACTGGAATATGCTGGTGCCCCGCAGCCGGCCACCGGAATTGGCCAGCGAACTCATTCCGAACCGCGAGCTTGCTGAGCGACTCCATCTTCACGACAAGGCGTTTTTCTACAGCCGTTTCGTTGTTGAGACCGTGGCAGGTGGGGCTGGCCGCCTTGTGTCTCTTGATAGGGAGGCCTCGCACTGATGACACACGCGTCCAACTTCATTTCCATTGCGGTCATACTCGGTGCTCTTGCCGTGCTCTTGGTTGGTCTCAAAGCAGTGGAAAAGAAAAAGCGTTTTCACCCCGAGATCCTTCGCAAAGGGGTCCATGTCGGCATGGGGCTGGTCGTACTACCGTTGCCGTGGATGTTGGATGGTGCCTGGCCGATGATCATTCTGGGAGGGCTCGCGTGTGCCACCCTGGTCGCTACCCGACTGATTCCCTCTTTGCGCGGAGGCATTGGAACCGTCTTGGGTGGAGTAGATCGGGAGGGTCTGGGGGAGATTTACTTTGCGATTTCGGTCACGATCCTTTTCCTGATCAGCCAAGGAGAGTGGTTGCTTTATGTGGTTCCGATCCTGACGTTGGCCTTGGCGGATGCTGCCGCAGCCGTGATAGGCATCCGTTACGGGCAAACGCAGTACCAGACTTCGGAGGGCATCAAGAGTGTCGAGGGGTCTCTGGCGTTTTTCCTCGTGACATTTTTCAGTGCTCATTTACCTCTCTTGCTTTTGACGGACACGGGGCGTGTAGAGGTCGTTCTCATTGCAACGATCCTCGCGCTCTTGGTGATGATGCTGGAACTCGTGTCGTGGCGCGGGCTGGACAACCTGTTCATCCCTCTTGGTACATACGCTTTTCTGCGCCTCTATCTTGATGAAGATCCCCAAGCACTCCTCATTCGTGTGCTGGTTGCCATTGCCTTTGTCACTTTCACACTGGCTTGGCGTCATCGAAGCAAACTTGATGACAGCGCATTGGTCGGTTGCGCGCTCTTCGGCTATGGTGCCTTTTTATTGGGTGGTTGGCAGTGGCTGATCGCCCCCTTCGGATTCTTTGCTATCCATACGCTGGTGTGGCCGCGTTCCGGCAAGCGCCGATCACACACTGTTTACACTATGCTCTCAATTGCTGGTGGCGCATTGCTCTGGTTGTTTGTCCACGTTATTGCCGAGCAAGGGTGGTTTGTGATTCCCTTCGCAACAACATTTGCTGCACAACTCACATTGTATGGTGTCTCGCGAGTGACTCTTCAGCCCGAGCGAGGAAACCGATTGGTCCGCCTAATGGGCGCGGTCGGGCTCGGCTGGATAATAGTCTATGTTCCAACGCTGCTGATTGTCTTCGGCCGTGGAATAGATCTGGGAAACTTGATGGTACCTGATTCCGAAGCGATGGGGCTCTTGGTTGACCTCGGTTTTGGACTGTTGGCTATTGGTATCGTGGCAGCAGTCTTCCTTCTATTGACTCCGCGAATCTATGGTCCTCCACTCCGAGCCAACCTGATCAATCCGATCTTCGCAATCCTTGGGCTCTTCGCGTCGCTTGTCGCCAGCTTGCGTTGGCTGACATAGACACACGAGATGCTACCCGTTCAAATTGACTCAGATAATACTGATGGTCTGAAGATCGTTTTTAAGCTTTGATAGCCCATGCTTGTAGTTTCTTCCTCATTCAATTCCAGAATACCGCGCAGTGAGGAGCCGTGTGAGTTACGAAGTTCACTACGGTTCTAAGAAAGCCCGAATGAGAACCTTCTTAGGACACCTGAGTTGGTCCAATCCCGGTCGCTCACGTCGGCAGCAGACTTAGCGGATTGGGATGTGAGCGGCCAGCACACCAAAGTGACTCATCGGTAGAATGGGCTTGGCACGCACAAAGATTGTCACACTCGTAAACGTAACGGACAAAGATGATTCTTTTGCCATTATTCCTGACTTCGACAGGTACGGGTTGACTCGGGGGCACAAATGGCCATTTTGGGTT
>JAPPGC010000035.1 GCA_028875125.1 Bacteroidota bacterium | reverse complement strand
CGCTTCGCTCGGATTGGTGCCCCACATCGTCGGAATCAGTGGCCCACATCGTCGGAATATGCACGTGATTCTACCGAGATCAATCTCATGGATTTCAGGGTACTTCTTGAGTAGCTCCTCAATCCGAAGGCGATGGATCAGTGCACGAGTGAATCGCGCTTTTTGAATCAGCTTACCGCTGGGATTCAGACGAGCTTCGTTGTTGATAGAGTTGAGCAGAACATCTAGGGAATGCAAGGCTTCGTCATCCCCCAAGTCTCTTAACCCCGTTTTTTTCCGTGCTTTTTTAATCAGTTCCTCAGGTTCCAGATTGCCTTGCAACGAAAAGTTTCTACCCAGCCGGTTAAATACTCTAACGGGGAATGGACGATAAGGGCGCGAGTAGTCCGTAGATGTCACTAACTCCTTCTTGCTATCCTGTGTCATTCGCTGGATCGAAGGCTTCTCAGCTTGACCAATTGGGTGAGGGGTTGTGGATGTTCGCGTGAATGAACCCATCGGAAGCACATCGTTCCAGAAGAGTGACCAGCAGTCTCCAACCAGTTGGGTAAACCAGGGTCCTCATGTGCAATGATCAGCCTTACGGAGCCATCTTCCCTGTAATGTGCCAGGTGTTTATTCGTATGAATCTGATGATGCCGGTAGTCTAACGATTCCATCCAATAATTACTTAACTGGAAGTTCCAATACTCGCAATCTGGGGGAGTGACTTCAACTAAGAGAGCTTCATCCACAGCAATTGCCCAGTGACTGTGATAGTAAATGATATTTGGATCGCCGCCGGCAGCACGTGAAACCTCGGAATCGAACATTGGCAATGTATTGGTGTGTCTATGGAAATCTCTTGCCCATTTCGAAAACAGTAAAGGTGCACCAGTCACTAGTTCTCCAACCTTTTTCAAGCCATCATCAAGCCTTTTGGGGGTTAACGGGTTAGGACGACGCTCATGATCCAGACAGTTAATTCGCTCAATTCTCAGATCTGCTGGAATCTCGGTGACCCTGTCAAGAAATGTTTGGCGTACCACAAGAGTGCCAGTCTCGGCGGTCATTGGAAGCCAGTTTCTAGATTGAGGCTTGGAGCTTAGGATCAGTTCAAACTTCCCGTCAGTGTCCATTTCAATCTCATCAGATTCAATATATCCGGTGGGTGGCAGGCCACGCCCCTCGCCATAATTGCCGGATTGAGTCCCAAAACTCAAATATGCAATGGTGTTTCGCTGTCCAAAGATCTTGTACTCATAGTTCCCATCCAGAACTGCTGTCTGATAGTAATTATCTGGATTGTCGGCACCGAGTTTCGTCACTTCATCAACTACACGATGGAGGACAGGTGCACGAACATCCGCGTGTTCGACGAATGCCATCAGGCCTGCGCGCACAATACGACTGAGGTACCTGTAGCCTTCCGCTTGATTGAATGGATCCTGAGGCGCACCTGGAAACTGTAATCCAGCACCGGCAGCTTTCAGAGAATCACAGAATTCGTCCCATGCTTTGCCATTGACAATCCTGCGTGCGACTATGTCCTCTTCAGTTCTGCCGCTCAGCCTCCGAATCAGGAGAATTGTTCGTCGAAACAGGCTTAATAGACCAATAACAAGCTTCCGCATAATTGTTGAAAAGCAATAGAGAGTGAGCGATGACAGAGACGTTCTTGTCCCTGGTAACTTCAAAGTTACCGAATTCGATTCAGATTGAAAGGCGTGGAATATGTGCATGATTCCACGCCTTCTCTTCATTCCCGCTGCGGTGGATCGACAATAGTTGACGTGCTGCAATGGGCGACTACGGCAGCTTCCAATCTACCGCTACAGATGGAGCTCGGAACCACTGCCTCTGCCCGCGTTGCCACTTCCAAGGGCGCGCCTTGGGCCGGATCAACCAATACTAGGCCCGTGACGCTTACCTCTGGAGCAAATGGCAGGGCGCTTACGCTCGTTCCGGTGGTGCGTATTGATCTATCGTGGACACAGGCCCTAGTCCAGTGTCATGCCCGTTGGCCGGATCTCTAATTCCACCACTCGAATCACCGGATGATCCGTTCTATCTATCACGTAGAAGCGATCCAGTTCATCCTTCCACACTACCTCCAGAAACAGGTTGGCTATTCCCTTGGCCGTTAGCGGTACTTTTTCAATTGCTCCATAACCAACCAGCTGTCCGTCTCTGTCAAATACTTCCACGCCGAAATTGCGCTGTCCTCCGAACTCGATGATCGCAAAGTGGACAATCCGATCATCTTGAAGACGAAATAGACCGAGGCTGGTATTGTGCACTCGTGCACCCTTCTCTATTCCTGCATAACTAATCACCAAATCGGCATTCTCGTAAATGACGGGATTTTTCACTTCGGTATAGGCCCTCTTCTCAACGAGGCCGTCTATTGTGCTTGTCAGAGCCCATTGACCTCCCGTCTCGGTATACAAATAGAGTTTCCCCTCATACAGGGACGGTGCATACCACAAGCTCCCTTCCGTGAAGATAAAGGAACCTGGTCCGGCAGTCAATTCGGATGTCTCAATCTTGTTATATGGATCGGCGATCTGGTCAGTGCTGCCAAACGCCACAGTGGGTTGCTCAAACCCGGCCCCATAAACCCGGAACAGGTGGTCGATTTCGCCAGGCTCTCCGGTCTGGTGACTTAGGAAGAGGTATCCGTCTCGAAATGGCCGGATGACGGCCGACGCCCACCTCTGTCGCGGGTCCGTTGATAATAGCTGGCCTTCCGTCGAGAAACGTGTAATTCGCCCATTTGTCCTGTCAAGCGCAATGAGTTCCTGTCGTTGGTTGATCGCAAGTCCCCGGAAGCTCTGAAATTCCATCGGTCCCTGCCCACGCCCGCCCAGTGTACGGATGTAGCGGCCAGAATCGTCATATACACGGATATTCATGACTGCTTGGTCGGCCACGTAAATACGGCCTTGGGCGTCAGTAACGATATAGCGAGGATTCCCAAATAGGTATTCGGCCGAAGCAGATTCGTCTCCCCCAAGAAGAAGAACCTCGCGCAAATGCACATCCAATTCCTGAATCACACGAGACCCCATACCGGATTCATTGCTCGTGCACGCTGCCAAGAGAGTACACGTCAAGACAATAAGAGGGCCGAATAGGCGTTTGGATTTGTCCGTCATTTGCAAACCTTCTTGAACTGTTGAATGGTGTGATAGCTGTTGCGACGCACGCTCAACATATGAGATAGCACATCGTGTTTGTGTTACTCTGTCATTGTAGCACTGAACAAAGGGACACTATAAAGGATTCTCTGCTTATTGACATTGACAAAAGCAAGTTGGGACAACCGCGTATTGCTCCCCCGTTTAATCAAACTACGCCGGAGTTCTACTAGGAGTCCATATACTATCGGCATTGGAAAGTCCATCAGGGGTATAAACCGCTCGCTTTCATCCGGGCTGGACTCTGCAAGGGCCCCCATGAATTCAATACCGTCTCCATGTGTTCAGAGCCCATCCAAGAGTCCGATATACTCAAATATCTCTGTGAGGCACGGAGAGCGCAGGGGCATGCGCGTAACAAATGCGGCAATCATGTCCTCATTGACTTAACCAGCATCAGTTTCAGATAGGGTCGCCACCAACTTCAGCACAGGAACCGGGGTCGTCCGCATTACTGGTGAGACCCTTCCGAGAAGACGACAACGTCTGAGCCGGGATAATGCCTGATCAGTGTGGAGATTCGTCTCGAATTAAACTCTCCTTCCCGAATTTTGAGATGGTCTCCAACGTCTCCTGTACCTCGTTCCAGATCGTAGAGTAATTGATGACGCACATCCTGAGTGCTAACGCTCCACGAAGGCGTGTTGACGATATGAACGCATGGTCGTCCCAGAAGACTCGAGCTAGTACGTTCCTATTGATAGTTTCCAACTCGTGGTTGTCAAGGTCAGCATTCGCAGGATTTACGCGGAAACATGCAATCCCCAGTGCGGCAGGTGCCAACATCTCCAGGATCGCACTCTCTTTAACATAATCCTCAATTCGATGCGCGAGCGCCATCCCGTTCGATTGAACTCTCCGGAATGCGGCCATACCAAAGGTTTGAACTGACATCCAGATCTTCAATGCCCTAACGGAACGGCTAAGTTGCAATCCTCTGTCCGAAAAATTTGGATGGTTAGCACCCCAAATCGTGTCCTGGAGAATATCGCACTTCCCGGCAAACGCACACTCAAGTGTGCGTAAATCCTTGACCATCAGGCCTCCCACTTCATAGGGTTGGAAGAACCACTTATGCGCGTCCAGCACAATTGAATCTGCACGCTCAATTCCACTCATGATATCCCTACCCTCCTCAGTCACGAGCACAAAGCCTCCATGGGCGGCATCAACGTGGAGCCATATATCCTGGGCCTCGCAATAGTCGGCCATCTCTTCCAGTGGATCCACGGCTCCGCAGTTGGACGTTCCAGCGTTCGCACACAGAGCGATGGGACTGAATCCGGCGGCTCTATCTTTAGCCACGGCCTCAACTAACGCGTCCATATCCATGCGGAAATGCCGGTCGGTCGGGATCATACGAATGCGTTCTGGACCAATCCCCATAATCCTGGCCGCTTTGACGAGTGCGCTGTGGCTCTGTTCGCTCATGTACAGAACGCCTCGTTCTGGATCGATCGCGGCCTCCCGCGCCGCAACAAGACCATCCAAGTTCGCTGCTGACCCCCCGCTCGTTAATACACCTCCTGCGCCTTCTGGATAGCCAATCCAGCGCCGAAACCAGTCGACGACAACAAGCTCTAGCTGACTAGGACCACTAGAGATCAACCATGAGCTCTGGTTGATATTAAACCCGGCAATCATAAAGTCAGCCAAGACACTAGGCCATGTGGGTTGCGAAGGAATGAATCCGAAGCACCGCGGATGGTCTAAGCTCAGCGCGATTGGAAGAATTTCATGTGCGGCTTCTTCTATCACTTGCGAGGCCGAACGACTCTCCTCCGGCGGAGGCTTCATCAATTGATCCTCAAGATCTCGCCGGAACTCTCCCGCCCAAGCACCTTCTTTAGGCAAATTTTCAATGCGCCGCACTAGCAACTCTGCTGTTTGGTGTGCAAGTGCTAGCATCTCTTCTGGCAACATACGGAGATCATTGCCGACTCCATTATTACCGGTCATTACCGTCCATTATTTTGTCCATCAAATACCCCCATGGGTATGGAAGTTAAGTACGCTGTATCAAGAAAACAAATTATCCGGGCATAAACGAAAAACACTATCAGGGAAAATTGTCCGTGTTTTCCGAGTGGACGGTTACCTTCACAGCCCCGCACACACTTGTATCTTTCTCCTCACTAATATTACTAATTTTGAGGAAGTATATACGTGTTTAAGCAGGGCGCGGGAGTAGGCTCACTTTAAGAACAAAGCAACTAATCCAACGATAATTGTATACTGAGATCCAAATTGCCCACCTAGTGAGATCCAAATTGCCCACCTAGTGAGATTCAAATTGCCCACCTTTGGGCAGTCT
>JAPPGC010000089.1 GCA_028875125.1 Bacteroidota bacterium | reverse complement strand
AATAGGGGATAGGGAATCTCAGTAAAAAATCCACTACAATGTCGAACTTGCGTACATGGTGATCCTCGGTACACCTCGCCACATTAGACTCCAGCTGGATCGTCATATGATTGATTTTGTACTGGTCCGATACAATCTTCTTGAGTTGATCAAGCATTGCTTCCCGATCGGTCACATGTTCGCCGATGACGACATGCGCAGTCAGAGCATCGCTGCCCTGCGAGAGCGTCCAAACATGTATGTCGTGAATAACCACCACACCCGGTAGCGTTTCAATTGAACGGCATAGTGCGTGAACGTCAATGTGCTTAGGTACTCCTTCCAAGAGAACTCTGAACACCTGTTTCAAGAGCCCCCAAGTACCACCAAGGATCACAATACCCAGTATTACACCAAGCACTGGATCAACCCACAGCTCAAGCCATTCCCACGGATTCCACAGGATGAGCCCTCCGGAGATTGCAATCACGACCGACCCCAGCAAATCTGCTCTTACATGTTGGTAGACACCCGCGACATTCACGCTGTGATCGACTGATCTGTGCAAGATTACCGCTGCTCCAAAATGGACTACAAAACCAAGTAGACCAACAATCGTCATGATCAAACCATCGGGAGTATGGTCATGACCATGATCATGAGCATGTCCATGCTCAACAATACGATCATAGGCCTCCATCAGAATCCCGCCAACAAGCAGCCATAGCACCAATGCATTAGCCAACGCTGCCATAACCTCATAGCGCTCGAAACCGTAAGTGTGCTGCTTTGTGGCTCTTTTCTCCGCAAAACGCATTGCTACCAGCGCTATCCCTATACAAAGTGCATCCGTAAACATATGTCCCGCATGCGCCAAAAGAGCCAAACTGCCAGAGACAATGCTAGCTACGATCTCAACCACCATGTAACCAACAACCAGAACCATTGCCCACACCAAGCGTCGCTTGCTTGTCCCTCGGAGGTCATGCGTATGACCATCTAAAAAACCACTCCCTTCATGAGAATGGGAGTCACCATGCGAGCGAGAATGTTGATCGACATTTTTTGAACACAAATTTTTCGCGTTAAGGGGGAGTAATTGCCTCTTCACTACGCAACACTAAACAATGAAGATAGCGTAACGGGCTTGCGGTGATTTATGTGGTGTGACGATACGCATTGTTGCCGTCAGATGCTTCCTCATCGGCACATGACATATCCCACCAAAATTACAGTCTGGCACATTATGCCATTGAATTCTTAACGGTCCGCCAAAGCGAATAGCTTGCGTATCGACTCCATCATAGAGAAGAAACAATCACACACCTAATGTTCTTGTCGTCCCGACATAGGATACCCGAATCTGGGAGGTCTATTGATTAGATCAGAAATTGCCTAGTTTCCCCGCACAACCACCAAGCTCCCGATGCAAACAGACAAAACTTCGTCTTAATCTGATTGAAGAAATGTCAGATCGAGGCGGACGCTCACCTCTGTTCCACTCTCGGACCTCAACAGTACTTCGCTCTCGTCCAAACCCATAGTGATCGTTTCAACACGATCAAAACCCTCTGGGATCTCGGAGACGGCCATTATGTAGCGAACGTCCATCGGAACCGTGCTATCCAGATGAAAACAAGTGGCATGACCTTGATCCGAAAGCAGATTGCTTTCAGCAGACTGAGATAAACCGTAGTGAAAGAACGAAGTCACTTCCTCCAGACCCATAACACTCGTATGCCGCCCGTTCCAGGGCGGATAGTGGCGGCCACCATTGGAGAGCCAGAATACTGTCTGCTTAAGAATTAGGGGATCCTTCAGAGCAAACCACACATACCCCTCCCCTGGAAATGTCACGGCCGTCCAGGCTATGTCAACCGAAGGATCGGAAACAAGCAATACCAGGTCTTCATAGCCTTTTCGTGCAGGATAGCGGCTCAGATCGGTTGATTGACCCGTGATCATCGGAACAGCCGCCAGCGAGGAGAAGGACGTCCCAGGCTGCAAAACCGAGTACCCTCGATTCTCGGGAAGTTCGATAGGCTGCGGCGCCGTTTGCGCATATAGGAACGGACTGGTCGTAACAATACCACTGCCAGGCGTATCCGGGAATTTGAGCATCGCGTGATGCCCCAAGCTCATGGGACCCTCCATCCCGGATATCAGGTGGCGAACATAGACTGCGTGATGTCCACTGTGCAGGGAAATCCATTTGTCTACATGCCCTGGGCGAACCGAGGTGTCGAGTGATGCCCGGAAGGTGACCTTATCCCCCGACTGGCGCATGCTTTCGAATTTCCACAAGTTATTTGCAGTCTCACCGTGTGGAGGATGACGTTCGCCCTGAAAAGCCTCATCGTTAGCCCCAAATGGCATACAGAAAAAATCACCCCGAAGCACTTTCAGAAGAGGGGGAAGTGCCTCATCCATGTCTTCCTCAGCCCAGGGACACAACGCATAGGGAGCTATTGTCCGATCCTCAAAATGAAATAGGATTGGACCAAGATGACCACCCTGCTGCGTTAGATAGGCCTCCACAGAGGAGGTGGCCATATGCCAGGAGGCCTGTCCAAAAACGGGTAGGGTATCATGTGAAAAACCAGGTTTCATCTCAGTGGATGGCACGCTAACCTGGCCCCTTCAACTCTTAAATCTATTCTTGTAAGATGCCACCTTCCCAGGTTGGCAGTGAAGAGTTGATCAAATCCAGAGCCGCCGAATGCAATGTTTGTGGGGTTAGACAATGTATGAGCTTCCCAGTCTTCCATTAGGAGTTCTACTTTACCATCGGGCATCGCGCGATAGAGGTGATTAGGGGCATAACATGACACATACAGATTGCCTGCTGCATCAAATGCAAGGCCGTCAGGCACCGTTCTCGGAAGCCTGGCGAACGGTGTGCGGTTACCTGCACGACCGTCTGGTGCCACTTCAATTCGCTCTACGCTCGCGTCAAAGCTGCACACTACGTACAAAGTTTCTTCCCCAGAAGAAAGGACAAGACCGTTGGCAAAATTGAATGGACCTTGATGCCAAACTTCTCCGTGACCACTGTGATCAGCATCAAATCGTAGAATACGACCGTCAACCTGCCGAAAGGTACCGCTGTCCGAAACGTAAAGCGTACCGTCACGGGCAAACGTGGCATAGTTTGGTATCTTGAATCTGTCTCCTCCACCTGCTCCACCGGCAAACTCGGATATCGCGCCCGAACCGGGATCAAGCCGCCAGACACACCGATTAAGCAAGTCACAAACTGCAAGCCACTCAGCATTAGGACTAAACGCAAGTCCCAGAATGAATCCTCCTGTATTTGCGACCTCAACCATCTCTTTTCCGTCAGAAGAAACCCGATATATCTGCCCTGCTTCACCCCCTGCCCATATTGATCCATCCGGGTGTACGGCAAGCCCCTCAGGATGATCAAGCCCTTCACAGAAGACAGATGCTTTCTCAATCGGCAACAATGCACTGCCACACATATCTCCGAAAGATTTTTTCCTTATGGTCAAAGTCACACATCAAAAACCTGGCTTGGCCCAGCGAGTTTCCGGCCAGATGCTATACCAATTTGGACGTCGCGGATCACGGTCGTACAGGTATGGGCCCAGCTTTTTGTACAGCTCAGCATAGCGGAGCACCTTATCACGATCAAGCTCAATCCCCAGATCTGGTCCATCGGGAACAGCAATGCACCCATCAACATAGGGCATTCTGTCACCTTCGATAATATCATCGGTCAGATGATGATAGTGAGCATCTGCGGCAAAGGTCAGATTAGGTAGGGCGGCACTCAGATGTAGCATCGTAGCCAGCTGTATACCAAGCTCACCAGAACTGTGAACGGCTACGCCTCGCTGAAATGTATTGCATACCACACCTGCTTTCCACGCCTGGCGCAAGCCTCCCCAAAACGTAGTATCCAACAGGATAACATCAACCGCATTGTTGTGGATGCATGCGGCCAATTGCTCGAAATTAACCACCACGGTATTGGTGGCCGTTGGTATGCGAACAAATTCACGGACACGACGCATCCCTTCCATACCCCAGCACGGATCCTCGTAATAATCATTATTCAGATCCTCAATGGCCTGTCCTACGCGGACTGCCTCTTCCACAGTCCACACCGCATTGGGGTCCATACGAACCCGGTGGTTAGGAAAAGCCGCCGCAAGCGCCCGAAAAACTTCCAGCTCGTGGTCAGGAGGAAAAACACCCGCTTTAAGTTTATGTGTGGAAAACCCGTGCTGCGCTACTAACGATTGCGCGTGCCGAACCATAGCGTCAGGCATTTCCTCTCCACCCTGCCCGGTATCCTCGTTTGGATAGCGGAAAAACAGGTACGATGCAAATGGCACCTTTTCGCGAAGGGCTCCATCCAATAAATCACACGCCCGAATACCGAGACTTTTGCCAATAATGTCTATGCAGGCGAACTCAATCGCTGCATGGATCTGGGTTCGATTATTATAGAGTGATGCAGTTGGGTTGCAAATCTTCCAATACAGTGCCTCCAACTGCATTGGATCGTGCCCGAGAAGGTGCGTTTTGAGGCCTTTAATTGCAGCTTCCGCCGATTCACCCCCGCCACCCATCTCACCTAGGCCGGTGACCCCTTCGTCGGTCTCCACCTCGACAATAGTCCGCACAAAACACCCCCAGTGCGCTCCCGCCGCATGACGTAGTGGAGCTTCCAGTGGGACGTTAACCGTCGTCGCCTTGATATTGCTGATTTTCACTGGCGTACACTCCCGGCTACAACCAAACCCAGGCCTCCATCTATACGGATGGCCTGCCCTGTAATAAACGCGGCCTTGTCGCTGGATAAATAAAGGATCAGTTCGGCTATTTCCACCGGTTCTGCTATGCGTTGAGTCAAATGCATCTCACGAACCTCCCGGTAGACTTCTTCAGGATCAGGAGACTGATTGGCGGCCCACCTGAGCATTGGCGTATCAACTGTACCGGGGCATACAGCAACCGCCCTGATATCAGGAGCATAGTCCACAGCAATACTGCGCGTCAGCCCCAATACGGCGGTCTTGCTCGTCGTGTACGGTGCCACCTTACGCTGCGTGATAAAGCTCTGCACACTTGCGACATTGATCACAATCCCCTTTCCGCGCTTTTGCATCAGCGGAATCGCATACTTTGAACACAGGAAAGCACTCTTCAGGTTTACGTTCATCACCAGATCCCATTCTTCCTCGCTTGTATCTGTGACTGTACTGTAGCGCTGAATTCCGGCATTGTTGACAAGAACATCCACTGCGCCGAATCGAGCATCAATCTGGTTGAATGCTCCTTTTACCTGATCTGCTTTGGACACATCGCAGTGGATGAAGAGGCTCCGATCAACAAAGTTGACCAAACGGTCCCGTGCCCGTTTCTCGTCCAGATCCAATATCGTCACGGATGCGCCCTCCTCCAGAAATCGCGTGACAGTTGCCCCGCCTATCCCTTTTGCCCCTGTATATTGTAAGGGGTGCAGTTTTTAGTGTGTCGTACTGTGATTAAGAA
>JAPPGC010000023.1 GCA_028875125.1 Bacteroidota bacterium | reverse complement strand
ATTACCCTGGCAACATCGATCTGATTACCCTGGTAACATCAATCTGAATATACAATTGAGGTTAGATTGCTGTTTTCGGACTCCCCCACAAACAGGCGTGTGAACTTAATTAAGCGTCTCTGCCATCTGCGAGCAAGTCGTGCATTAACAACAATCTCCTCCAGCTCAATAGCCGTAGACTTAAGGTGAAAATCAAATTCGTATGGATGTCCAGCCCGGAACAGTGTGTCACATGGACCGACTCGTATCCAAGCATTGTAACAACTAGGCGATGTGCCCCAGGTGGTACACCTTCGAGAACAAACTTGCCATCTCTGTCAGTGGTCGTCCCGATCATTGAGGATGCAATGAATACGTGCGCTCTCGGCAGTCCACGTTCGGATTCTGTATCGGCAACGGTGCCCGTGAGTACAGGATCCTGAGCGGATGCCCCACAGAAGAGTGCAGCATTGCTCAGAAAAATCAATGCCAAGTAAATTGACCTCCTAGAAACTTTCGCCCTGAATCCATGGACGGTATTCCTTTGGAAGTTCATCCCCCGTACGCTCATATGCAAAATATCCACCATAGAAAGTGACACCATAAGGGTCCTCAGGGTCCCCTTTAAGGTCCACCACGGTTGGGCCGCGATCAAGCCGGATGGTAGAAGTCTGGTAACGCGCCCGACCCGCCCGTCGTTGCAATTTTAGATATGCCGCATCTTCCAGTTCATTTGTGTAGACCACATCTATATACCCCTCAAAATCCAGAATCCGCTCATCATCGCTCTGACCGGCTCGAATAATATCTGAGGCTTTAATTGGGTAACGGTTTTCCCGGTTACCAAACACTCCACCACGTAGATCCAATGCACGCTGATTAGAGCCGGGGCGCGAGTAAATCTTGAAACCCTGTTCGTCAACCTGATTGTTAATAACCGAGAGCAGAAAATGCCTGAAGGATCCATAGAAGGCCGAGTCGCGCTTGGCATTCCATCGGGCCGCCTCTTCTGGACTAGAGGGTTCCAGTGGTTCAAAAAGTGGTTCCCCGTCCCATCGCCAGCTATTTGGCTCTGCAATGAACTCGTTCAGAAAGTAGGTTAGCTTATATCCAAGGGCTTTGTTCTCAATGATTAAGGGTTCACTTGCCTGTGCCCTGAATTCTCCGCCACGCCCCGAAAAGTCCAGCACCTCGGGGTTCATGATTGTGGTTTCTTGGGCATTTGGGCTTTCGCCGATAAATATGGTTGTGAATCGTTCCAATTGTCGCTGCCACCTTCGATTATTGGTGGATACGGTAACTTCCCCCAGCTCATAAATCCTCTCCCGAAGTTGAAAATCCTGTGTGTATGTGCGTGCTTCGCGCAAAAAGAGATCAACATGGTCAGATTCGTATCCTATACTGGATACTACGAGGCGCAGTGTGCCCAGCGGGATGCCAGACAAAGTATAGACGCCATTGTTATTGGTGGTTGTCCCGGCCATTGACGAGGCAATGAACACATTTGCCTGAGGAATCGGTGCTCCCGTAGTGTCGGTTATGGTGCCTGTAATTGTGGCCGCAATCTGAGCTTCTGCAAGTTGAGCAGAGGCAATCAACAGCACGAAGGTTAACACCCGTTTCATTGTATCCAATTAAGTTGGAATATAGACGGCGTTAGGCCTTGTAGAATTCCACTCCGCGCCCGGCCATGTCCGCAATGCGTGCAACGAGTTCATTCCTGTCAGACTCGGACATACCGATAAATGTCCGAGCCAATGCAATTTTCTCACGGAGTTGTTCAATATTGTCAGGGCCGGTAACGATTACGCTGACCGGAAGGGACCATACGAAGTACAAGGCTTTCTGGATAGATAAGTGGTTTGGTACTACACGTGGCCGATTACCATGCTGTCCGTGAGAAGAACCACCAAAAAAGCCCCCATTCGCAAGTGTTTTCATGGCAATCATGCCCATATTCCGCTCTACGACCTTCGGGACTACCGTTCGTACGAAGCTCTTATAGCTAACGTCTGCTACATTTGCGGGGCATTGAACAGCATGGAATAGATCAGTTTGTTCAAGGAGGTGGCGGTGCGCCGCAGGGTCAGTATGACCTGTAAAACCAATGTGACGGGTTTTGCCCTCAGCAAGGGCCTGTTCCATTACATCAAGCACGCCAGCCTCAATTCGCCGGTCAACATCTTGTGGGCTGGTAATGGCGTGCATCTGCCATAGATCCATTTGCTCGACGTTGAATCTCCGCAGCGTACCTTCAAGATGCTCCCGTGCCCCTTTAGCAGTAGATGCAGTTGTTTTTGACATCAAATAAATCTGATCCCGCCATTGCGGGACCAGGAATCTGCCCAGATAACGTTCACTTCTTCCACTTTGGTATGACTCCGCTGAATCATAAAAGCGTACACCACCCTCCATTGCGGCTTCTATGGTAGCCTGCGCATCCCGTTCATTCATCCGTCCAATATGCCAGCCTCCGAGGCCAAGCATAGTGACTTCTTCATTCGTACGACCGAAAGGGCGGCGAGGCAATTCCTCGCTGTCGCTTGGTGATTGCCGCTGGATCAGCGCGGCTGATCCGGCAGTCAATACCCACTGTACAAAGTCTCGTCGATTCATTATGTCAGATGGTATGCTGGGGTTGATTCCAGGGCCACTGCACACAGGACTCAATTTCAGGAAAGAGTACGATGTCTGCGCATCCTTTCAACGCAAGTGTAGTTACCCTGATGTTCGGGGGGAGCAGTTTCATTGCAGCGTTTAATGTTTTTCCAGAAACGACTACATCATCTACCAGCAAGATATGATTTGTTTCGGAGGGTACATTGAACGGTTGGTACAGTTGCGGTAATGAGTGCTGGGGCTTATTGTTCTTATCCCTGTAATTCAACCACAAAGGCATCATTGGTACTCGCAATTCATATGCAGTCATTGCTGCAGGTACCATCCCTCCAGAACCGACCCCTACGACTAAATCAGCGGCAGGGAGTTCGGTACAACGCAGTTTTTCGCTGACTACCTCAAACGCAATAGCGGGGATGTTCGTTACAGGTGACACGACGATGGGACATACTGGGTAATAAATCTACGCCGAAATACTACGCCGGATCCCGAATGGCAGGATACTGTTTTAACGGGACGGGCCAGACGCTCACTATAGATGGCTAAAATCATAATCACTGGAGCGAGCAGCGGTATTGGCGCTGCCATAGCAGAAGTATTTCGTAACGACGGAGAACATCAGATTATTTTACTTGGACGCTCGGTACGTCGCCTGATTGCAGTTGCAGAGAAGACGAAGGGAAAGCCCATGGTGTGTGACATCACTAAGGAAGAGCATGTTGAGGAAACATCCAGGAAGATTCTCTTTGAGTTTGGACCGCCAGACGTGGTCGTGAACAACGCGGGTCATTTCGTTGCGAAGCCACTCGTGGAAACCACTCCAAGCCTTTTCAGGCAGCAGGTTGAAGTAAACCTGACCGGGGCATTCATGGTCACACGAGCACTACTTCCGAGCATGCTTGAGGCAGGTTCGGGACATGTATTCTTTATGGCATCTGTGGCGTCTCAGCAGGCCTACGTTGGGGCGGGTGCGTACTGTGCGGCCAAGCACGGATTGCTGGGACTCGCGAGAGTTGTGCGTGCAGAGACATTAAATACAGGGCTTCGGGTTACGACAGTCATGCCAGGTGCTACACTTACGCCCAGTTGGGATGGCACCACATTGCCGGAGGAGCGGTTTATGCCTCCACGAGATGTAGCCCGCAGCGTGCTTGATGCTTGGAAAATAAGCTCCCGTACGGTGATAGAGGAAGTACTTCTTAGACCTCGGGAAGGGGATATTTAGGGGAATCATATCGCAAACTGTAAGTTGCATATCTGTGACCCAGTTGCTATACTGTGCGTGTTCCGTTTGGGATAGTGGTCGGGCAATAATCAGGACTTAGGGGAAGCGGAGCCTGTGTAAGACTGGTCCTGCTCCGGCAGGTCGGAAAATTAAATCAGGGAAATGATGCCACAACAGATATCACGACGGGAGTTGCTGAAGATTGGTACAGCGTGTCTTTTTCTTAGTCCGGGCCGCAGTATAGCACAGACCGATTCCGTTTGTCTTGGTGTGATAGCTGATTTGCATCATGGCTTAGCACCACGGGCGATGGAGCGACTGGAAACGTTCATGCGAGCCGTCGCCGAGCGCAAACCTGATGCCATTCTCCAGTTGGGAGATTTCAATTATGGCACCGAAGAGAGTGACGAGTGTCTGGACCTCTGGAATTCGTTTGTAGGACCGGGGTACCACGTGCTCGGTAACCATGACATGGACTTTGTGTCCAAGGATGCCATTGTTCAAAAGTGGGGCATGCCAGCTCCCTACTATTCCTTCGATTTCGGTCCCTACCATGTGGTAGTTCTTGACCGAAACAATCTGAAGGCGGAAGAAGGTTATACGCCTTACAACGAAGCTAATTTCTATGTGGACGCGTCTCTGCGCGGCTACGCCGACGACGTACAGCTCGCTTGGCTCCGTGATGACCTCGCCAAATCACCCCTTCCGACCCTGGTATTTGCACACCAGGGTCTCGGTCTTCCAACCTCCATGCCTGAGGCTAGTAGAGCCATCGAAGTCGTACTGGAAGAACACAACAGTAAAGTGGCCGAAAACAAGGTGGTGGCCTGCTTTTGCGGTCATCACCATATCGATCGGTACACGCGCAAGAATGACATCCATTACCTTTGGATAAACAGTGCTTCCTACTATTGGGTTGGAGCAGACTACGGGAGCATGGCCCCATACACAAGTGCGCTGTATACGTTTATCACTTTCCATCCCGATGGACAAATGGAAATAGAGGCTTGCCATACTGACTGGGAAGATCCTTCTCCAGCTGATCGCGGTTTCCCACGTGCTGGCGAATTGACGCCGTTCATTTCCGCCCGAAGTCTAGGGCACTGAGTGCGAGCGATCACTGCGGACGATCTAGATCGTGCGTGTGGTCGATACAGGTATTTTGGTGGCGGTTACTGTTCTTAAGTCTCATTTGTGTACGACCAACACTAGAGCATTCAAACCAACTGTGACAGCCGCCGCAAAGGCGAGAATTAGCGAGCCGCCCGCTCACAAATATCTCCGTCTCGGAAAGTTAATGAAGCTTTTCGGGATCCTGTAAGAATAGACTTGGACGTTGCCCTGTTTAGCATGCTTGGAATTGACAGTTTGTGTTGGAAGGGCCTGACTTGTTGAGGTGCAAGTGGTGTGCAGAGCCAATTGTTCATGGAGACAAATCCATGCTGTTATCATAAACGCCTAAGCCATGGAACAGGAACATTACTCTAACCTCGACTAATCCGAAGGCCGCTAAAACGGACAAATGTATGAGTCATACGCCAACGCTCACAAGGGTGAAATAACGCTTCGTGAAGCAGAGCGAAAGCAATTCCTGAATGAAGATGTACGGGATCAGGAAAGCGGAGATTCTGATACCGAGTTGGAATTTGAGTTTTAATTCGCATATTTAGATCTTATAGTAGGGCTTTCCCGGCTGGTTGAGCTACATTAGCTCGAGTTC
>JAPPGC010000102.1 GCA_028875125.1 Bacteroidota bacterium | reverse complement strand
CTTAATCACAGTACGACACACTAAAAACTGCACCCCTTACAATATACAGGGGGCTCGTCATTAGAAGATCATCATGATCCACGAGATCAGAGCTAACAAGAAATCTTTCCGCCCGGTTGAGTTCACGTCGGGCCTGAATGTGGTGCTAGCTGATCGTGATGAAGGCTCGTCAAGAAAAGACACGCGCAACGGATTGGGTAAGTCCACTCTAATAGAGATTATCCACTTCTGTCTGGGGTCCAAGGTTGATAGAAGGCGTGGGCTAGCGGCCTCAGCCTTGGCGAAGTGGGAATTCACGATGGAGATATCCATAGGCGATGAACGAATTACTGTCACTCGTGCAGTTTCAACCCCAAAAACCATCATAGTTTCTGATTTGGAAAAAGACTGGCCAGACATCCCACCTGCCGAATTGACAGGTGAGCGGTATTTCAATCAAGAGAAGTGGCGGGCTTTTCTCGGAAGAGCATTGTTTTCGCTTACGGCACCTGAAGCTCCAAAGTACAACCCGTCGTTTCGTAGCCTAATTTTCTACTTCGTTCGAAGGGACCATCATGCGTTTGGCAACCCCTTTTCCCATTTCCAACGCCAGAATCAATGGGATAGGCAGCTTCATGTGGCGTTCCTACTTGGGCTAGCGTGGCGCTTAGCAATACAGTGGCAACAGATAAAGGATCAAGAGGCAAATCTTAGAAGCCTTCGTAAGCTCGTGAAAAGCGGAGTTGTACCCAATGTCCGCAGTAGCATTGGAGAACTAGAAGCTGAACGTGTAACGCTCGTGGAAGAGATTGAAGACTACTCTCGTGCTCTTGATAACTTCAGAGTTCATCCTCAGTACGAATCTATCCAGCAACAGGCCAATCGGCTTACCGAAGATCTTCACGCTGCTACGAACTCAAATATCCTGACAGCTCGGCACCTAAAAGTCTATCGGCAAGCCATTGAGTCAGAAGAACCACCATCTACGGAGTCAATAGAGCAGGTATACAAAGAGATGGGAGTGGTATTCTCTGAGACAATACGAAGATCGCTCACAGAAGCAAAAGAATTCTATAGATTAGTCGTTAGGGATCGGCGACAGTTCCTCGCACTGGAGATTTCTCGACTTGAACGTGACATGGAAGAAACGCACGAAAAGATTCGAAATTTGACTGTGGAACGGGCCGACCTCCTGCAGATACTCAGTGAACACGGGGCTCTGAAGGAGATGACAAGGTTGCGCGAGCAGCACGTGAAAAGATCCGAAAAATTAAAGGATGTGAAAAGGCAGATCAAGCACTTAGCCGAAATGGAATCCAATGAACGTAAGATTGTACGCGACAAGGCTGATCTTAAGGGTATTGCTGCCCGTGAACACGAGGAACTCCGTGACACTTGGGCGATTCCTGTGCGGCTATTCAATCGTAATTCTCAGGCACTGTACAAAGCCCCAGGACATCTAATCATCAACATGACCGATGCTGGTTTTGATTTTGATATTGACATCAGTAAGAGTGGGAGCGATGGCATAGGTAAGATGAAGATATTCTGTTTTGACCTTGCGATTCTTGAATTCAGCGCAGGTCGTGAGATGTCAATTGATTTCCTTGTACACGACAGTGAAATGTACGATGGCGTTGATTCGAGACAACGCGCAGCCGCCCTTGAGCTGGCACGAGAAGTTACGGAACGTATTGGCACCCAGTATATCTGCGCGCTGAACTCTGACATGGTACCTTACGGTGACTTCAGCGATGGATTCGACTTTGACAAGCACATTCGGTGCAGACTAACCGATGAAGACCCATCGGGAACATTACTCGGGATTGTCTTTGATCGATCTGAGGAGGCATGAGGAAGCGCAGTCCAGCCTTCAGGAAGGCTAATAGTTGTTAATACTTGCCCCAAGCCAACAAGCTAAGTCCCGTCCCAGCCTAAATCGTGCTAGTTCAGTGCGTGGCAGTTAATTGAATAGATGCTCTTGTGAAGTGATTTAAGTCTCAATATCCAAATCAGAGCAATACCTTCGCATTTCATTGATATTTCTTCAATCCTGTCTCCAAATCACAAAGGTGAGAAATGGGTAGGTCGATATTTGTGTTTCAAGGATGTCCAAATTCCTTCATCCTCCGGCTGCCGAAAACACCTCAATGATATTTCCATCTGGATCGCTGCACCTGAAATACATCCTCTTTGTATTCCCCCACAGCGATAGCGACGTCACGATCTTGATGCCGCCGTCGTTCACTTTGGAAAAGCAGCTTTCTATATCTGCAACTTCGGTGTAGACCAAGGTGTGGGTTTCAGAACCACCATATAGCGATTTCGGATAAAAATAATCCGGAACAAGGACAAGTCCTTGCTCGAAGGTAACTATTTCACTCGTTTTTTCCTTTATCTCCAGTCCGAGTATTTCCTTGTAAAACCATACCGACTTATTCAATTCTCGAGTAGGTAGCTTGATTCCAAAGTTCAAGGTACTTCTGGTCGGGGGTGCCTTTTGCAAAAGTGCACGCCAACCTGTAAAATATGCCCGCAGGAACTTCCAAAACGATATCAGCCTCCCGCCAAGGGACTTTTGCGAAACGTTGGGGGCAATACTTATCGTACTCACTGGTGGCTGTTTGTCTGAGAACGATCTCTTTACGATCCTTGAAACCTCAATGCTTTGTCCATCATCTATGACAATTCTGTAAAAGAAGACTCTGAATTTGTCGCTTTTGCCGTGAGCCTCACCGACTGAGACCATCTCGCCAAGCCTTCCGTCAGGTAGTACGAGTGAATTGCCTGGATTGACCTTCGGCAGGTCCTCTTTGAACTTGTTGAGTTGCGACCTGATTCCATGTCTCGGGGTGTCAACCGTTCCTGTGAGCGTGTTCTTCGCAGCGAGCACCTTCGCCATCACTTGTAGGTATTCCGAATCTTGCACACCCGCTGTTAAGGGAGACAGCCATTCAATTCCACTGATCGTTCCTAACAATCCCCCCGCCATCGAAGCAATAGTATCGGTGTCGGTACCGACCGCATATGCAGCCTTTCTGACACCGTTCATTGGTTCCGGTGCATATCGGGACGCGAGGTACACCGCAGCTGCGGCTGCAACAGTGCCAGCTCCGCTGACCTTTCGGTCGTAACAGTGGAGGGATCGCAAGATATCATCGTCAAGAGTTAAGGGTGCTCTGGAGATTCCTTCACGACAAATGCTCAGATATGAAGTCAATTCATCAACAACACCCACCCAAAGATTCTGATAGTTCGACACTTGTTTGTTCGCCGCATGTAGCCATTGTACTGAGGCAGCGTTGGACTCGGGTAAGGAGCCCCAATCCTTGGAATTGAGCAACAGGTCATCAATAACTTCTCCAAATTGCAGCCGGTCGGTTCGTCGAATCGATTTCCAGAGGGCATACCCGTAACATAATGCCCCCACCAAGGCTCGTGGATGACCATGCGTTGCTATTCCATCCAACAATATATTCTGAGCGACGGGAGCATACGTGTCCTCGTCGGCATTGAATAGAATGTGTGGAAGAATTCGCATTGCCACACCGTTACCACCGGCATCGAAGTATCTTTCAACAGCGTTCTCATCCCTCTCGTCTGACCAAGGTGGAATACCATTTTTCCAAGCACCGGCCGCTCTCTTCGTCGCTCCACCGCCACCTCTTTCATAAAGGGCCCAGAATGGGAGTTCGATATGGCAGAACCTGTCCCACCATTGCTGTCCATGCAGCAGTGACCTGGCAACGCAAAGAATTAGCTGAGTATCGTCGCTGTAAGTTCCGGCACCAATTATCTCTTCATGTGGGTAGTAACGGCCTCCCGACAAACGAGTCCATTTTTGAAATTCCGATAGCGGACCCTTTGATTTGTTCCTTTCCAAATAGGACCGACTGACACGTTCATTTGGCCATCCTAAAGCATCACCGCAGGCGGCTCCAAGCATAGCTCCCACGGCATCATTCAATATGTATCCTCCTGGCTTATTGGGCATGATCACCTACTTTATCAAAGATGGTCTCGGTTGGGCGATCCCCCCGTTGAATGACCTCAGCCAATCGTCGCCTCTTGTAGAAATCGGGAACTACGAAAAGATCCTTATCAATTGAAAGTCCCTGAAGGAGTACGCGGCAGATCTCCCGTCTTGCCTGGTCTTTATCAGCAACCGCAATGGCTGTAATATCATCAAGGGGTATCGGACCGGGTACTAGCACCTCGGCCTGTATGTTCGTTGGTGCACACTGGAGGTGTGTTTTATCTCGATTAAAAGAGATCCCCGGAGCGGTTGTGCGAAACAGCGAGCGAAAAGCTTCATGTCCTCCCCTGATACAAGATCCATACTTTGTGGCAGCGTTGGTAGGACAAAATTTGGTTCCCGGCATCCACAGAAAGTTTGGTTTTATCATCAAGACAACCCAATCCTTGAACAGTCGGTCTTTTCTTCGAACTTTATCAAAGTAATAGACATTGGGAAATTCAACGGAGCAACAAATCAAATCTTTACATCCGTCCCAGCGGTTTTGGTCGGTTGGATTGTGTGGTAAATCCGCAACCTGAAGGCTCTGCGTAGAAAGGATGCATTTGCTATCACCGAGTATGTGAGCAAGATTTCTGGACTGCGTGAAATGGCACAACCGCGTAATCCTGCGATCCCGGCACGTTTTCTGAATCTTCGTCATGATGTGTCCCTCCTATTGTAGAGCCAGGATTCCGTTGGGAGCAAAGGGGTCACCGTGCCGGTGTATAGCAATAGAAGCTCTGATCTTGCGCGGGTAACGGCAACATAAATCAGGTTACCATAGTGAATAAACGCATCCTCTTTGCCGTGAGACAATATATGTTCTGAATCGGGCAGGTTGTCATTTTCAAGAAAGGGAAGGATTACGAGATCAAACTCGAGGCCTTTCGCTGAATGATAAGTTCCATAGTAAATTCCGGATTCGTCACTCCATGAAACCATGTTCCGGTCAAGCCGAGTTGAATTAATTGGCAATTTTTCGCTGATGCTCCGCTCTTGTTGACGATTCTTGAAAAGGACGGCAACTTTCTTTTTCGCCCCCGAGTTTTCAGCTAGGTGAACAGCAATGCTTACCTGTTCCTCGCAATTATCGCACTCAAGTAGTGTGGGTAACGGTCCGTCGGCACGCGGAGATGTCGGCTCTACTATATCCGCAATCCCCTTGAAATGTGACATTTCGGAGATGGCCAATCCCAGTCGGGCAATCTGCTTAGTGTTTCGATAGTTTTCCTTGAACTTCCATGTTTTAGGAACGGCAAGATCCGCAGAACGCCACGACATACGCTGGCCATATATCTGTTGAGCGACATCCCCGAAAAACGTAAGGGACCCATTCCCCGGAATAGCTGATACAAGTGATCGGATCATCTCGGGAGAAAAGTCTTGCCCTTCGTCGATGATTATGTGGCGATAACGTCGCGGGCCATCATCTTGGCGGAACTCTTGGTGAGCGTGATATGCTATATCGTCCCAGTCGTACCTCTTTCCAGACTGCAATCTAAGCTCGAGATATTCATTAAGTATCTCGAACATTACCCCCTGTATATTGTAAGGGGTGCAGTTTTTAGTGTGTCGTACTGTGATTAAG
>JAPPGC010000040.1 GCA_028875125.1 Bacteroidota bacterium | reverse complement strand
GATCAGGTCAAAAAGTCAGACACGACGGAAGGGAAATGTCGAAGTCGCGACGAGGAATATGTCCCCTTCCAGTTACTCGCCGAAGATCTTTTACATGCGCGGTGCCGACCACGAGCGCAATTGAACACCGTGTTGGCTGTTCTGCATTGGAATATCTGGTGCAGCTTCATGAGTTCACAAGGGTCATTGTAACCCCACTTCACCGGTCCACGGCCTGAATTTGACGCCTTGTAGCCTTCTTAATCTTGTCAGGGCTCGTTCTGGCAAGTATTCGGTTGCATCTGGGGATTCGATGATGATTTGGGGATAATCCCCAACAATATCCCTTGTCTGTCGTACGTAAGTCCGGCTGAAGACCCCAGGGTTCTCATGCATTATTCCCTCCTGTGCTGAATTCCAGGATATCAGTGAGAACTCGACTCATCAAATGTCCTCATACATCCGCCTCACTCAACGAGGGTTTGATCTACAATTGGGCCAACCAATCTACAAACCCGTCCCAGTCTCGCGTGACGTTGATAACCTGCTCGGAATGGCAATTATATAGACAGGAGGACAATAATCCGACTAAAATCCAATAGACAGACGTAACATTGCCGTATTTAGCCTTTGCGTGTCACCGACAGTTAGGGAGATAAACTCAAGTACCAATTCGTCTTCAATGAAACGAGTCAATCCGAAGACGTAAGCAACTTCAGGATACAAGCTTATCGGCCCCAGGTTGATAACAAGTCCACCTCCGATCTCTCCCGCATAAGAAAGAGCTGATAGATCATTGGCGAGTTGTTGGTCAGTGTTGACTGGGATCCTGAATACTGGACCTGCAAAGACATATGGACTCACTACCTGCGAGGGAAAGCCTATTCGCAGCAGCAGGTAGAGCTCGACCAGCGAAACCTCAAATTTTTCCTGGATCGATGGGAAATTTGCCTCCAAACCATCAAATAGCTGCCCAGCTGCCATATACCGGCCGCCACCGCGCAGTGCTGCCGCCGGGCCAAGCGGGACTTCACCCCACAATCCTACATGCCAGCCGTTTTGGCTTGAAAATTTTGTTTCCAGCTCATTGAGTCTGATTTCACTCAATCGCTGAAAATTAGCTCCGGCACTAACACCAAAGGTCTGGGAAATCGCGGTAGGAGCGACAAGCACACCTAAGAAAAAAACAACCACAAATTGGCGCATTTTTTTGATCTTATATGACGGACAGTGCAACCTTGTGCTCACTGTACTGGTTTCCGTTTCTTACGATACAAACTACATCATGCGCATTGGAATCACTTGTTACCCTGTTTATGGTGGAAGTGGGGTTGTAGCCACCGAATTGGGCCGAGCATTGGCCGCTAGAGGTCACGAAATACACTTTATTGCCTACTCCCTACCCTTTCGTCTGAACGAAATCACGGAAAACATCTATTTCCATGAGGTGAGTGTCACTCGCTATCCGCTTTTTGATTTTCCACCGTACGCATTGTCTCTGACAAGCAAGATGGTAGATGTTGCTAAGTACGAGGCACTGGATTTGCTTCATGTACACTATGCGATACCACATGCAACCAGCGCTGTTCTCGCACGAGACATACTTGAAAAGCAGTCAATCTCCCTGCCTGTCGTCACGACCCTGCACGGCACCGATATCACGATTGTCGGGCAGGATGCATCCTATGCGCCCGTGGTAACTTATTCTATCAACGCGTCGGACGGTGTGACGGCTGTGTCTGATTTCCTACGACAGGAGACTTATGATGCCTTCGGTGTGGAAGCTCCCATTAAGGTGATCCCGAACTTCATTGATACAGAACGCTTCAGCCGACAGGACAAAAAGCATTTTAAGAAAGCGATCTGTCCGGCTGATCAAAAAGTCGTGGTGCATGTTTCGAATTTCCGGCGCGTAAAGAATGTCCCTCACGTCATAGAGGTGTTCAAGCGGATTCTTCAGGAAGGATTGGCAGTCAGGCTTCTTTTGGTTGGGGATGGCCCGGATCGATCCAATGCGGAATTGCGCGCACGTGAATTGGGAATCCAGGATGCTGTGCGGTTTCTCGGAAAACAGGATCCGGTTGCAGAGATTCTGTCCATTGCCGATCTGTTTTTACTTACCAGTGGATCTGAATCGTTTGGACTTGCTCCACTCGAAGCTATGGCCTGTGGTGTCCCCGTCGTCTGCAGTGATATTGGTGGTTTACCAGAGCTGATCAAAGGCAGTGAAGCGGGCTATTTATGTCCGGTGGGTGATATAGAGGCCTTCTCCCAGGCTTGCATCAAGGTGCTTGTGAACGATGAACTGCACGCACAAATGGCTAAACGGGCCAGAGAACACGCTGTCCGCCACTACAATACCTCTGCAATCGTTTCTCAGTACGAAGCCTATTACGAAGAAATTGTTCAGCGTAAAGTCAGGAGTTTTTCACTGCCTGAATAAGTACGACTGGATCATGCACTACCGCACTCATCGGAAATACTTGATTCCCGACAAAACAGGCCCAATCTTAATGAACCTTTGAGGGGCGGATCCTATCGTATGTGGCGAAGGTGAATCCTTCATGTGGACGTTCTTTTACGAGTGCAAACTCGGTCCCGATGAGGTGCTCGTACGGCGGAAAGAAAGCGTCTCCCTCATAGGAGCGATCAATGAGCGTTAGCTCGAGCCGGTCTGCTATTGGAATCCCCTCTTCATAAACCCTGGCGCCACCGGCAATAAATACCTGATCTGCAAATTCTACATGCTCCAGCGCAGCTTGCAATGAAGCAAATGGTTCAATGGATGGATGGATCTTTGCGTTGGGGTTGCTTGTCAGTACAAGCATGCGCCTGTTCGGCAGCGGCCCACCAAAGTCACGCACGAGCCCCTCACAGGTCAGGCGTCCCATGATCATCGGGAAACCACTCGTCAGTCGCTTAAAACGCCGCATATCTTCGGCGATATGCCAAGGGAGGCGCAGATTACGACCGATACAGCGATTCTCGCGTGCCAGTGCGGCAATGACGATCACAAGGGGACGTGTTACATGTTTTCCCAATATTCCTCTGGCATGTCTTCCGCCAGACTCAGGGCCCCTTCGGCACCACTGAACAGCGGATCTTCAATGGGTGTGATCGTGAAATGCCCATACTCCTCCAGAGCAGCAGAGAGGGCTTCTGCTAAGCCACGAATTTGGCTTCCGCCACCTGCTAAATAAATACTGTTACGGATCCGCTCCTGAAGAATCGGTTCGTACGTACTCAGTAGATCAATAATTGTCTCTGCTATGCTTGGTATCAAAGAATCACAGGCCCGGCAAACCTCCTGGGTGATGTCCTGCGACTGAAATTTACCCGCGATCGGCAACTTGACCTTAATGGGTTCACTCGCACTGGAAACACACGCGTGCTTCTCCTTCAATTCACGCACCATGGTCTCACTTATGGGCGTGTTGACGAAGCGTTCTGACAGTAGCTCGTAAAGCTGCTGATCTACATGATCCCCGGCGGTGCGCACTGAGCGCTGATCCTCATCACTCGGCATCGTACCATGCATGACGCAGAAATCAATTGTACCTGCGCCAATGTCAACTATACAAGCGTTATTGAGAGCACCGAGTCTATATGCCACCGCGAACGGTTCCGATACCAGCATCAGGGTGTCTGTCCATTCACCTACAGCATTGCGTATTGCAAGCTTATTGACCCGCAGGGCCTCTGCAGGCACGCCAACGGCAGCATAAATTTTCTGTCCATCCTCTGGTTCTGCCAGAGATATCAAATGCCGAATCAGTTCACGAACAGCCTTTTCATCTCTAGTCGTTCCGTCCCTGATTACACCGTGCTCCAAAGGACGAACCAGGTTGACTGAATTCCGATTTTCAATGGCATCCGTTCCAACGAGCACATCACGCTTGAGTAACTTGCGTGCGATAAAATCACGGGGCCAGCCGACATAACTGTGAATCCACTTGCGCTTGCCATTATCCGCAGCAATGGCGCTTCGCGAAGTTCCGAGATCAATACCTACGCGCAGAATATTATTTGATGTTTCAGATTGATTTGACATAAAAACTAATCAGCCGTTGTTACAGAACTATCCATTGCGGAAAGATACGAGATAATCCCGGATTCAAGACCGATAGCCAACTGCTCGCGGTATGCATCTTCCAGCAGGTTTTGTTCTTCTTCCGGCATGGAAATCGCGGTTATTTCAGCAAGTACAGCAGGCACTTTCGCGTTGAGGAGCACCGTAAAAGGCCCAGATCTCGTCCCCCAATCATGAATGCCGGGATTAATTTTGCGCATATTTGACATCATCGCATTCTGAATGTGCGTGGCCAATCGGCGACTGTCTTCATCTCGTACGGTTTGCCCTAATTCCTCAAGACTGTTTTGCCACTGGGCAACACTGTAGCCAGCATTGAAATTCTCCCTAAAAGCCAATTCCTCCGCGCGAGCATCTCCGCGCGGGCTGAAATAGTAGGTCTCAATAAAAGCCAGTGAATCGACTGGGATCGAATTAACATGAATGGACACAAACAGGTCTGCCTCATTAACCCGTGCATCCTCGACCCGTTGGCGCAGACTAACGCTAACATCTTCTCGTCGTGTGAGAACCACATTATAGCCTCGAGACTTCAGTCGCCTTTCGAGACGCAAAGCAACATCAAGTGTAACGGTTTTTTCGCTCAGGCCAACCGGTCCAGAAGCACCGGGATCATGACCTCCATGCCCCGGATCAAGTACGATCGTTCTCACGTCAAGACCATAAACATGGGATAAGGGTAGGTCTGTTGTGCTTTCGGACGCAACCATTTCATCCTGGGATGCAAGTATGCGTTGGTCAGGAGATGTAAGTATTTCAACTGAGCTTACCGGTTCAGCCTTACCACCTTCTTCTACACTACCGACCATCAAGGCAATCACAATGACCAGGAGTGAGATACCCATAGACCACCATACTGTTGTCCTCCTCTGTTTTGAGACAGTATGCCCAACAAGTTTTTGATTATCCTCAAAAACACCTCGAAGTAACGCATGCCGCTGACTCTCAGGATTCGGCGTACTCATCGTGGTCAATTTTTCGCTATTACAAAATTATACAGCCACAGGGGCTTTGATGGCCGGATGATACTTATAGTCCCTGAGCACAAAGTCAGCGTACTCATAATCAAACAATGTTGCCGGCTTCCCTAAGATATGCAAAGTTGGCAGTGGATAAGGCGTCCGCGTCAGTTGCTGCCTTACCTGATCAAGATGATTCAGGTAAATATGTGCATCTCCGATAGTGTAGACCAAATCCCCTGGTTCAAGGCCTGCCTGCTCTGCAATAAGGTGGGTTAAGAGCGCGTACTGAGCAATATTGAAGGGAGCACCCAGAAAAAGATCGTTCGATCTGATGTAAAGCTGGCAGGACAATCGGTTATCGACAACAGAAAGCTGGAAGAACATATGACAGGGAGGAAGTGCCATTCGATCTATTTCTCCTGCATTCCATGCGTTCACAATATGACGTCGACTCCAAGGGCTTCGTTGCAGGGAGTTCATGACCGATGCAATCTGGTCTACACCGGAAAATGACCGCCACTGCTTGCCATACACAGGACCCAAATCCCCCCATTTTTCGGCAAAACCTTCTTCGTTGCGGATGCATTCTTCAAACTCTTTAAGGCGCGCTGACCATTCCTCAGAGTCCGACGGTGGTACCGGGAGCTGATGATGCTCGAGATAATGCTTCAGTGGCCATGCAGTCCAGATTGAGATTCCCTGATCGACCAGCGGCTTGATATTCGTAGAACCAGACAAGAACCAGAGCAGTTCGCACGCCAACCCCCGAAACCAAACACGTTTAGTTGTACAAATTGGAAATCCCTCCTTCAGAGGAAATCGCATCTGATATCCAAAAACACTGACCGTCCCCGTTCCTGTGCGATCACTGCGCTCACGTCCGTTCGTTATTACATGCCGCAACAAGTCCAAGTAGAGATGCATCCGCCGGAACTAATAGGAATAATCAACTTGCATTGATCAATTATGATCGCTCTTGTAACCGCGAATTCTAAATGTCGCTCACAATGATTGCGACCAATTTACAACCGGAAATATCAATAATGAGGTTCAAATAAAACTATACCGTGATGTATCCAGCTAACAACTGTCCCAAATTATACTGGTCAACAACTAACGTCGTAAGCCTCACACTGATGTCCCACGTTGACGGCCGTATTAAAAGGAGTTTCCATTCTGCATTTAAACTACTCCAAGCAGGTTTGTGAGGCAAGAGGATTAACAAACCCTGATCAAGTATAACACCTGCTGGTTTGCCACGAATGTAGACCGAACCCCAAAGTTGCGATTTATGAATAAGTAAGTTCGGAGTTCAGAAGGTTGGAAGGCAATAAACCGTTTTACTGCGTATCACTGGTCTGAGTGAGAAATCTCAATCTTATTCCGGCATTTTAATTGTCTGAAGTATGGATCCCAATCTGCACCAGAAGCAAGGCATTATACATCTGGAGAAAGTTTTACAATATGCCCCGATGGTTGCCAACGGCAACGAGGCGGTGGTACATTTGACCAGAGAAGATTGGTATGTGGTAGCTGACACGCTTTTCCAGATGAACACACCCAAAGAGCTTTTACCGAATAGTATCACAGATTTCCGCTTGACTGATGATCATCGGGCTATAGAATTGGACACGGAAAAGCTACAGATCAGGCTTGAAATGTTCTAGACCGCCGGACCATAAGGACAATCGTGAGGAAATATCACTGCATTCACTTGGTGACACCCCCAGATACAATCATCGTTATCCTGTTTGCAGCTTGATAAGTATTGGCTGAACATGACAAATTCCAAGCCTGTAAATATCCTGCTCGTCGGCACCTTGGACACTAAGGGGGCGGAGTATGCTTACGCACGGGATATTATTCGGTCGAGGGGTCTGAACCCCATCTTAATGGACGCTGGAGTAATGGGTCACCCGCAATGCGAGCCAGATATTTCAGCTGGCGAGGTCGCCAAGGCTGGTGGAGAAGATATTTTAGCGCTAAGAGAAAGGGGTAGTCGCAGCTATGCCTTGGAATTGTTGACGCGCGGTGCTGTGACTCTGGCGCGAAATATGTCCCCTCAATTAGCAGGTGTTTTGGCGCTCGGTGGTTCTGGCGGGACCGCGGTGGGGACGGCCGTCATGCGGGCACTCCCAGTGGGACTTCCAAAAGTGATGGTCTCCACTCTCGCTTCCGGTGATGTAGCTCCCTATATCGGCGAGAGTGATATCGCTATGATGTACTCCGTCGCAGACATAGCAGGATTGAATCGGATAAGCAGAGTGATCATCAAGAATGCCGCTGATGCAGTTTGTGGTATGGCCGCACATAAATTGCCAGAGCATGGTGATGAGCGGCCCTTGATTGCGGCGACCATGTTTGGCGTGACCACACCATGTGTCACACGATTGCGTGAGCGTCTGGAGAGGTCAGGGTTTGAGGTAGTGGTTTTTCATGCGACGGGTAGTGGCGGTCGGGCAATGGAAAAACTTGTTGCAGATGGTTTTTTTGAGGGCATTGCAGATGTTACTACCACTGAATGGTGCGATGAGGTAGTAGGAGGTGTGTTGAGTGCCGGCCCCCAGCGACTGGAAGCTGCCATTGCCGCCGGCATACCCCAAGTAGTTTCCTGCGGAGCACTGGATATGGTTAATTATTGGGCACTTGAAACTGTCCCTGAAGCATTCAGGGAGCGAACACTGCATCCCCACAATGCCAATGTCACTCTGATGCGGACCAGCCCGGATGAATGTGCAAGGATTGGAAAGGAAATAGGAACCAGACTCAGCCGTGCACGGGCTCCGGTAACATTGATGATACCGCTCACGGGGATCAGTATGCTGGACGCACCAGGAGAGATTTTCTTCGCACCCGAATCTAATAGAGCGCTTTTTGCATCACTTCATGCAAACTGTACTTCCTCTGTGACTGTCAAGGAATATGATCTACATATCAACGACCCCGAGTTTGCGGATGCAATCTCGGATGAACTAATCCACAACCTGCAATGGAAAAAATCGGCAAGTGCACTGTAACCCAACCTGAAAGCGTCCAGACCCTGACCTATCCATGGGGAGACATTTGTTTGCTTAGCGAGCCTAAGACCTCAGGCGCGAATGCATTGACATTCGCGTCTGTTGAAGTCCAACCGGGCACTGGCCATGAGCGCCACAATCACCCCAATGCTGACGAGATCATTTATGTAGTGGAGGGGGAGGCGACGCAAATGCTGGATGATAGAAAACCGATTAAAATCGCCCCGGGTACTTGCATCTTTGTTCCGCGCGGCATTTATCATGGAACCGAGAACACGGGAACCTCTGTGCTCAAACTGATTGTCGTCTACGTTCCGGGGGGAGAGGAGTCTGTGCTGAGGAACCTGCCGGATGCAACGATTAAAGACCCCATTA
This sequence comes from Bacteroidota bacterium, assembly GCA_028875125.1. GTDB lineage: Bacteria > Bacteroidota > Rhodothermia > Rhodothermales > Bin80 > Bin80. Next base: position 40,585 of record JAPPGC010000040.1, on the reverse strand, counting down.
CATGAGTGTGTCGTCAAGGCCGCTCACATCTGGGTGAGAACACAAAGAATCCAAGCGAGCAAGGATGGGAAACGGGCATTCCATAGAGGAACCCTAGTTCAGGCACTTGGCTGCGCACTCTTAGAGGACTGCCCGATTGGTTAGCGAAGCAGTGCTGCGTCAAAGCTTAAAGGACCCGAGGCAGCTCGCTAGAGTCGGCGCCCCATTGTAATACTTATTCCGCGGCATTTCCGTGAGGCACACGGCAGCAGGAACACGGACATCTAATTGGAAGGGCACGGCTTGCGCGTGCAGTTCATCAGTTGTTCAAGAGCAAGAGACAGACCAGCTTTGCTTGTACATATGAGCGGAGGGCGTGATGCCTTGGAGCAACGGCGTCATTTCAAAAAGCCTAATCCATCTTTCGAGATGTACCGACAGTGGAAATCACACCCCGCATCTACAAAACTACGGGTACCACGGAGGATTATCGACTAACAAAATTTACCGTCCACTGCACATTTCTTACAGCGCGCGAGTCTTATGACTCCCCTTACCAGGCGATGCCATAATCATCGCCATGATCGCTTGCGCCACCCCACATCGTGCCGTGCTTGCGGTCGAACTCAATAGCGGTGATAGGCCCACTGGTGCGCGAGCTAAAGGTTAATGCATAGTTCATGTCGCGAAGCTCCCGGCGCACCCAGTCAGGTACTCCGTTATGCAGCAGAAGACGTCCTGAACGAATCTCGTGTTCACCAAAGGATCCCCGCATCTGGAAGCTGTTAATGTTGGCGGCTTCCACAGCTTCCTGGACATTCATATCGAACTCAACAATATTCAGGAAAAACTGGAGTAGATTCTGGTCTTGGCTGTCCCCGCCCTGTACCGCAAACGAGAGATAGGGGAGTCCATCTTTCAGTGCCATTCCCGGCGTGAGCGTCGCGCGCGGGCGCTTGCCCGGCTCAGGCAGGTTGTATGGATTTTCCGCAGGATCCAACACAAAGCTTTGCATGCGCTGACTCAGACCAATTCCCGATTCGCCTGCGATAACTGCAGGGATCCAGCCACCGCTCGGCGTGATGGACACCACCCAGCCTTCTGCATCCGCAGCCTGAATGGAAGTTGTTCCGGCATAGAAGTCTGACTCATAAGAAACATTACTGCCATATCCATCCTCTGTATCTGCCGACCATTCTTCCAGATAGTGCAGATAGGGGTTCTCTTCACCTTGAAATGGATATGGATCCCCGGGTTTAGCCTTGGGATCGTTCGCTTCCCAGTTGATTGTTTCCAGACGCGCCTTAGCATAGTCCTTAGACAACAGACCCTCCATTGGTTCAGCAGGAGGGAAATAGGGATCGCCGTAATAGAAATCCCGATCGGCAAATACCATGTTCATGACCTGATACAAAAGATGAATGTATCGGGTACTGTTGTAGCCCATTCCTTGCAGATCCACGTTTTCGAGCATGTTGAGTGCCTGAAGCATGACCGGTCCCTGTACCCAGGAAGTGAGCTTGTAGACCTGGATTCCTTTATAATCTGTCACAACCGGCTCTTCAATGTAAACCTGCCAGCGATCCAGGTCTTCCATTGTGATCAACCCACCCTGTTCCTGCGTTCCGCGTACAAGCTCTTCGGCGATATCGCCCCTGTAGAAACGATCATAGGCAGCATATATCGCTTCCTTTCGTGACTTTCCTGCTTCAAGCGCAGTGGATTCTGCTTGAACAAGCTTTCGCAGCGTTTCGGCCAGATCGGATTGGACAAATATCTGTCCTTCTCTTGGTGCCCTATTCTCATCCTCCCTGTTCGGCAAAAAAACCGATTCAGAATAGGGCCATTCAGCAATGCGTTCGGCATGGCTTTCAATTGAACGTGCAGCTGACCGTTCAATCGGGTATCCCTCAGCCATCTGAATACTAGGTTCAAGGACGTCCTTCAGGCTCAAGGTCCCGTACTCGGCGAGCATAACCATTAGTCCGCCGGGTGTACCAGGCGTGACCGCTGCCAGCGGGCCATATTCTGGAGGATAATTAAGCTCCTGATCCTTAAAGAACTCGGTTGTGCCACCCGTTGGTGCTACTCCCAAGGCATTTATGCCGAGCACCTTTTTCTGATTGGGATCATATATAAGCGCCTGGGTCTCTCCACCCCAACTCAGCACATCCCACATTGTGCTCGTTGCGCCCAGCATAGCACAAGCCGCATCAACGGCATTACCTCCTCTCGCGAACATCATAGCCCCAGCAGTAGCTCCTAGGGGCTTTCCAGTAATGGCCACCCAGTGGCGGCCATGTAAAACAGGTTTGGCCGTGCGCTGTGCCTGAACAGGTACAGCGATAATACAGCACAGAACGAGTAATGGTATGCGATATGCTAGCATGTGGATTGGGAATATGAGACAGAGAATCTACGCTAAAACAAAATGAACGACAAACTTGGAGACTGCAATAGCTGGCTTTTCAACACATAATCGGCTCAACACTGACTCTGGAAGATTCCCTGACATATAAGTATGTGATCGGGGCCATGTTTGCAAACCGAATAATCTGCCAGCCCAAATATTCTCCAAATATACTTATCCGTCCCCTCTCTGATGAAGTCGTCTACCAATAACCGCTTGGATCCCCGATCACAGGTTCGGTTGGACAACCCGTCAGATCAATGAGGCTAGAGTTTGCGCTGCGATTTTTCAGACTGGGACAGGTTGGGTAAAACATGTCCCATTCGGTCACGTTTTGTGCGCAGGTAATTCGCATTTTCCTCGTTGGCAGGAATTTCGATCGGCACACAGTCAGCAATTTCCAGACCGTATCCGTCCAATCCCACCCGCTTGGTTGGATTGTTGGTCATTAGCTTCAACTTGCGTATGCCCAGATCGCGGAGAATCTGGCAACCGATGCCGTAATCCCGGTGATCCATGTCAAAACCCAGCGCCTTATTGGCCTCAACTGTATCCAGCCCCTGCTGATCCTGCAATTCGTAAGCGAGCAGTTTATTCAAGAGACCGATTCCGCGTCCTTCCTGCTTCATATAAAGTACTACACCTTTACCCTCGGCCGCAACGATTCGTATTGCAGTATCCAATTGATCCCCACAATCGCACCGAATAGATCCGAACAGATCACCGGTTACACACTGTGAGTGCACTCGAGTCAAAACAGCTTCATCTTCCGTCCATGAGCCCATCAGAAGAGCTAGGTGGATGTCACCGTTTGATGTATCCTCGAAAGCTATCAAGTTAAAAGTGCCATACCGCGTCGGAAGTCTAACAGAGGCTGCACGACGAATCAGGGAACGTCTTGCCATGCGGAAGGCCACCAGATCACTGACGGTCACGATTCGCATGCTGTGCTCATCGGCTATGCTCAACAACTCGGGCGTCCGCGCCATCGTGCCGTCCGAGTTCATAATTTCAACAAGTACTCCCACGGGCGGCATACCAGCGAGCCGCACAAGATCAACTGTTGCTTCAGTATGCCCCGTTCTACGCAGAACGCCACCGTTGCGGGCTATTAATGGAAAGACATGTCCCGGCCGCGCAAAATCTGCCGCCGTTGACTTGGGGTCCGCAAGTGCCCGAATCGTCGCTGCCCGATCAGCTGCGCTAATGCCCGTGGATGTTCCGTGAGAATAGTCCACCGACACAGTGAAGGGGGTACTGTAGAGGCTGGTGTTTTCTTCCACCATTAACCCGAGATCAAGCTCGGACGCACGCTCCGGATCCATGGGGGTGCAGATAAGTCCACGCCCCTCCTTTGCCATGAAATTCACGAGCTCAGGGGTAACGGTGGCAGCAGCACCTACAAAATCTCCTTCATTTTCGCGATCTTCGTCATCAATCACGATCACTAAGCGGCCAGCGCGTATATCCGCAATAGCAGACTCAATCGAGTCGAAGGCACTTGTACCCTGAGACCCCATCAGGAATCGCTCAGGTTTTTACCGAGGCAAGGGAATTCTTTTCGACACGAAGCTTGACACCCCCATCCACGTCCAACAATACGCTGCTTTCGTCTACTTGGTGAACCTTAGCGTGGATTCCACCAGCGGTTACAACTTTGTCTCCTCTTTTTACAGCTTCAATCATCGCCTTGCGTTTCTTCTCCCGCTTCTGCTGGGGCCTGATGATGAAGAGGTAGAAGACGAGGAAGATGAGGATAAGCGGCAGAAACATCCCCAAGCCTCCAAACGGAGAAGAGCTTGATGACTCTTGGAGGATGACTGCGATTGGCCAGTACATGAATAACATTGGAATCAAGGAGTTATAAAAAAGAAGGGTAAGCTACCCGCATCGCGTCGCTTCGACCTCTTACCGCTGCTGCCTTCCGGCCCTGACGGGGTTCAGAGGGAGCTGACCGTGCGGGACTCACCCTTCGGGCCGGTTTACCATCCATACCTATGACGGTTCCTGCAAAATCAAACCTGCTCGAGTGCATCAACGTTAATGGACGCATGAAGGTTGGGCATGGACGACGGCGCCATTTTAATCACCATGCGCACATCCTCTTGTAGATTACGGTATGTTTTGGGAGCCTTGATCATCAGAAAATAGCGATACTGATGTTCAACGCGCTCAATATACGGCTGCTCAGGCCCCAGTACTGATACGGTGGAAGGCAGTTGCTCAAGGAGTAATTCCCGCCATTTTTCCGCCAGGCGTTCAACCCTCCGCTTTGGCGCACCTCGTACTTGGACGCCCATGATGCGTCCAAACGGTGGATACCCAAGTGCCTCTCGTTCCTTCATTAACTGTTGGGCATAGCCATCAAAGTCGTGTTTCTTCAGGGACGAGAAAACTGGATGTTTCGGACGCCGCGTTTGTAACAGAACCGCTCCGGGTAAGTCAGCTCTCCCTGCTCTTCCAGCAACTTGCATCAGCAATTGAAATGTACGCTCCTCGCTGCGAAAATCTGGAAGGCGAAGCCCGACATCACAGTTGATCACACCAACCAGCGTTACGCGACCAAAGTCCAAGCCCTTGGCAACCATTTGGGTACCAATAAGGATGTCTGCCTGGTAATCCGCAAAAGCGTTCAGAATTTCGTGATGGGCATTTTTGGTCTGTGTACTGTCACGATCCATACGCAGGATCCGGGCACCCCTGAAAAGTTCGCTGAGATCCTGGAAAACACGCTGTGTACCGCTGCCCAGTGGAGCAAAGGCTGATGCACCGCAATTGGGGCAACTGACCGGTGGATTGCGTACGAATCCACAGTAGTGACATTTCAATTGCTGCTTTACCTGATGGTAGGTCATAGATACACTGCAGGCTATGCATTGAGGCACAAATCCACAGTTCTGACACTCGAAAATTGGTGCGAACCCACGACGATTTTGTAATAAAATTACCTGCTCTTTGCGCTCCAGACGAGATCCAATAGCCTGGATGAGGGGCGTCGATAAAGCTCCATGGAGATTGTTTTTATCACGCTCCTCACAGAGGTCAATTATCTTAATACTCGGAAGAGCTGCTGCGGAGCGCCCTTGGGTAGGTACGCGATCCGGCATAGTCAGAAGTGTGTACTTGCCCTGCCCTACATTGGCCAGGCTTTCCAGAGAGGGGGTTGCAGAGCCAAGTATACAGACAGCCTGACGCATTCTTGCACGCACAACTGCAACATCTCGGGCATGGTATCGCGGAGCAGGATCCATTTGTTTGTAGGATCCATCGTGTTCTTCATCTACGATGATCAGGCCGAGGTTCTGTATCGGCGCCAGTATCGCGGACCGGGGACCGATCACGACACGGTAGCGATCAGCACGGATCTGCTCCCAGACATCGTATCGTTCACCCTGAGCCATACGGGAATGCAAGACCGCAACAGTATCTCCAAAGCGACTACGGAAGCGTTGCACGGTTTGTGGAGTGAGTGCGATTTCGGGCACAAGAACGATAGCAGTCTGCTTAAGGGCGAACGTTTTTTCGAGTGCCGCCAGATACACTTCAGTCTTTCCACTCCCTGTTACACCGTGCAGAACATATGTGCGATACTCCTGCGTCTCAATAGCTTCGTGCAGCACCTCTACGGCCTTGGCCTGTGATTTATGAAATGCTGGTGCTTTACTCGCTGAGATGTCCGCCGGCCGCATCCATTCCGGGACCCTGAAATCCCTCTTTTCAACAATCGAAATTATTCCCCGCTGTTCAATTGTTTTGACGGTCTGGAGACCGGCACCACAGTTTTGGCGTACATCGGCCAATAATGGTTCTACATCCCCGGATTCCACACTGCGAATCAATTCCTGAATTACGGCTTTCTGCTTCGTACCGTGAAGCTGGGGAAGCAGGTCGCGCAGTGCAGTGACCGTCCTGAATGCAGGGGCAAGCGATATGAATCTGTCCATCTTTGCTCGCACTTTGGGACCCTCAAGTTCAACCTTGCGCTGTAGAGCTCCCTGTTTTTCAGCTTTTGTAAACTCCTCGTCGGAGATACGTAGGCCGGCCCGTTTGAGTCGGGAGGGGGTTGCCTTGAGATGTTTTGCCATATAAGCATACAGGCGGGGAGAAATGTTCTCCCAGGCCGCAGGCGACTCGGAGTCCAGATATAAGACCACTTTTTCCTTCGTCTGCATGCCCGCTGGAAGCGCTGCCTGGAGAGCTTCTCCCCAAGCACACAAATAGTAACGGGCTATCCATCGCGTAAGCTCAAGCAATTCAGCGTTTACGACGGGTTCGTCACTGACGACCGCCCTTACCCTTCTGAGGTTTACTTCCGGACGGACTTGCGCATCCAGTTCAGTCACGATTGCCGTATAAACGCGGGCGCGCACCGGAACCAACACCAGGGAGCCTATGCCTACTGATGCTTCAAGAGCCCCCGGTAGTTCGTAGGTATACTCCTTAACAACGGGAATTGGTAGGGCAACACGAACCGTGCGCAACATTGGTGCGCTATTTCTGGGAGGGACCTTTGTTCGGGTCGAAAAGCATACTGGTGCAGAGGCACATTTTGCGCTTCATGCGCTCAAGGACGTCGTAATTAGGACAGCTTTGGCAGCCCCGCCAGAACTCATCATCACTGGTGAGTTCGCTGAATGTCACCGGCTCATACCCTAAATCCGAGTTGATCTTCATGACAGCAAGACTAGTCGTGATGCCAAACAACTTGGCTTCGGGATAAAGCGTCCTCGAAAGTTCGAAGGCTTTACGTTTGATTCGACGGGCAAGTCCTTTTTTACGGAACTTTGGGGACACGATCAGGCCTGAGTTGACCGCATATTTGCCGTGGTCCCAAGTTTCAATGTAGCAAAAACCGGCCACCTCGTTTTCCCCAAGAGCAATCACTGCCTTGCCTTCTGCCATTTTTTCCCGAATATATTTCGGGGCCCGCCTAGCTATACCGGTACCGCGCTGCGCCGCAGCCTCTTTTATCAGAAGGCATATCTCGTGGGCAAACCGAAAATGTTCGGGCGTAGCAATGTAAATTTCGACAGACGCCGAATCATCTACAACGGGAAGTTCTATGGGGAGATTGGTGATCACTGATATAGCCGAATCATTAGTCGGCCGTCTAAGCTTAAAACATGTATGTGTTCCATGTGAACGCAATTGATTTATGATGCGTTCACACACACGTTCAACTCATTAAATTGATTTTTGATGGAAGAGTGTCCGTCGTGTGCCATTGAGGTGGCCCGTAAATTGGTGGAATGTCCCTATTGCGGCTATGAATTCCCACGGCAAAGCGGCAGCCGCACGCTCATGGCTTGGGTCATGGCAATTCTTCTTGCCTGGCCTCTGTATGAAGTCATAAAATTGATTTTTTGATAGTATATGCGACACGAAATCTTTGAAACTCGTATGTGCGGCTGCTGTCATCAATGTACCTTGGTGATTCGCCGCTCTTTTTAGAGCCCCCCCTTGGTGGAAAAAAATCGGACATAGCCCCCCAAAATGAGTTTGGCCCGTATATCACTGATCGTCACAAATCGTGCAGGAAAAACTCAAACCACCCAAGGTCCAATATGAACAAGACATCCAGACCGGAAAGTTCAAAGATATTTCCCGCTGTTCTAGATATATTTGCAGAGAGCATCCGGGAATCGGTTGTAACATTTATGGTCTATGTGATTGTTGAACGAAATGCAGAACAATGTATCGTGTAAAAGGTGCGGACCATATATCGGGCGAAAAAGAATCTGAATTCAATGCACGAGACAGTAGTTAATCACGATAGAACGCACTACATTTACGCAGGCTTGGAAAAAATCACAATGACTTATTAAGTATGGAGTTCAAGGTCGACTATTGAGTTAATCATCAACAGAGTCTGGGGGTATGGCAACCGAAGAAGACTGGGCACAACGATTGACCGAAACATGCCCGCATTTTGTCACAATGAAACCGCAGTACAATAGCAAGCCTGCTAGATATTGTGGCAAAACTGATCGTGACTAGGGCTTTTTCGAAGCCGAACGGGAATGCCAATGGATCAATCATGGAAATGCACCGCCCAGAAATACCTTGGCGATTTCAAGGTTTTCAAGGTGCGCCAGGATGACTGCGTGTCACCTCGAACCGGGCGCACGCACAGGTTTTTTGTGTTGGACACCCCTGACTGGGTTACAGTTGTCCCTGTAACTACCAGCGGTGAGTTGATTTGCATCAAACAATGGCGGCCGGGCACGGGGGCCGTTGAACTGGAGTTGCCAGGGGGTATCGTTGGTCCGGGCGAGTTGCCCCGGGAAGCTGCAAGACGTGAACTTCAGGAAGAAACAGGTTACGTGTCAAACACGCTTAATCCAATAGGCTCAATGGCTCCCAATCCCGCGATCACGACAAATCGATGTCATTTTTTTCTGGCCAGAGATGCCACTCCGACAGGTGAACAAGAGCTGGATCCGGGTGAAGATATTATCATTAATCTGGTAAATATGCGTGAGGTGCCAAAGCTTATCACTGCCGGAATACTTCGACATGGCATCATCATCGCCGCACTTTATCACTACGAGCTATACTTGAAAAGTGGAAGAACAGGAGAATAAGGTAAAGCAATCCACAAGGAGTTCTCGTCGTGAGTTTCTTCACGAAATTCTGTTTGAGGATCGCACTCCACTGGGGAGACGGAGCAACATCGTTCTTTTTGTACTCATTGTGATAAGCGTAATAGCTGTCATGCTCGAAAGCATTGATACGGTGCGGTATCGCTACCAGGATTTGCTGATAGGTCTCGAATGGATAGTCACGGTAATCTTCACGGTGGAGTATGTGCTTCGAATATACAGCTCCAAGGATCCCGGAAAATATGCCCGCAGCTTTTTCGGTGTAGTTGATTTAATCGCGGTGATCCCGACTTATTTAAGTGTTCTTCTACCCGGCGCACAAGCGTTAATCGTAATCAGAGTATTGCGCTTAATGCGCGTCTTTCGTGTTCTGAAACTGGTTCAGTACAGCAGGGCCGGAGTCCATTTGCTTTTTCTGCTCCAGGAGAGCTGGAGACGGATTTGGGTGTTTGTGCTTGCACTGGCACTCCTGGTAACAACCATTGGCGCCGTGCTTTATTTGATTGAGGGTCCAGAAAATGGTTTTACCAGTATTCCTCTAAGTATGTATTGGGCAGTAGTTACCCTAACGACTGTAGGATACGGGGATATCTCCCCGCAAACGGATCTGGGAAAGTTTTTCGCAGCTTTGGTGATGATAATAGGTTATGCGATCATCGTCATGTCGATCAGCATGGCTGGTCGACATATCAAGCGAACGCCACCGTGCGTGCGCTGCACGGAAACAAAGGTGGAAAAAGGTGCAGCTTTTTGCAAGTATTGCGGGCACGAATTCCACCAGCACTAGAGAATCACCTCTTTCGCGGGCTCGCGCATATTATAGCTGGAGGACATCACTCGGCCGTAAGCCCCTGCCATAGCAATGAGCAGAACATCTCCCTCGACGGTTTCCGGGAGCCTGCGGGAGCGTCCGATTATATCGCCGGTCTCGCATATGGGGCCAACAATATCAGCTGTGATGGTTGGGGGCGCGTCAAGCCTCGTCAAGTTAACTATCCGATGGTAGGACCCGTAAAGTGCGGGTCTGATCAGCGAATTCATACCCGTATTCACGCCTACATACCATGCAGGACCTTTTCGTTTGACCTGTGTGACGCGCGTCAGGAGCACCCCGGTTTCTGCAACGAGGTACCTGCCTGGTTCAATCCAGAGTTCAAATTGAGGATAGGTTTCCCGAAATCGTAGCAGACTTTCCTCCAAGGCGGTAAGATCCAAAGGTGTGGCACCCGGCTTTTCGGGCACGCCGAGGCCCCCACCCACATTCAAGTAGGTAACTTCAGGAAATGCCTCTGTATACGAAGCCAGTGCGTACGCGGTGGTGCTCCACGTGTCCGGTGTCAGGATGCCGCTACCGATATGTGCGTGCAAACCTACAACCTGCATGTTGTGTGCTTCTGTGATCCGCCGAACATCCGGTAGATCGTCCGGTGCGATCCCAAATTTCGAGGTGAATCCAGCGGTGCGTACATGCCGATGATGACCACGGCCGTACCCAGGATCAATGCGCAACGTGACCGCACGGTGTGCAAAGACATCGGGCCAAAGCTCCAAGGCCCGTATGTTGCCCACTGTCACATGGCCTGCAAGTTCGTAACCCAATACAAATTCTTCTTTTGCCACAAAGTTGGGCGTGAACAGAATGCGGTCGGGGGCAATGTCTGGAAACAGCTTACGAACATAATGAAGCTCACCGGGAGACACACACTCAAAGCCGATCCCGCGCTCAGATATAGCCTGCAGCACCTGCGGATTCCAGCAGGCTTTCATCGCATAGAAGCCGCGGTCAGCGCCCTTAAGTGCCTGTATACGGGTTATAGTGTCGTGCAGGTTGTCCAGATTATAAGCGTAGCACGGCACGGATGTAGATGCCACTTCGAGCAATTGCGTGCGCAGGGTTTTCCACCAGGGCGTAGCTATGGCAGCATCTGGAGTTTCAAACAATTCGCGATACGTGGAACCAAATAGATGATCCGGCCCAATCTGGCCAAAAATCTGACTGTGCAACTTGTTCGTCAGACGCTGAGCATGTGCATCAGCTACCACAAAAGTAAAATTCAGATCGCTGGCAGCCTGCGTTACCAAGTACAGTTTTTGTTCGTCCAGGACCTCAAGCGCCGGCCCAAGTTCATGCAATACGCTCCGGATGTTTCGCCCCACCAGACTAACTGCAGCGCATCCGCTGATTCGTTTTGCCCGGCAAAAGGTGTTCAGGTTGTCAAGAAGGGCATCAATGGTAGATTCTTCAAGCGGTAATCCATATACCGGATCAATCGAAATCGTAACATTGGTTTCTGAAGTGGCTACCATCCCTATGGAAAGGCTCTGCCGTTCAAATGCGCTGCATACCTTTGCCAGAAACCCTACAGAATGCCACATACGCGGTGTTTCAACGGCAATCAGCGTCAGGTCTGTGCGCGCAGCAATTACTTTCACTTGCGCACCGTAACTCTCGACACCTGAACCAATCACAGTTCCTTCAAGATCAGGGTCGGCTGTCGAGCGAACATGGAGAGGGATTTTCTGTGCACGCAACGGGTCAATACAGCGTGGATGAAGCACTTCGGCACCAGAGCTAGCCAACTCCTGAGCCTCGTCGTACTCAAGTTGCTTGAGTAGTCGCGCACCGGGCACATGACTCGGGTCAGCGGTAAACATTCCAGGCACATCGGTCCAGATTTCCAAACGCACGGCATCAAGTTTGCCGGCAAGATAGGACGCCGAAGTATCGGAACCACCCCAGCCCAGCAGCACCGTTCTGCCACGAGCGTCACTGGCAATAAAACCTTGCGTTATGAAAACATTCGCATCAATCTGTTGAAGTTCAGGATCGGGTGTGTAGTCACATTGTGCGGATAGAAACTCTTCGTGCGGCAGAATACTTGCAAAGGTTTCCGACTTGAGAACCTTGCGTGCATCTACCCAGTCCGCCTGAATCCCCTTATCCTTGAGGAATGCCGCTCCGAGCGTTGTGCACATGAGTTCACCTGTGGCCAGGATCCGAGCGTGCAACGCCGGTCCGACATCACGAGTCAGTGAGATGCCGTACGCGAGACGTTCGAGCTCTCGGAAAAACTCATTCAACAGTTCCCTGCCATCAACCCCGAGTTCTTCGGCAAGTGCGCAATGCCGATCACGAATATCTTTCAGGGCTCTTTCGTGTTGGCCCTGCAATGCCGCCTCGATGAGCTCTTCAAGGGCTCGGGATATTCCAGAGACCGCCGAGCACACCAGACATACGCGTTCGTTACCTGCTCTGCGTGTGTGGATGATACCCGAGATGGTGTCCCAGCATTCTCGTGTAGAGACACTGGTTCCTCCAAATTTTAGTACTACCCAGGGATCCATAATCGTTCGCCCGGTTTAGTGAATGCGACACACCTGATCAATGCAGTTGATTTAGTATCCGCAGCGGGCAATATCATCAATGGTATGCCTCAACATGTTTTTGCCGCTGCTTTCCAGATGTATTTAACGTTAGCCGGCCCGAACTGTGCAACTCTTCGCAATTGCAGATCACGAACTACGAAATACGGTTCTACCCAAGGACGGCATGCGCCCTGTTTACTGGATCAGCGAATCGAACCCGCTCACTTGAGGGCCATAAGTCAATGGTCAGCCTGATGTCGAATGAATCATGGGCTTTGGAAGATTCATTAACCCTTCGGTGATCTTCAGAACGATACCCGCGAAGTCCGAGCAGGTCACTCCGATCGTCGGGTTTCCACTCTTTTGCAATAAAGGTACGCTGCAAGACTCAACTCACCACCGAAGGTCTACTCCACCGAGAACAACATTCTCTATGGATGTGGTTTCAGTATCACTTAATCCGGTCAGTCCTGTTCTTTACGCCCCAAATTAATCTTCCGATACAATCGGTGGCAATGGCGGCATTCGGTTCAGTACACCCTGTAGCTTGCTTTTCGCTGCGCGCGCATGTTCATCCAATGTGGTATCCTCCACGGCCTGTAATTCGTGGGGATCCTCGGACCAGTTGACGAACCTGCCGTCTCCGTACAGTTTCCAAGTGCGGTCCTGAGCCCATCGCGCAGGCGAAAATCGGCCCCATCGTGGATCATAATGACAGTATATCCACTCGCGTGTGGTATCGGCCTGTCCGATCAGTTGACCATAAAAACTCAGTCCATCTGCGGTGAAATCATCTGGAACAGTACTGCCCGCCACTTCTAACATGGTCGGTAGAAAATCTGTAAAGTCCACCAGGGCATCATTGATTGCACCCGGTTCAATGGTACCGGGCCAATATGCGATTAACGGCACATGAGTTCCGGCTGCTACAGGAAAGGCTTTTCTGCCCCGAATTAGACCTGAATCGTGCTGCGAGGTCACACTCCGATGTGTTCCATTGTCCGTCGTAAACAGCACCAATGTCCGACGGTCAAGCCCAAGCTCGTGCAGTTTGCCCGTTATGCGACCAACGAGTTTGTCCACATAATTTACCATGGAACCAAAATATGCAGAATTGCTGCGCGCCCCGGGGACATCAAGGCTATCAAAATCGGGATGGTTCGGCGGTGGCAAAAACGGATCATGCGGTAAGGCCATTGGGAAATACAAGAAGAACTGTTCGTTCTGGTGTCGCTCAAAAAAGTCCGCAATGTAGTCCGTATACAGATCCGGTCCATAAGCGCCAGGAAATACTTCAGGCGCCTGTCCAGAGTAGTGTACTGTGGGTGATTTGTAACGACTGCCACGCTCCACGTACTGCCAAAGTGCAAACTCTTCAAAGCCCGCTTCCTCCGGTGTTGAGCCGCCGCGTCCGGCCAGCCCCCGCTGCCGCGCATCACCATACAGCTGCCACTTGCCCGCAATCCCTGTTGTGTAACCGACATCGTGCAATAAGTGCGCAAACGTCCGCTCAGCCGGATCGAGCAAACCAAATCCAATATAGTTGCGGAAGTTGTACTTGCCGGACATCAGTTGAACCCTGGTAGGGGTGCACAAGGGCGACGAGAAAGCTTGGGTGAAACGCATGCCGTGTTGGGCGAGTGAATCCAAATGTGGCGTTTCGTAGCTCAAACCGCCGTTAACCCCCAACGTCTCGTAACCCATATCATCTGCCATGATTAGCACGATATTGGGTGGAGGCTCAGTCGTGCAGGCAGTAACGAGTAACAGTAAAACGGTAGATAATTTTTCATTTTAATGAAACCAGCAAATTATTCGCTTCTCCAGTGAACCAGAATGTCCCTGAATATACCACCGCGTACACAAGGGATTGGTCGGTGATCTTTCTTAAAAACCTTCGTATTGACAACAGCTGACGCAATCCGACCCTAATCTCCTCCCTTGAGATTTGGGGTTCATATATTTCTTTCTGTTCTTGAGTCTGTAGTTTCTGGTCGTTTCTGTATTCCAAATCACAGAATCGGATCCAAACATGTATCAATCCTGCATGCAGTCTGTGAGCGGAGAACACGAGAAGTGACCGATGTCAACCAATACTTCAACCTTGCGTTACCGAGCAATTGGGTCAGCACTAGAGAATACCGGTATGTGAGCAATAGAACCGGATCGTTCTCCTTGAACTTTGCTATAATCATCTCTGGACGCATGATGGAAACAATTGTATTATCTGTAGCCGGAGGTTGACTGTTCGACTGGCTGCCAGTCTCCTTGTCAACCAATGATCCATGCAGCACATGGCCTCATTGAATGCAAATTACTTCCGCCCGCCGACAAGACATGCACCAATTGTCCGCGGATATGATCCCCATTTCCTAGATTGGGCTATCCACGCTCTTGATTCTATGGTGACCAAGTGATTGCTGCTTTCCAGGAACTTGCTTCTGAGCTTCGTAGAGATCTCTTCTCATCGAAGATAATTCCTGCCCTTTCGGCCGGAATGACCTCCGGCTTGGGATTAGTCGTTGCACAGCTGGCTTTTGGGAGCCTCATTTTCTATGGTGCTTTAGAAGCCTACTCTTCCCAGGGCATTGGGCTGATTCTATTTGGGAATTTTGCCGCTTGCTTGGTCATGGCGTTGACGAGCAGCTATCGGGGCACGATTGGCGGTTTGTCTCCGGCGCTGATAGTAATCATGGCCACAATCGTGTCTTCAATTGAAGCAAGTGAGGAGGCACTGTTCGTCACTGCAGCCAGTGCACTTATCATTGGCGCAGTTTTCACAGGGCTTTGCTGTCTCATGATCGGGCATTTTCGTTTGGCGAGGCTGATGCGCTTTATTCCATATCCTGTCGCTGCGGGATTCCTGTCTGGTATCGGAGGAGCTGTCTGCCTGGCAGGACTATCCCTAATGGGAGTACAGGACCAGTGGTGGGTAAATGCCATAAATCTTGATTCTCCCAAATTCTGGATTTTACTTCCGGGAGTGATTTATGGGATTCTGCTTTACTACGCAATTACGCGATGGGGTCATGCCTTGATTTTACCCGTGAGCACCGCAATTTTAGTCGGTGCATACCATATTGTCCTAGGTACTCTTGGCATTACCGGCGGCGAAGCGAGAGCGGTTGACCTTTTGCTCACCAGTACAGCGGACGGTCAACTGTGGCCTTCGATTCTTCCGGCCGATATCGTACGTGTGGAATGGGCCGCCATCTTCGCTCAGACTCCCAACCTCCTCGCACTTACCTTGATCGCGTTTATCAGTATCATCTTGAATATCGCGGGGCTTGAGCTCGCAGTCAATCAGGAGATGGACTGGAACAAGGAATTCAAATCCACGGGCTATGCCAGCATATTTGCAGGATTCGGCGGGGGAACAGTTGCGGCAATCATCATATCTGGCTCACTGCGCAGTAAGCTTCTCCGAGCCGGAACCCGATTGAACGGTGTGATCGCATCTATTGTGATGGGTACGGTCCTGATTTTCGGAGACAAACTTCTGGAGATCGTACCGACAGCACTAATTGGCGGGATTTTGATTTTTGCCGGATGGGGCCTTCTGGATCACGGACTCATACAAAATTATAAACGCCTCCCATTGATCGAATTTGGAGTCATCCTTGCAATCTTTCTCACCATCATCCTTGTCGGTTTGATTGAGGGCGTAGCCGCCGGTATGCTCATTATGCTCGTATTTTTCGTCGTGCGCCTCAGTCGTGTGGATCCGATCGAATCCCAGTTTACGGCTCATGAACGCCACAGCAACAAGGCCCGTACTGTCCCAGAGCGTACGATTCTACTTCAGGAAGGCGGGCGTGTGAAAGTTTGTCGGCTACGTGGTTATATATTCTTCGGTAGCATCGGCACACTGATGAGCCAACTCAAAGAGGCTTTAAAGGAACGCCCCCAGCCCCTCTGTCTCGTGCTGAATTTCTCCGCCGTCTCCGGTCTGGATTTCTCTGCGCTCAACGAGTTATCCCGGTTCCTGCGAACAGCAACCAAGAACGATGTCCAATTCATCCTGAGTGGAGTATCCGAACAACTTCGCTCAGCTTTGGAGCGCACCCTTGTTGCATCCACATTTTCAGAACTGATATTTGAGGCAAATGAAAATTCTGCCCTTGAACGTTGCGAAGACATAATCCTAATGGCGTGGAATAGAAAAGCAGCGTCTGTACAAGGGCGGCGCACCATCCTGCTGGAAGATGCTGCGGACAACCTCGAAAGCTACCTGGAAAGACAGATTCACTTTGAGGCTCTGATGGAACAGCTTCATGAATGGCTGACGCCACGGGAGTTCGCTGCCGGCGATTCTCTGCCCGATGGGGATGAACTGCAACTGCTGATTTCCGGCCGGGTATCTGCCTATGACAGTTCCGGCAAACGCCTTCACCAGTTCAGCCCTGAAACCGCAATCCGACCTACTGTCGCCCTAGAAAAACAACCCGCCTCAATAGTCGCGGATACGGCATGCCGTACGATGGTGATGACACCAGATGCCCAAAACTGGCTGGAAAAGAACAAAAAGGAACTTACACTCAAGCTCTACCGATACTTACTCGCCGGGCATTTTGAGGTCCATACAACTACCACCTCAGATACTTCTGAGTCAAACTCTAACAACAGTGATCAAAGCAGTTAGGACTTCGTCCCTACTCAGAGTGCACCGCACAGGATACGTCTCCTGACCCACTGATCCCGGAAGCATTCAAACACTCGAATCCGCGAGCGCCCCTCAGGATATTTTGGAAAATGGAAACGGGCCCTCTCAGCATGAAAACCTCGGTAGACCCTGCACGATGGGTATTGATCTTCTGATAGTTTGGGAATACCGATGCATCCCGAATTATGATCATACAAAGGCCGGAATAGGAGCACAGGAAACCTGTTGACGCGAGGTCCCTTGTTGAACCGGAATTGCTTGGACAACTCATGTAGTGGAGTTTTTTTGAGTCCACCGGGTTTGTGACAAAATGCAATGCAACAGTCTTCGTAAAAACTCATGAATCTGTATACTTAGTCATAACCAGAATTTGACCGACTCTTTCGGAATTAGGTGGAGGCATGCACACGAGCATGGAAGATTGTTGCAGAACCTGAAGGCCAATGATCTGTAGGGTCCAAACATGAGCACAGAGGGATTTCTTACAACGTTCGCTAGCCGCACTGACCGGGTCACAGATTTCTTTGGAAAACTGACCTGGTACTGTACCCTGCTCATGGTGATAGCAGGTGCATACAATGCGATCATGCGCTCACTGTCAGGCTGGGCACATCTTGATCCTGAGAGTGCGGGCACGTTTCAGACAGTTCTGCATTGGGTCGGTGAAGTGGCAAGACAGGCAAGTTCCAATACCTTCATTGAGCTTCAGTGGTATCTATTTAGTATGGTTTTCTTGCTGGGAGCAGCTTACGCACTCAAAACCGGGGCACATGTAAGGGTTGATATTTTCTATGATCGTATTTCTCCGACCGCTAAGGCTTGGGTAAACATAGCGGGTACGGTAGTCTTTCTCATACCATTTTGCCTACTCATGATTTCAACTTCCTGGCCGTCGGTCGTGGATTCATGGGTCCGATTGGAGGGATCGCCGGATCCGGGAGGTTTACCACGGTATCCCCTTCTAACTGTTGTGCCACTGGCATTTATACTGTTGATGATGCAGGGATTGGCCTCCGCAGCTCGCGAAGCCATAACGATCATTGATCTCGCAAAAACTCAACGCTTGAACAGACATGCCCGGACTTGAGTGGCTGGCACCGCTCATGTTTGCGGTAGCCTTACTTCTGATCTTTTCGGGGTATCCCGTAGCCTTTTCGCTTGGAGGTGCTTCGCTTATTTTTGCTGTGATTGGTATTAGCACGGGTTACTTCGACTGGCATCTAATGCTGGCCTTGCCGGATCGCCTGTTCGGCATAATGTCAAATTACACGCTCTTGGCAGTCCCCTTTTTCATCTTCATGGGGACCATGCTCGAAAAGAGCAATCTCGCAAGGGACCTGCTGCATACGACTGGCCTGCTTTTTGGTCCAGTACGCGGGGGGTTGGCAATCGCAGTCATCCTCGTAGGGGTGCTTCTGGCAGCGGCAACAGGTATTGTAGGAGCAAGTGTAGTGGCAATGGGAATGATTTCATTGCCAATCATGCTCAATAACAACTACTCGAAGGAACTCTCCGCAGGCGTGATCACAGCAACTGGAACACTGGGACAGATCATTCCTCCCAGTGTAGTACTTGTGGTACTGGCTGATCAATTAGGCGTATCTGTCGGCGATTTGTTTATCGGCGCACTGGTCCCGGGGGTTTTGCTCGCGTTACTCTACGGGTTGTATGCCACAGGGGTTGCCGTTCTCAAGCCATCCGCTGCGCCAGCGCTACCCCCTGAGGTGAGAAACGCGGAGCGAGAGGGGCTGCTGCGCAAGGTTTTCTTGGTAATGCTCCCACCACTGTTGCTCATTTTCGTAGTGCTCGGCAGCATTTTTGCCGGCATTGCCACACCTACCGAATCAGGAGCTCTGGGAGCGGTTGGTGCCATTGGTCTGGCAGCTTTGAATGGCCGGCTGGACAAGAAAGCACTACGGGGAACAGTGGAAGAGACTGTGAAACTGACTGCAATGGTGATGATGTTACTCATTGCTTCCACCGCGTTCGCGCTTGTATTTCGGGGACTGGATGGTGGAATCTGGATTGAGGATCTTCTCATCAATATTCCCGGAGGCGTAATTGGATTCCTGATTGTCGCCAACCTCGCGATATTTATCCTCGGGTTCTTTATTGATTTCTTTGAAATTGCCTTTATCATTATCCCCCTGATGGTTGCACCCGCTGCCGAGCTTCTGAGTCCGATGCTAGGCGTACCCGCTAGCATCGCCCTGATCTGGTTCGGGGTAATGGTGGGGATGAACCTGCAGACATCATTCCTGACGCCTCCGTTCGGATTTGCTTTATTCTATCTGAGAGGTGTAGCTCCCCCGAGCATGCAGACAGCCTCAATCTATCGAGGAGTCATCCCGTTCATAGGAATTCAGGTCATAGGTTTGATCCTACTGATCTTTTTCCCTGACCTAGTTCTTTGGGCACTCTGAGTGCCTTAGGCGCCCCCTTGCCTGCGTTCGTGCATGTAAGAAAACAGGGCGTATTCTGCTGTGTGAATCCAGTCATCAGAGTCCCGGCGCCATGCGAGAAAGGAATCATGCACTTGAGCAAAGCCAGGATCCGTACGCCCCTCCTGCAGGAGTTCTTCGGAAGCGGAGTATGCCGCATCCATCACATCCTTCGGAAACGCACGTAGTTCAATATTGGACTCAAGAATTCGTTGAAAGGCAGGCGGGTTCAAGGCGTCATACTTTGCAAGCATATACTGGTTGGCTTCTGCCATGGCGACTTCCAATGCAGCCTGATACGACGACGGAAGTTCCTGCATGGCCTGTTGATTTACAAAAAAGGAGAGATTGGCTCCTGGTTCCCACCAGCCTGGGTAGTAGTAGTAGTTTGCGACCTGATTGAAGCCCAGTTTTTCATCGTCATAGGGACCTACCCATTCGGCAGCATCTATTGCTCCACGCTCAAGTGCAGGATAAATTTCTCCGCCCGGAATCTGCTGGACGGTTACCCCCAGACGATCCATAACCCGTCCGCCTAATCCAGGAATGCGCATTGAAAGCCCGCGCAGATCCAGCAGGCTGTTGATTTCCCGGTTGAACCATCCACCCATCTGCGCGCCAGTATTGCCGCCGGGATAGTTGAGCACACCATAATCTGCAAATAATTCCCGCAGGATTTCCAGTCCACCCCCTTCATAAACCCAACTGTTAAATTGCCGAGCATTGAGGCCAAAGGGAACCGTGGTTTCAAAAACGAAGGCTAGATTTTTTCCTATGTAGTAGTAACCCGCCGAGTGCCCCATTTGCACCGTGCCTTTCTGGACTGACTCAAGTACCTCAAATGCAGGAACCATCTCACCGGCCGGATAAACACGGATGGTGAACCGTCCATTGGTCAATTGACTGACACGCTCGCTCATTACCTCCGCTGCCCTATAGATGGTATCTAGAGAGCGGGCGAAACTGGATGCAAGACGCCATCGCAGCATTGGAGTGTCGGTTTGAACGGCCGGGGCATCACCGCTCTGGGAGCCGCAACCGGTAAGAACAGCACCGGCTGCTGAACCTAGTGCCGCTGATCGGATGAATTTTCTTCGTTCCATGGTTACCCTCTTGGTCGAAGCGGTCGCATTACCACTTCAGAAATCAAATAATTGTCCGATGACTCTAATATATGGATGACTGTCGCTGCAATATCTTCCGGCTGCATAGGGTTCGGAGCACCCGAGGAACCCGCAACGCGGCCAAATTCGGTCGCGACACTGCCGGGGCAGACACAGCTTACCTTGATACCATGGCCGCGCAATTCTTTCATCGTTGCATCGCTAAATCCACGCAAACCAAATTTTGTAGCATTGTAAGCACTTAGATTTGCATTGCCAACCAAACCTGCAACGGAGGCAATATTAACGATATGTCCACCGAATCCGGTTTGCTCATTCTGCGCTTTCATGCGCGGCACCACCACACGCGTACAAAGATAGACGCCTGTCAGGTTCGTGTCAATTTGCGCGTCCCAATCTTCTTTGGTCTGGGCATCAATTGCGGAAAAACGACCCAGACCGGCATTATTGATAAGGATATCAATACGGTTCAAGCCCGAAAAAGCCAATTCTACTGCCGATTCATCGGTCACATCACATTCGACCGGCTTGAATTTCGTTCCCAATTGAGACTCGAGCAACTTCAAACGGTCTACTCTTCGTGCGAGTCCATAGACCGTGCTTCCACGCCGCACCAAATGTCGGGCAAACTCGCTTCCAAGGCCACTGCTCGCCCCAGTTACGACCGCTATTTTCCCGCTAAGATCCATGAGTTGTGCTTATTGTTCGGGAGAAGTTGAACCCGATGTGTATATACCTGTTCGCCTGATTGGATTGGAGATTGAACAATGAATGCAGATTTTGTCCGACACCTTGCCTGGACCAGCGACCACCCTCTTGGTTTGGAAATAGAGCGGGCTGAGGGGCCATTTCTCGTGTTGACCGATGGACGCAAACTGATTGACTTTATCAGCGGGATTGCAGTCTCGTCGCTGGGACATCGGCATCCGAGCGTATTGCGTGCAATTCGTGATCAATTGGATCGGCATCTTCATGTGATGGTGTACGGTGAGTTCATCCAAGCTCCTCAGGTGCGGTTGGCTAAACAGTTGGCAAGTGTTCTGCCAAGTTCGCTTGATTCTGTGTACTTCACAATGTCAGGTACAGAGGCCAACGAGGGTGCACTCAAACTGGCCAAGAAATACACCGGACGGAGCCGGATGGTAGCTTTTGAACAATCTTTCCATGGCGATACGCATGGATCTCTGAGCGTTACGGGCAGGCATGTTTATCAAGATCCATTTCGTCCTCTGTTACCTGGCGTGAAGTTTCTGCCTTTTGGTGACTTTGAAGCTTTAAACCACATAGATGACACGGTTGCCTGTGTGATTGCTGAGCCGATCCAGGGTGAGGGAGGAATGCGTCTACCGCCACACGGCTGGTTCAGAGCTTTGCGTGCGAGATGTACGGCCGTGGGGGCATTAATGGTGCTGGATGAGATCCAGACCGGCTTTGGTCGAACGGGGCGCCTATTCGCATTTGAGCATGAAGGTATTGTACCGGATATCCTGACCTTAGCCAAAGCTATGGGAGGCGGAATGCCGCTGGGGGCTTTTGTAGCCGGTACAGAAGTGATGCAGTCGCTGCGGCGTGACCCTCCACTTAGTCACGTGACAACATTTGGTGGCCATCCGGTTTCATGTGCGGCCGCCAGCGCGACCCTGCAGGTTCTGCAGGATGAAGAACTGATTGAGCGCGCACTATGGATTGAGGAGCGTGTGCGCACAAAGCTTAGGCATGCACTCATTACTGAATTGCGCGGCAGAGGGGCAATGCTTGGTATGGATTTGATGAACACTCGGGTTGCGAAGCAGGCCGTGGAGCAATGCCTGCAGCGAAGGGTTCTCCTGGGCTGGACGCTTCATTCGGGAACGGTTATCCGGATCGCTCCTCCGCTAAATATTCCCGAAGACACCCTGGACGATGCGCTGGAAACCATCACTGAGGTGCTTGACGTGGTTCAGGCAATGGATGCCTAGGGGCTCAGAAACGGTTGAACGCTCTGGACAAAGTCTGTGTAGGCCTCCTCCAGTTCGCGACGCGGTCTAAAAGTCTTGCTTTGATGGGTCATCTGTTGAATCGCTTCTGGCAGCATTGAATGGCGAGTAGCGGCAGCAGCCAGGATTGCTGCACCGAACGCCGCTTCCGTGCAGGCGGGGCGATGGTAGACCCGCTGACAGAGATCCGCACGCAATTGCATCCATATGTCACTGTAACTGCCACCGCCTGTGCTGAATACCTCTCCCTGACCTGGAGGCACATCCAACGCGTTGTCAAGCAGTGTGTATGCCATACGTTCCAGGCATGCCGTTCCCTGGAGGCATGCAGCGAACTTGCGTGCATTGTTCAGACCGGAAGGAAGAATCGCACGTGCACTGCTGTTTGCGAACGGGAATCGTTCGCCCTCGAGTGTGAGCGGATACACTGTATCCTTGGATGGGAGATACCGAAGTGCCTCGGCATCCATTCGTGGAGGATCTGCGTCAGGAAACCACATCTTGATCCACGAAGCCCCTGTGTTGCTTGCTGCACCTGGCAGCCAGTAACCACCAGGCAGCTTATGGGAGTACAAAAGAGGGTGTGATGAGCTACGTTCAGATAAGGACTTAAAAACCAGGGTTGACCCGAGTGAAGTACTGTAATCGCCGGATCGATACAGACCTGAGGCAATACAACTGGCAACTCCGTCCGTTACCCCCGCCACAAGGGGTAACCCCACGGGTAATTGTGTTTGTTCGCTGGCTTTTCTGCATAATTCCCCCAGAATACTACCGGGCTCAACGACGGCCGGTAACTGTTCACGTATCGCTGGCTTTATCCATGTATAGTATTGGCTTTTTTCCAGATCGTAACCAAATTTAAGTGCATTGCTGTAATCGGTAGGCACTACACTGCCAACCAGTTGTCTGCAGAGCCAGGTGGCTTGGGGCAGCAACTGCGACGACACGGGCTGAGAGCTATCATTCTTTAAGCAGTAAGCAGTGCCTAGGGCAGACAGCGACAATACTGCCGTGGAGTGTATTCTTGAAAGCTCGGTCAAAAACTCTCGCCCAGAGGTGTCATCGTACATGATGGCAGGCCCTGTGCACTGTCCACCACGATCGGTAGGCACTACGGTACCAGAGGTTCCGTCTATTGATACCCCGCGAAGCTGACTTGTTGAAGCACCGCACCGCTTTAGCTGCGATATACAGGCGCTGACCGTGCTGCAGACCGCCTGCCACCACTCTTCTGGGTTTTGTCGGTGCAGTCCATTACGTCGGTCTCCCTGAACCGGGTAACTTGCTTGTGCATGGATTTGTCCGATTTCGTCAACAACCAGTGTTCGTACACCTGACGTTCCGAGATCAATACCAACAAACAGGTGTGCCATGATGGGAGAAGTTTGTACACCTTGTCATTTGATAGGGGAATTGTTTGAGAGCTCGAAGTGTCGATGCGACAACCAATTCGGCATTGCCGCGATGCTGTAGCGACCTTCTGTCTCATCTGAAGATATAACTTGCAACTCGCAAAGGCCTCCATGGCCGAAGATAACCCTTTTTTCTGGCGCCACCCGGGTTGTAGGGGGAAGACATCAGAGACCGAGAGGCGATAGAACAGTTAAAGGACGATGGTCTTGATATCGTGGCGGGAAGGGCGTTTCGAGATCAGAAAGCTTCAAAGATGATACTGTTTAACCAGTGTGCGGTGGGCCGGAATTGGGAGTACAGGGCATACGAATTGCAGCCTAAGCACTGGTGCAAGAGAAACTTCGCTGCACCTCTCGCCGTGGGCCCGATCCCGGCATTCTTCGTCCTGCGGGCCTCATTGGAAAAGGATGCCAGTGATGTCGGGATCGAAAAGGTCTCACTCGACTTTTGTCGGATCTCGTCACTATGGTACGGGAAGACTAAATGATCGGCTTGAAAGGCAGCTCTGGGATTGGATTGACGTCTCCCTGCGGAGGACACCAAGCGGGAGTGTGTGATTCTATGCGGTAGACAGATTCTACATCAGATCAGGCATGCTGTACCGTTTGATCAATGGAGTCGGCAGCCAATATGCCACATACAGGTCCCGACCATCTTCAGAAACGGCGATGCGTTGCGGCCCGTTTCCGACTTGGAGGACCAAAATTGGCTGTCCGACCCACGTAAAGACTATGATGTAGCTTCCGTTATCCTCGCCTGTGGGAGACTCTGTCAAGGTCTTGCCGGAATAAAGGGCGAAAATCAGGCGATCTGTCACTGTTATATCTTCATATCCATACCGGTATTCATCCTCGGAATAATCGGGCCGGAGATTGCCGTTGGCACTTACCTGAACCGTAAAAGCCGGTTCAAAAAAATCAGGTCCCCGGACGACGTGCCGCAATGCTGTTCCTTCATAGATTTCCAGTCTGTCCGATCTGTCGTAAGCAGCCGCAATCTTTTTGCCGTTCGGACTTGCCCGGAGCACAGAGCTATAGACCTGGCGACGAATCAGGGGCGAAATTTCCTCGTCTCCCGGTGGAGCGGGACCCGCAGTATTCAGGAAAGAGCCATCGGCCGCAAAGACCGCAAAGTGGTTGGAGCCATACGTACCGGATGATACAATCGTGCTGTCGGCGGTCCATACAGGGCTATACGGGTCACCGGGACCTCCATCTAACAGCAAGCGCCTGTCAGACAGGGACCGGTTAAGGACAAGTGAGTCCATGTCTACGAATTGGATCGATCGGCCTGCGAAATCGAAAACCCAGACGGCGTCACGACCGGGGATACGAATAATATCTCTTAATCCACCGAATTCACGCGGCCCCTCTCCAAACTTGCCTCCGGACGCCACCCATCTACCGTGCTGCCTGTCGAAAATGTTTAGTATCGGTTCTCCCATTACATCGGCGACCAACACGTAATTCTGGCCAACGATCAAGGCATAGGGCATGCCAAGTGAGTCGCCTGTTTCAATTGCCTGGCCTTGGAGCTGAATAGCAGCGAGTGTGTCTGCAGTGAACCGCACCGCAAGGTTTGTCTCGCCAGGCAATTGCGAAGAGCACGCTGCTGCAGTAGTGAAGGCTACGGCTATACCCCAAAGTCTCACTGCTTGATATAGTGGCATGGCAACTGCATGTAAAGGGACTCATTCAGTGGGTCCCCGCCCGAGTGTACGCAAATAATTCTACCCGGTTGCCCATTCCTGTCGGGTAGGTCCTTTCCCGGTTGGACACTCTTCAAGGATACCTGGACGCATCTACATGCGCAGCGCTCTGAGCCCGGACAGGTCTGCGGAGCTAGCTCAGTCTATAAGCTGACAATGCGGAGGGGGAGGGATTCGAACCCCCGGTACCCTGCGGTACGCTGGTTTTCAAGACCAGTGCATTCGACCACTCTGCCACCCCTCCGGGATTCCATGTACGCCATCGTGAAAGCCGAACGATCGTTCGACCAAGAGCGGAGAGGGTGGGATTCGAACCCACGATGAGCTGTTAACCCATACTCCCTTAGCAGGGGAGCGCCTTCAGCCACTCGGCCACCTCTCCCAAGGATCGTATTCAAGCCACGTATGTTACGCGTGCCACGGAAATTATGTGGCCTCCTCTAACGCGTTAGCACCGCTAATGATCTCGAGGATTTCCGTAGTAATGGCACTCTGACGTGCACGGTTGTACTGGAGGCGCAATGCGCGTAGGAGTTCCGTCGCATTGGATGTGGCGTTATCCATCGCAACCATGCGTGCCCCATGTTCGGCCGCACAGGATTCCAGCAATGCACGCCAGATTGTGAAATTCACGAATCGTGGAACCAGTGTGTCTAGAATCCGCGCCGAATCCAGCTCAAACAGGTAATCGGCCCGGTAACGCTCCTTAATCTCCGGCGTGGCGATATCCTCCTGCTGCATCACCGGTGTCTGAAAACGCTCCGGGGGAATGGGAATCAGGGGCTCAACAATTCGGTTTTGGGCGATCGTGTTCTTGAACTCATTGTAAACAAGCTTAACTTCATCCCATCGGCCCTCCATGAATCCCTCTCTGGCGAGGGCGCCGACACTTTGAGCTGTTTCGTAGTTCAACTCCCTGAATACACCGCTAAGATCAGCAACCACATTGTAGTTGCGCTTGGTAAAGTACTCGGCCCCCTTACGACCCACGCCAACTATGTGCAGTGTGCCATTCGAATGGAGTTCTGAATACTCGGAGGCTATCAAGGCCTCGGCGGTCTTGATCGCATTACTGTTAAAGGCACCGGCCAGCCCACGGTCCCCGGAGACGACGACAATGAGCGCAGCATTGACCTCCCTTCGTTCCCGCAGTAAGGGGTGAGCGTCCACGGCCCCCTGGCGTTTCAAATGCTCAATGATCTCGCCAATCTTGTAGGCATAGGGACGCGTTTTGAAAATATTCTCCTGAGCCCGACGCAGCTTCGCCGCCGCCACCATTTTCATGGCACGGGTAACTTGCTGCGTATTCTGGACAGACCCAATACGCGTACGTATGTCACGCAGGGTCGCCATCAGGCCTGGTTAACGTAAAGGTCAACGAGTCGCTTGGCCTCCTCACGAAGAGCGTCCTTCGTTTCGTCCGACAGTTTACCAGTCTCTATTATACTGGCTAATGCTTCAGGTACACGAACACGAAGATTTTCGAGCAGCTCCTGCTCGAAACTGGGAATGTCCGATACAGCTACTGCATCCAGGAGACCTTCACTGCCGATAAAAATGACGGCTATCTGCTCTTGGACGGGAACCGGCGCAAACTGGCCTTGCTTGAGCAATTCAACGAGCCGTTCACCGCGCCTCAACTGTCGCTGCGTAGCAGGATCCAGATCTGAACCGAACTTGGAGAATGCCTCGAGTTCGCGGTACTGGGCAAGGTCCAAACGCAACATCCCCGCAGCCGACTTCATGGCCTTGATCTGTGCATTTCCCCCTACACGACTGACTGAAATACCTACGTTGATGGCCGGGCGCACACCCGCATTGAACAGATCCGGTTCCAGATATATCTGTCCGTCAGTAATCGAAATCACGTTCGTCGGGATGTAAGCATCCACTGCACCGGCCTGGGTCTCAATGACTGGAAGCGCCGTGAGTGATCCTCCCCCCTTGATACGACCTTTCAAGGAATCGGGCAGGTCGTTCATCTGGGCAGCGATCTCTTCGCTCGCAGTGATCTTGGCTGCACGCTCCAGTAAGCGGCTGTGCAGATAGAATACATCTCCTGGATAGGCCTCTCGCCCGGGTGGACGGCGGAGCAGAAGCGAAACCTGCCGATAGGCCACGGCCTGTTTGGACAGATCGTCGTAAATGACCAGGGCGTGTCTGCCGGTATCCCGGAAATACTCACCTATACAGGCGCCAGCAAAAGGGGCAATAAACTGGAGCGGCGCAGCAACGGATGCCGGCGCATTCACAATCACCGTGTAGTCCATTGCACCGTTGTCTTCCAGTGCACGAGCCACCTGTGCGACCGTGGAGGCCTTTTGCCCGATAGCCACGTAGATGCAGTAGACGGGAGTATCGGTCTCATGTGTTGAGCGCTGGCTGATGATTGTGTCAATCAGCACAGCGGTCTTACCGGTCTGGCGGTCACCAATCACAAGCTCACGCTGGCCGCGGCCGATAGGGATCATGGAGTCAATGGCCTTGATCCCGGTCACCAATGGTTCGGATACCGGTTGGCGATAAATGACACTTGGTGCTTTGCGCTCGAGAGGCATCTCACAGGTCTCCCCCGTGAGTGCACCTTTGCCATCAATTGCTCTCCCAAGTGGATCAATCACGCGACCCAACATGCTTTCCGTCACCTGAATGGAAGCAATGCGGCGTGTACGTCGCGCACGATCCCCTTCTTTGACTTCCTGAACTTCTCCGAAAAGGACGACACCTACATTGTCCTCTTCCAGGTTCAAGACCATCCCGGTAACATCGCGTTCAGGGAATACAATGAGTTCACCTGCCTGCACCTGTGACAAGCCGTAGAGCCGGGCAATACCATCCCCCACCTGGAGAACAGTTCCCACTTCGTACATATCTGTTGCGGACTCAAAGCCACCCAGTTCTTGTCTGAGAAGGGTTGTGACTTCATCCGGTCGTATAGCCGTTGTCATTTCGTAATCATCAATAATATTTAGGACTGTGCGTGCAGACGGCTTCGGAGGAGTGAAAGCTGGTGACGAACGCTGCCATCATATACCGTATCGCCAATTTCGAGAACGATTCCTCCCATCAGTGCAGGATCTGCAACCACATCGAGTCGGACGGTTTTGTTCAGCCTCTCCCCCAGCACACCACGCAGGCGTTCCTGTTCACGTTCGGATAACGCTGAATGTGCACGGACACGCACTTCTATGGCCCCCTGAGCCTTGTCCGCTAACGCCAGAAATCTGGAAGCAATCGTAGGAAGCAACGATTCTCTGCCACGCTCAACCAGCATGAGCAGAAAGCGCAAGGTCAATGCCTGCATCCGTCCAGCAAACAGACCTTGTAGTACAGCAGATTTTTTGCGCCTTGGAACGACGGGGCTTTTCAGGCATTGATCCAACTCGGCAGAGCCGTCAAGCGTGTCGCTCAACAGCCTCACATCAACTGCGACCGCGGGCATCCCTTCCGCTTCGTCGTATAGCGCCTGCGCATAACGTTGCGCAACCACTGAAGAAATCATGCCTGGTAGGGAAACTGGTTGTGCTTCTGGGCAGACAGGTCGTCTATGAATCGATCCACTAGCACACGCTGACGCGAACCGTCCAGATTCTCCTGCAGAACTTTCTCCGCTGCGAGGATAGCCAGGTCTGCCACTTCACTGCGCAGGGCCTGCAGGGCTTTTTCTTTGTCCCGTGCAATGTCCTCCTGAGCCTGATTTCGGAGAGCACTGATTTCTTCGCGAGTACGCAGTACTTCGCGTTCCCGCAATTGCTGTGCTTCTTCCCTCGCCTCTCGAAGCAGTCGTTGCGCCTGCAGCTCATTCTCTCGACGAGCCTGAGCGTTGCTCCCCTGCAGTCGCTTGCTTTCTTCCAGAGCCGCTTCAGCCCGATTGAGTGAACTCGCGATAGTCTCTTCCCGCTCTGTCAGGGCGGAAGTGATCGGTCCCCAGGCATACCGCCGAAGCAACAGTAGTAAAGCCAGAAACACCAATCCCCACCAGACGATCAGCCCGACATTGGCACTCAGTAAGTCTGCGGCAAGTAACATCCTTGGCGCCTATTTGAAAGCCAGGATAAAAGAAATTACCAGACCGAACAGGGCGACCCCTTCAATGAGTGCAGCCGCAATAATCATTGATGTTCGAATATCATTGGTGGCCTCCGGTTGGCGGGCAGTACCCTCCATGGCAGGTCCGGCCAGTCGGCCAATGCCGAGTCCAGTTCCAATGGCGACGAGTCCGGTGCCGAGTCCAGCACCGAGATATGCAAGAGCTTGTGGATCCATGAGTAAAAGGTTTCCTCGTTATATGCTTAATGCGCCTCACTGTGCGAATGGTCGGCAATAGCCATTCCAATGAACAGTGCGGACAGGATAGTGAAGATGTAAGCCTGGATAAATGCAATGAGAATTTCCAGGCACATCACGAATAAAGTAAAGCCTAAGCTGATCGGCACCACGCCGTAGCCTACCGCTTCACCAAAGAGCTGTGTGAAAGTAAAGATCATACCAATGAGGCTCAGTATCACCAGATGCCCTGCAGTTAAGTTGGCGAAGAGCCGAATCGCAAGGGCAATCGGTTTGATGAAAAGCCCCATGATTTCAGTCGGGATCAATAGAAATTTTACAAGAACAGGCATTCCCGGAGGCCAAAAGACATGCCGCCAGTGATCTCTTGATCCATTCACTTGCGTCAGTACGAATGTAAAGGCTGCCAATACCGCGGTAATGTTCAGATTGGAGGTGGCGGTTGCCCCATATGGCACTAGCCCCAGGAGATTGCAGGTTAAAATGAAGAAGAACGCCGTCAACAGGTACGGTAGGTAACGCTGGTACTTATCCCGGCCTAAATTTGGAATCGCGATATCGTCACGCACGAAAATGACCAGCGTTTCAAACAGGTTTTGAAAGAGTCCCTGGGGAGCGCTCGTTCGCCCGATTCCGCGCTTATACTTTTCTGCCAGCTGAAGAAAGATCGTCAGCAAAATACCCGACGCAAGTAATGCAAACATCAGATGTCGCGTCATGGATAAATCCAGCACAACTTCTCCATCGTTCGGTACCAACGTTGCACCTAGATGGTCGCCGCTTGCAATCAATGCTTCGGTATCCTGCTCCGCTTCTACGTGTGTGTCTTCTTCAACCTCTTCGCTGTGAAGGGAGGCATGCATCTCGCCAGATCGAAGGGCGCTCCTGGTTGTCCAGTAGGTGCGTAGACTATATCCGGTAACCTCGCTGCGGATAATAAAAATCCGGGGTAACTCAATTTTGCCGATGGGTGAGAAATCCAGATAATATCCGTCAGCAGTGTGATGCACCGCATCAAACTCGTCGTCATCGGCGGCCATGACAGTCGTCGGGGCCAAAAACCCCAGCATGCACCATAAGCAAAGCAGACGGCGTGCTGACTGCATCAAACTTTTCGGCGAATGACCCATGTGAGTTCAGCAAATAACCCGATCAGGACCACGATCAAAAAAGCCGCCGTAAGGGCCAAAAGTGCGATCTGAAAAGGAAAAATGGGAAACTGAATAATTATGACCAAGGCTACCAAAAACCCAAACATGCGCAGCACCATGCCACCCAACACTATTGGCACAAACCGCGATGATTGCTGTGCGAGCAAAACCACAAATACACTAGTTACTATGTAACACAACCCCAGAAGCACACCCACTACAGCACTCCACAACACACTCTCTTCCATGGCGACGCTTTAACTACGAATTTACGAAATGGGTCTCGAATGAGAGCAATGGCGCATGCAAGGCCGGTAAACCCGCATGGCTACTGTTTGTTGACTTCCCCACTGTTGTTCGCGATGTGAATCAGGCGCACGAAAATACAAACCATTCCGAGAATGGCGCCTGCCAGAATGAACCACGGCATCGTTCCCAGGAACCGGTCCAGAAAATATCCACCGACCACAAACGCAACCATGGTCATTGCTACCTGTGCACCGAGGCTCAGATAGGGGGAAGCCTCACGAATGCTGTTCTGCCAGTCGCTCATTGCTGATTTCCACGCGCTCACTGTCTGTGATGGGGGTTTGTGAGAAGTCTGACAGGGCGGGCTTGCCCTTGTGTCCCATCTGACATTCGCCATTGAAGGTGGCTCCTTCTTCAATAACCAAACGATCTGTGTATATGTGTCCTTGAATGTTGGCTGAGCTGGTCAGCAGCGCCTTCTTAACAACACTAATCTCTCCATTTACCGTGCCTGCTATATTAGCATTGTCAGCCCTTACGGATCCCGTGACTACGCCTGATTCGGTGATGAGCAGAAGACCGTCAACCCTGATATCTCCCTCAATTCTGCCTCCTAGCCGGGTGTCAGAACTGGTGCTGAATGTGCCCTCAATAACTGATCCATCCGCGATGATATTCAAGTTGGCAGCACCTGGTGCGTCCTTTGAGTTGCGAACAAGGGCTGCTTGCTGATTTTTTTTCGCCATGGGAGTCATGTAAGGTTAGATCAGGGTTTATGTTACAAGAACAAAGGTATTCAAGTTTCAGTATCCGAGCAGGTAGGGGATTGGATCCTGTGCTAAGCCATTGTTCCACAACTCAAAATGGAGATGTGGTCCTGATGTATACTCACCGGAATCTCCACTGACCGCAATACTCTCACGGACGCCAACCCGGTCACCTACTCGTTTCAGCAAGCGCTGGTTGTGCTTATAGACTGAAACATATCCATCGGCATGCTGAACGACTATGGTATGTCCTCCTTCGTAAGTCCAATCTGCGAAGACAACATATCCGTCACCGATGCAGTGAACCACTGTGCCTTCAGTGACTGCGATATCAATTGCATAATGCTCTTGCTGAGCGTCGAATCCACGCGTGATCAAGCCTTGTACCGGTGGTAACGCTGGCAAAGCAAGACTTGCCAGGTAGTTGATTGGAGCCGGTGAGGACATGGATGCGGGGGACTCATCAATTGAAAAGCGAAGGAGCGGAAGAGCAGGCGGTTCGTCGTCCTCCTGCTGAACCGATAGAGCCGTCGGAATTGGTGCGGTCGGCTCAATGGAGGCGGTTGTGTCCGATAAGATACCCGTGTGTGAGGGATCCAAATCCCCAGTCATCAAACGCCGAATGTTGGCTATATACTGGGTCTGTGAGTCTATCGAATCCTCCAGTGCATCGAGGCGCGAGGAGAACAACATCGTATTTTGCCGGAGTTCGCGAATATCCAGGCCGGGGATCAACCCATGATAAAGCGTGAGGCCCGTGGCACCGCAAATGAGGATGGTGTATATCCCGAGTGTGACAAAAAAGGCTGTTCGCGCACCTATCCGCCCAGGAAAAAACTCGCTATATAGTTCGTCCTGATCCCCATCCTGAACACCCCTCCAGACCATAACGCGTCGCCCCCGGTCGGACCGCCAGAAGACCTCGATCCAGAAGTTTACAAGTTTACGCCACACAGATATCATTTCTGCTTAAGGCCTTGACTCACAGATTAATCAATTGTCTGAGAGATTTGGGGCAACTATCGAAAAACGATCTCATTAATGATACGCTTGCCAAGTTTTTCGTTCAGGCGATTTCGCCACTGGATGCGATGCATGTGCAGTTCCTGACGCCAAGTTCCGGAGTTTAACTCCACAAACATTTTGCCGCGGCGCACCCAGACTCGTTCGGTGACTCTCGCGATAATTGGACCTGCAATATCATGCCAGGCTTCAATTGCCCTTGACTGATCTACTCCGGCTCTTACGCCGAGGTCGTCAATGGCAGTATCCATTAGATCACCGAGGACATGCGGCGTGCCTTTTCCTTGCGAATTCATATACGTGGTGTGTCCAGGTCAATTTACTCACCCAACCAGGCTCAAATTTAGGGGAAAACTCGCCTCGCAATAATTCGCGGAAAGATGAGGATATGACCCATATCCTAACTGGAAATATTGGAGGGTACCTACATTTATGAGTCGGTTCACGATTAAGACGGAAGCTCCGGCAGCGTAAATCACTGTGAGTGAGGGAGAACAGTAAGCACATAATCCCCCAAGTTTTCAATTAAGTTTCGTCAATCTGGTAGACAACTACACTGAAGTTGTCCATTGTAGCGTACGCTCGTTCCGACGTAACAGCCTCAATGATTATGGAGGAAGGGAGGGTCAACTCCCCAACCACCCGGCTTTCAGCATCCAAGACCAGCCAACGTGAAGTTTCAGCTTCCTCGTCCGCGGATGTTAGCCGAACCCAAGTTCGCCCTTCTTCATCTACTTGAAACGTAGAATACGCAGGCCTGCTCTCGTATCGCATGGCCCTTCGGATTTGGTTTGGCAAATCGCCCCAATAGTTCTTCACGTACTCTTCAATATCTCTACTGGTCACGGGTGCGCCTCTATACGGATGCGTAATTTGCCCACGCGACATCCCGTTTGCTGTCATAATGGCTATGTCTATTGTGCCAGTTGAGCCAGCGTAGATTTGCTCTGCGGGACCCAAGCGGAAAATCGGATAACGACCAAAAGGCATATGCGTACCCATTTCCCTGATTGGACCTTTCAAGGTTATCCACTCTATCGCAGGTAAACGCACTGATGGGTTTTGGATAACGTCTCCTTCCCAGTCTACAATTTTGGCGTGAACCGATCGTACCGAATCCGTTCCCTGTGAAGATTCTTCAAACACTACCAGAAAACCGCTATCGTTTGCTCCGAAGAAGCCAGAAGGATAGTTGCCCACTGAGTCGTTGGAAACCGTGAATGCGTGGGCCAGCTCAAGTGAGCCAGGTGCAAACGCCGATATTCTTCTCAGGAGAGAATCGAACGTGTACAACGTATCGCCTGGGCCCGTGTGTATGGCTTGAAGCGACTTGAATTCACCTGGAGCTTCACCTTCCTGGCCGATTTCGCTGATCAGATCACCTTCATCGGTGAACGCGTATATCTTCGGGCTCTGCTTTTCGCCTACGAAAATACGACCTGCATCGTCGATGGTTACCAGGCTGCCGATGTTTCCGAAGAAGACTCCATCCGTCCCGGCGTCGCCACCGATGGCAAATAGCTGGCGAAGTTCAATCTCGGCTGCGTGATCACCGCGAGGTTGTATTCCTGTGATACTCTGGGAAGTAACAGCGAACAGGCATCCCACAAGTATCAGGTTAAGGCTCTTCATTGAAGCTTCCAGATTAGTTAGAAAACGCTTCCATCATAGGCAATTATGTGACAATCACACTATCCACACATATCTCATGTTCCTCAGAAGCTTCAAGATATGTCTCACCCGCTCAAAGAGTTTACCAAAATGAGGATGGTGCTTTAGAGAAACCTCATGATATGCGGATTCAGTGGGCGTATCATTTTTCATTGGAGGAGCGTTCCAATTCCATAAATGCCCGTAGATTGGTCTTACTCTACCTGATCGCGAAGGGGGAACCCGGACCTGATCGGCATGACCGAATGGTAGTCCGGGTACCAAGCAAACGTTTATGGCGCAATCTGTTGGGCTTGCCAGGAAAATCAGCTAATTGAAATCATTATAGACTGGCAAACAATTCGCCAGAAAATGTCGTATCGAAACTGGTATCAACGATTTGATGCACGGAACACGAAGTACAATGTGTCGATCGGGATTCTGTCAGCACTTATTATTGCAGCGATAGTCGAAAGTTTAGTAGGTAGTGCTTCCGTGGCCTGAACGATGCAGATTGAGATGCGGTTTATAATTTTCCTTACCAAGTACCGCCGATGCAAAGCAGCTTTTTGAAACGTTCGTTTTATGTTCTCTTGGGGGCGCTCTTCATTTTCATAGTTATCGTTCTGATAGCAACTGTGGTCCGAAGGCTTCCTGACTCAAATGTAGCCGTTCTTCATCCAACTCCCCAAAATATTCCCGATGCCACTGTCCTCGTAACGGGAAAGTCCGATTCGGCATATTTCGATATATCTTACTGGTCGTCAAGACAGCCCAGTTCGCGAGTTGGCGTGGCCGAAGGTCCTCAACATGCCATGCTGGGAAGTGTCCGGTCGGTTTCCGTGGATGCCAATCAGAATGTGTTCATATTGGACGGAGAATACACCGTAGTACGTATCTACAGTACGGAAGGAGATTACATTGGTTCTTTTGGAAGGGCGGGAAATGGACCAGGGGAGTTCGGGGATCCCAAGTCCATTGATTTGCTTGAATCTGACAGTCTTGCCGTGATCATTGGGCGCGAAGAAAGGGTCATAATATATCGAAGATTGGACTCATTGGAGTATGTCTTTGGGCATTCATTTATTCAGCATGATGACGTATACAGTGTAGATGGTTGTGCCATGAATGGGCACATATATGTGCTCGGATATAGTCCAGAAAAAGATGGGGTGATTCACAAATATGACTTAGCCGGGCGTTTTATAACAGCATTTGGGGACAAGTACGTGGACCCTGACCCGTGGGTCGCAGCATCATTATCACGGCGTGGTCTCCTGGCATGCAGCGACACACATGACACGGTTGCATGGATACGGCAGAATGTGCCAGTAGTAAATGTATGTACAGGAAATGGAGATTTGCTGGAACGGTACAAATTGCAAAATTTTGTGCCCGCAGAAGTCACGCAGCGGCTGACTGAAGACGGTCGCCCATCGTTATCATATAGTCCTCCGAAAAAAGGAGAGAGCTGGTTTTCTAATTTATTTACAGATGATGATGGAGCCTTCATTGTGAGTCACATTACGGTAGTAGATACTACTTCCATGCATGGAGATTTTCCGCCGGAAAAGTATCATGCATATCGCCTTAATCCTCATTTGGGGACGGAAACCTACCTTGGAAGCATTCCTGGAATCGTGGCTATATCAGGCGACAAGATTGTTTTGAGGACAGAAACGCCTTTCCCGCAAGTGTTAATCTACGAGGAGGTGATTCCGTGACAAATAAATCCTAATCTCTATAAGCGGGCGTTTGTGCACTCAAATTCACGCTCTGCGTGTGTTTGGACTGATAGGGTTGTGTACGTACTGACCGTTACTGTGGATTGGCAGGATCGTGCAAGCAGTTTGGAGTGCATTCCGAGGTATACGGTACTGGCAGAAACCACATTGGCAATGGTTTACATCGGATCAAATACTTGTGTTTTTTCGACTGACAAAGAACTTCCAATTTTTTGATTGTGCCGAACTTGCTTTGATCGAAAAAGCTGAGACTTCCGGATTTGGGATTATGCGATCGGGGTGTTAACTGATTGAAGTATATTCGTAACAACATCACAACCCACACGCATATTGGCAACTATTATCCTCTGGTAATGGCCTGGGTTTTCAATCCAATATGGGCATCCAGGAGAGAAAACAAGTACGAGTGTAGGAGCTCCCAATACGGCAATAGCTCCCCGCAGCGTGTCAACTTGGACTCTTTATCCGAGGCCCAAGCGATTTACTGGCCAGTGACTAAGTTGACGTTGGAAGGAGAATCAACCAATGTCCGCCGCAGTGGACGCAGGACACGACAATTATCCCAATATCCTAAGAATCGTAAAGCGATGGTTGTAGGGTGTTACTCTACGACGAAACACGATTTCTGGATGCCGATACTTCGAGCCTACAGGACAATTCACGGATGAATCGTCGATTGAGGCCCACCCCCTCCGGGAGGTTTAGGTTTTACTGACCCTTGTCAACTCCTCAAAATGTTAAAGGTGAGGATCCTCACTGCAGACTTCTTTCAGCGCACAGCTTCCGGCAGCCTTCGAACCACGATCCTGGCCACGTCACGATCGCCATACTCAATGAAGGCTGTCAGACCATTGGGACCAAATGCATCCGGCAACGCAGTCGCGCCAGCGCGATACGTTCCGACATATTCGCCGTCAGCGGCCAACACGTCCATGGGACCATCCTCAAAAAACTCTTCAGCCCTGCGCTGTACCCAGATCCTCCCCTCCCAGGTGGTCTGCAATCGTTCAACTACGGGAATTTCGTTGTAGAAGGTTTTATCGTCTTCCTCCATTCCGAGCATCGCCTCCACTAGTGCTGGATTCTGACCCACACCCTTGCCCCGAACCGAGAGCGAGGTTCGAAGCCCGCTGCGAGTCCGCTTTTTACCCTTCGCGTCTCGTGCTTCTTTTCGCCTCGTATACTCCTTTTCGATACGCGGAGTAACGAGCTTGGGACGAAACGGACGTGTGATGGTTCTCAATATGTCGCCCTGTTCCGCCGACGCGATACTCAACGCGTATGCCGAAGAATCGGAGTACACGATCTGCCCGTCCGGTAGCAGATCGTACAGGAGACGTGGTTCAAATATACTGGGCTTGCTAAAACTTACGATATCCTGCTCATTTTCGGACTCATTGGCGCGCGGTGGTCGCCAAGTTTCCGCCACGGTTTCGATCTGTGCTTGATTGCCAGCAAGAGCATGCCGATCGATCGTTCGGAGGTTGGCCGGAGTCCCATTGCTGCCCTGAATGTTAATGGTAGCTTCGCCCGTTATAGTAAAGACGGCCTCTCCACGGGGATCTGCCACGATGGGCATCACCGCCGTAGCCTCAATCGTCACGGCATCTCCGCCTCCGCCGCTCTCTATTGTTCCGGTCCTGTTTCTGACCATCCGCTTAAATCGTCCCGATGCGTCGAAGAGATGGTAAACAAAACGACCGCCGTCCCGCACTATCGTGGTGCCGTCGCGGGCAACTGCGTACCCGTTGGGCTTCATGAATTCGCCCGGTCCCTCGCCCCTGGTGCCAAACTCGTGGACGAATGCTCCAGAAGCATCGAATACTAGAATGCGTAGGTCTGGAGACAAGCGACTTCCTGCATCGTCGAACACATAGAGGTTGCCCTGCTCGTCAAAGCCGACTTTCTGCACCATGCTGAACATTTCCCAGGAATCGCCCTCTAGGGCTCCGAGACGGTATACCTCTTCAAAGTCGGGATCAATGTATCGATCTTGACCTGAGACCTCGACAATCTCTTGGGCGTGGATAGCCGTAGCAGCAACATGTCCAATGGCCAGAGGAATGAAGAGCGAAAGTCGGAAATATGGCGCAAGAATGAATCGTGGCCACATGAGAATAGTCTTCACCATATTATTGGGGATCATGTAGCTAACAGTTAGTTGTAAGATTGTTCCAATAATTCATGCGACTGGTTCTACCGCGAATATTGATGGATATGAGGTCTAGTCCGCCATGGAAAAATAGGATCGCACCTCGGACGTTTTCGAATTTTCTGTACCCCCTTCTAACGGTCTTGACTTCTTGGATATTGCCATTGATTCGTTCTGCTCTGGCATTGGAAGGGAGCCGGACTCAGAGCTGTATACGTATCCGTAGACCAAAGGTGAGCGCAAGACCCCGTATATCAGATTAAAGGGCAATTTCGTGAGCCCACGGAAACGTATGTTCCGTCCGCCAACTCGTCCTTGAGTCACTCGAAAACCCGCGCTCACCTGTTGAACGCTCTATCGCAACAGAGATAAGGAGAGACAAAACCGGCTTTCTTTTCCGCGTCTTGCTAAACGCAAGGTGGAATTAGGCCCGGCTTTGAAACCTGCCCACTCTATCATATCTGGCATAATCGTTCCGAACGCATAAATACTGCTGGACTGCAATCTTGAAATCTGCCTGATGGCCTTCATCTGCATAGTAGACAGACTTCGATTCATCCAACCGAGGTAAGTGAAATAGCTCGATGACACCGGTAAGGCTACATTTGTAACCACCACGACCGATCCTTTAATTGTTTAAAGGATAACGCACGATCACCTCGGTTACATACGGGTGTAGAACCTTGGCAATCCAACCCAAGAGAGAAGACTCCTCCAAGGCTACGTACTTGTGTTTCCTAGGTGGACTGACCTCATGAGCACTCAGCACAAACTCCGAAGCTTGAAATGCCTCGGTAGAGACCGCAAGACCCGAACCCGATCTACTGCTGCCTGAACACGGCTGCACTACGGGTATCCAGCCCCAGAAAAAGAGTGTTGTACATGACAATGTAGATCTAATGAACGAGTGCTGCGAAGAGGCAAATAGCACCTGGTCTTTTGATTATACCTGGGTGAATGTTACTCTCACGCGTCGCAGTGCGACATAAAAATGGGGATCTGTATACCAAATTGAGCTTGGGGAAAAATTTCTGGGTTAATTCAGGCCGCGTGGCCGATTGAGTCAGCGTATTTGAACATTGGGCAATGACGTTAATGGCCTATAGATCACTGAGCCAAAGCGATGACGACCTTTGTTTGGCCCATTATTTGTTTGGTTTATTAAAGGATGAGAAACTCACGTAGATAACTCTACATTCACATGAACGACCATGATCAATAACACTAAAACCGCACTCATTGCAATTATCATTACTTCCAGTGTATTGGCGTCCTGTTCCCCAAGTCAAATTCTTGTTGAGACAAATTACGAGTTTGACCAACCCCTCATCGCCCGTGTTGGCAGCGAAATGTTAGTTGTCGAAAAAACTCATCAAACATCTGGGGTACACCGGTATCTGCAACACGCATCCAACGTAATCGAGACATTCGACATTCACACTACTTGTGGGTGTATCTTTGCTCCGGTTTACGAGACACCCAGTATAACCAAAACATTTAACTTCATTGGAACGCTTACATATACCGGCAAATCGGGATCAAATATCAAGGTTGCGTATCGAGAGTATTCTGGAGTTAACAACCGAGCAATTGCTCAACCCGCTTTTTACCTTGACTTGGAATATCCCCTTGAAGATGAAGGACCCACAATCATCACATATCAAGATATCCGGATAGAAGTGATCGTGGCAACTGGTAGCTATATTCAGTTCAAAGTTCTTGGCGACCATGGCCTGAACTGGCTGCCGGAAGTTGATCTACCTTGATTGAAGAGAGATTGGCTGTTTCCTATTGGTTCCACCACACTTTATCCCCATGGTACAAATAGATCTTATAGTAGGACTATCCCGGCTGGTTGAGCTACATTAGCATGCGT